>JACPPP010000352.1 GCA_016190935.1 Armatimonadota bacterium | reverse complement strand
GTGCCAGTAGCTCAAGCTGCGTCTTCTCCTTCGGCGTCAACTCGATATGAAACGGACTCTTCTGAGGCATTCCTCTCCTCCTTTGAGGAGATTATACCACAGAATAATACGTCATCGTATTTATGAAAATGCTTACTAAGTTAGAGCGTTTTAGAAAAGCTGGGTTGATTGACCGGCTCGGTTTGTGATGGGTATACTGAGTTAGCTGTTGCCACCACTTGGAAAGCTTGCTCCGGAGAAGCCTGTTGAACGAGAGTTTGTATTTGACCGATGTCCGACGACCTGAAGCCGACCCGCTGGAGTTTCACCTCATCAATCTCGGACTGACTCCGTATCGCGAGGCCCTCGGTCTACAGATCAGGCTGCACTCGGACGTGCGGTCGGGGAAGCTCGGCGGCGCTCTTATCCTCCTTGAACACCATCCGGTCATCACCCTTGGGGCAAGCACACAAATGGAAAACCTGCTGGCCTCGGAGGATCAACTAGCTGAGCACGGAATCGAGCTTGTCCGGATCGACAGGGGCGGAGATGCGACCTATCACGGTCCCGGCCAGTTGGTCGGCTATCCGATTGTGAACCTCCGGGCTATCGGGAGCGATGTCCACGGTTTTCTGCGTCTATTAGAACAGGTAGTCATCTCCACACTGGCCGAGTTTGGTCTGTCGGGGGGCAACAAAGGCCCCGCCGGGGTTTGGATTGGTGACAAGAAGATCTGCTCCATCGGCATCGCCGTAAGGGGCGGCGTCACTTATCACGGATTTGCGTTAAACGTGAGTCCAAACCTGCGACATTTCACCTTTATCAATCCCTGCGGGCTTGATTCGGCTCAGATTACCTCGCTGGAGCGGATCATGGACCCACTGCCGAGTATGAGCACTGTGCGAGCCACAATAGCAGAGCACTTTCGGCGCAGTCTGAAGCTGCGGGCGGAGAGATAGCCGATGAACCAGAGAAGGCGGATCATAATTATCGCCTTGTCTACTCTACCGGTGATCGTGCTGCTTATCGCAGCTATCATCTACCTTATGACTCAAGCGCGCTCCGTGACCAGGCAGCTCGATGTGCTGCTCGTAGATGAGATTGAAAGACAGACCAACAGGGCTGTAACCATCGGCAGCGTCGAAGTCTCCCCCCTTGGCATCGCCACCATCCGCGACCTCCGCATTGCGAACGGCGATAGCTTCGACGCGGGCACGCTGCTCTCCGCAGAGAGAGTTATCGTCCGCTACAACTGGTTCCACTTGATAAGAGGGAGGGTCGCGCCAATACAGAGTGTCGAGTCGGTCCGTCTCATATCACCGGAAATCCTGCTCGAGCGATTCAGGACCGGAAGGCTGAACATCCAGGACCTGCTGACCCCCAAGCCCGGACCGCCCCGCCCGCCGTTCAAGGGGACCGTAAGGATCACCAACGGGAGGCTCGTTTTTCGGGATTGGCTGGCCCGGGTACCTCGTCCGAAGCCCATTGTCACGCGGATTGTCGATCTGGATGCGACGTTCGACGCCGCTCAAGCTCCGCTCTACGTCTACAACGTTTCAGGTCGAGGGGCCGAGGGAAAGCTGGTCGATAGGCTGAGCCTATCGGGGTCTATAGACAATCAAACCGGCAGGCTTTCGCTGGACCTCGTCGCTGATAATGCCGCTGCTGCGCACTGGTCTCGCTACTTCTTCATGCCCGGAGCAGTGAATGTAAGACAGGGCCGTGCGGACCTCCGGCTGAGCGCCACCCGACGGATCACGGACGGACGAAAGGTATGGCGATATATCGGCCAGGCGAAAATACGAAACGGAAGCGCAGACGTCGTGCGATTCAGAAGGCCCGCGACCAACGTCACCGGCACGATCGCGTTTGCAAACGACGTTGCCGATCTGGATATCTCGGCATCGATGGTCGGCACCGCGTTCAAAGTCACCGGCAAAGTCGTCGATTTTTCGGCTCCGAGGCTGGACCTGAAAGTAGCTTCGCGATCCGCGGATTTCCAAAGACTGCTTGAGGCCGCGGAGGCCCCTGAGACGCTCCGGCAGGTGAGAATGATCGGGCGCGGACCTGTCACAATCGACATCCTGGGTCCGACCGACAATCTGGCGTATACGGTCAGCGGTTCCATCCCGGCTGTGCTAGCAGAAGGATATCGCGCTTCCGATCTGACTGTTCGCGCTACCTACGCCGCCAAAACAGTTGATGTAGAGTCCGCGTCGGCGCGCGCACTGGATGGGGCGCTGAGATTGAGCGGCGCCATCGTAATCGGGAAGGAGACTGCCAGGCTGCTGCTATCCGGCACGGCGTCGGGCATCCAGCTTGCAGAGATTGCGCAGCTTCAGACGGCAGGTGTGCGCGGCAGGGCTGCGGGCAGATTCTCCCTAAGCGGCACTTTAGAGCGGCCGAGGCTCGAGGCAAATGTTCAAGTTCCTAGCGGAATATTAGACAATACCAGGTTCACAGGCGCGACCGCAAGCGTGCTCGTCACCTCCGATCTGGTCAGGATACGAAGTCTCTCGGCGAATGCGGCCGGCGGCGCTGTGCGGCTGTCGGGAGACATTGTTGACAGCAGGCTCGACCTTCAGATAGCCGCAGCCGGTGTTGACCTGCGGCGTCTGCTTGAGCCATTTAACCTCACCGGCTATGCCGGGACAGCGAACCTGCAGGGCAGGATTTCCGGTTCCTTTTCAAATCCCGTGCTCGTGGCTAATGCGGAGATATTCGAGGGTTCCTTCCGAACCTTCCAGTTTGACTACGCGAGGGGCCAGCTTGTGGCATCGAGGGACTTGGTGACACTTGAGGACGCAATAGTGCGGGTGCTTCCGGCGGAGATCGTGGTTCGTGGCAGAATCACGGGCCCTACGACGCGCGCTCCCCGCTTCGAGCTCGATGTGGAAGTCGCACAAGCCCCCGCGGCCACAATCCTCTCAATTCTGAGGACCCAGGCGGACGTGACCGGGACTATATCAGGCAGACTGTCCATTCGAGGCTCTGCGCCGAATCTCGTTGCGGAGGGGACACTAACGCTCACGGACGGCTCCGTCTCAGGCTACCCCGTCACCTCGGCGCAGGCGCAAGTAACATATTCAGAAGGCACACTACGTCTCGCCGACCTCACGGCCAGGAGCGACGAGGCCACTTTCACTGCGACAGGAAGCATAGACAGGAGCGGCAATCTCGCGTTTACGTTTTCAGCCAGCAGGGTCTCTCTGGCCCGGCTTCGAGAGATCACCAGTCCTTATGCAGTCCTTTCAGGCGAGGCCGATCTTACCGGGCGAATCTCCGGCACCACGCAACGGCCAAACGTGGCCGCGAGGATTGTTTCAGAACGGCCTACGATCAACACAGTTCAGTTCGACGCAGTCTCCGTGGGGGTTGCGTGGACAGGAGAGGTGATGGCGCTGTCTGACATGGTGCTCGACCGGGGTGAGGGGAGAATCTCCATCGACAGCGTTGTCTACGATACAGATGCCGGCACACTTGTTGTTGAGGATGGCGCTCTCACGGAATTCTCATTTCCCGCTCTTTACACGGTCGCAATCAACAGCCCATACATAAGTTCTGCCGAAGCGGAGGGGCTGCGAGACCTGCTCTCGCGGCTGCGCCGTCCCGACACAGGAGTGATAACGGCCTCGTTCTCAGCATCTGGCCCCGTGGAGTCGCTTGAAGCGAGACTGAGCCTTTCGGCGCGAGAGGTGGACATAGCGGAGATCGAGGATGTGCGTTTGGACCTTGCGGTCGTCTCGCGCAGAGGGCTCGTGGTTTTGGAAGAATTCGAAGCCTCATCCGATGTACTGAACGTGACAGCCCGCGGCACCCTGGTTGAAAACGGGAGAACCGATCTTGAGGTTGACGCCTATAACCTGGACCTGGCCGCACTCATTCCCGCAACCGGGCCCACTCCAGTGACCGGCGCTGCCACTCTCCGCGCCTCTATCAGGGGACCCGTCAGGTCTCCACAGGTGGACATGTCGGTCGAGTTGGTTGAGCCGGTCGTATACGGCTTAGAGTTCGACCGGCTGCGCGCAAGCCAGATCACGATAAACGGCGGCTGGATAGAGATCAGCCGCGCCATTGTCACGCGCGACGACCACTCAGCCGCCTTCTACGGCACGATACCCTGGAACTGGCAGACGCTCAGCGTGCCTACGGACAGACCAATCGACCTGCGCGCATCAGTTGAAGAACAGACGCTTGGAATACTGGGCGTGCTTACAGATGCAATAACTGTCGATGAACGGGAGCCGGGCACTTTCTCGGCGAACCTGGATGTGACGGGCACCCTGAGCAGCCCCGACTTGAACGGAAGGCTCACCATCGCCGATGGCAAGATGAGGATCAGAAAGATAGAGACCGGGTTTACCGGCCTTCAGGCGGACCTGGTATTCGACCAGGACCTGATTACTGTTGAACGGCTGACCGGGCGGTCAAGCGCGGGCGGGACGTTTCAGGTGGAACCGGGCGGCAGCGTGTCGATTGCGAATTTGATCCGGCCGGTCGAGGGCCAGGCAGAAGGAATCGTCGCCCTTGTGCTCAGGGCAGACCAGCTTGCGATCACCGAGCAAGATTTGTTCGGCTACAGGGAGCGGGTCAGCGGCAAGTTCACAACAGCCGAGGATGGGATCTCCGTGACAGGCGCGTTGATGCAGCCCAGGATCGCAGGGAGCATCCAGATCTCCGATGCAATCGTGATTCTCTCTCCTTTGCCGGTCGGTCCGGCCCCGCGCCCGCCCGCGCCCGCGTTCAATCCCGCTTTCGACCTTTCGTTTGTGCTGCGTGATGACGTCTGGTTCCGCAATCCGAACATCAAGGCGCTTCTGCAAGGGGAGGGGCGGATCGCCGGGTCTCTTGGGAGGCCGGAGATTGCCGCCGATTTCACTGTCGCCAGCGGGCAGATCGACCTCCCTACCCAGAAAATGCGGATAACCAGGGGGACTATCAACGTAAGCTGGATTCCGCCCGAGCCAGCGCGGGTGGCAGTTGACATGCGCGCTCAGACCTCCGTTACTGCGACCTCTCCGACGGGTGAGCGCCGCCGCTACACAATCGTAATGACGGTTCACGGTTCGCTGGAGAATCTGCGTCCGCAGGACATCGACCTTCGCAGCGAGCCGCCGGGGCTCCCGCGTGACCGCATTCTTGCTGCGCTCGGCCATTTTGAGGACATCTACGGCGGCGGAGAGCTTGCGCTCAGCCAGCAGTTGAGCGATCTGTTTACGGTTGCCCTGTCTCCGCTGGTATTAGGGAGGCTGGGAGAGGCGTTCGTAGAGGCATTCGGGCTTGAAGAGTTCAACATAGAGTACGGCTTCGAGCAGCCGCTTGCGGTGTTTATATCCAGGCAACTCTTTGATGGGTTCCACGTCTCATATTGGAGGATAGTCACGGGAGCCTCGACATTAACCGGGGCCACTTACACTCTGAGGCTGAGCTATCGTGTAAGAGAATGGTTCGAGCTCGGCTGGGTGACCGATTCAAGGCGCGTCAACATCATTGAAGCGGCGTATACAAGGAGATACTGACTGGTGCCCGGTTTACCTTTTGGCTCCCGCTTGGCCGGGATGGGAAGAAAGAGACAGGCGCGGGCCAGGAAACCACAGATCAGCCCGACGAAGATCCGAGTGTTCCTGGAATGTCCGCTGATGTATAAGCTCGTCTACATCACAAAGTCCGCCAGTTTCTACTACACCCCGAACGCCGGGGACAGCTTCGGTGGGACTCTACACCGCGCCATTCACGATTTCTACGCCGCCGGGGGCCATTCTACCCAAACCGCTGAAGAACTCGTAGAGAGGCTTCAGAGCACCTGGACCAGCACAGGATATTCGTCACTCCAGGAGGAAAGCGCGCATCAGGAGTTCGGAGCGCGTCTGCTAGAAGAATATTACGCAAACTCCAGATCAGGATCTATTACTTTGTTTACGGAACGCCAGCTCAGGGAGGACATGGGCGAATTCGTCCTGATAGGGCGGATTGACAGGCTCGACGAAAGACCGGACGGCACGCTGGAGATCATCGACTACAAGACCGGACGGGGGTCAGTAACCGAGGAAGAGGTCGCGCGCGATCTGGCAATGAGTATCTATCAACTCCTGGCAAGGAGGAAATATCCCGGCAGGCAAGTCATTGCCACGATTCACTGTCTGCGGACCGGCATATCGGCCTCCGCATATCTTACTGATCCACAGACCGTTGAACTTGAGCAGTTTATTCGTGAGGTAGCGGCTGGTATGCTGGCGATTACAGAAGATACTGACATCCTTCCCGAGCGGAAACCCGCCTGCGACACCTGCAAGCTTTCCAGGATCTGTGAGAGGGCAGCTATGAGCGATGAGCGATGAGCGATGAGGTAACAGGTAACAGGTAACAGAGGGTCTTACCATGTCCCATGCCCCATGCCCCATGACCTATCACCCAACACCCAACACCTGTCTCGGACGCTTGGCGAATTCGTCCGGTGATGGTAATATAGCTACAGAGACGAAATGGCAGAGCAGAGCAAAATCAGAACATTCAGCCGGCTTCTTAAATTCCTGCGCCCGCACTGGCGGTCGGTGTCGGTCGGCATCTCGGCGCTCGTATGCGTGACCATGCTTGAGCTGATCCCTCCGCTCGCCTGGCGCAAGATTGTCGACGACCTGCTGGTGCCGGACAGCATCACCCCCGCTTCCGAGAGGCTGCAGGCGTTGAGTCTGATTGCTGTCGGGCTTCTTGTGCTCCATATTGCCATCGCGGGTTTCAGCCGTACTCGGGCGTTTGTCATGCACATCCTGGGGGAGAAGTTCATACTCGATCTGCGGCGGATGATATATAGCCATCTGCAGAAGTTGTCGCTGACTTTCTTTGAAACCAGGCAGACGGGCGAAGTCATGTCCCGGGTAACCAACGACAGCGAGGTCGTAGAGGAGTTCGTAACGCACGCCGCGGATACGCTCATCGCCGATGCGCTCAAAGTCGCGGCGATCGTTGTTATTCTATTCCGCCTCAGCGCTCCCCTTGCTATGGTGACGATGATCCCGGTGCCGATCCTCGGCCTGATCGTATTCAAATACAGCCGCAAGGTGCGCAAGAATTATCGGCTCTCCAGAGAACGGCTCGGCGACATGAACGCGAGGCTGCAGGACAACCTGTCGGGAATCCGGGTGATAAAGTCGTTCGCGAGAGAAGAACACGAATACCAGCGATTTTCTCGTGAGGCTGAGGACTACTACCGGATGCGCGTTGAAATTATCCGTATGTGGACATCGTTCTTTCCCGTCACTCAGCTAGTGGTGATGCTCGGCATGGTGGCGATGTGGTGGTTTGGCGGGAGGCTTGTGATTTTGCATCCGGAGAAGATCGGCCTCGGGACCGTAGTAGCCTTTGTCGGCTACATCGGCATGTTCTATCAGCCTGTGGCGAACATTGCGCGTATTAATGACACGATACAGCGGGCGCTCGCAGCCGCCGACCGCATCTTTGAAGTGCTGGACACAGAGCCGGACCTGACAGATGCTCTGGGCGCCGTGGAGATGCCGCCGGTGAAGGGATCGGTTACTCTGGAGGATGTTCACTTCCGCTACGCTACCGGTGAGGAGGTGCTCTCTGGCATTAACGTACACTGTGAGCCCGGACAGATAGTGGCCCTCGTCGGAAGGAGTGGCGCGGGCAAGACCAGCATAGTCAATCTTATCCCCCGATTCTACGATCCGAGCCAGGGCCGGATTCTGATCGACGGAGTAGACATCCGCACGGTCAAACAGCAGTCCCTGCGCGCACAGATAGGGATTGTGCTTCAGGACACGTTCCTGTTTAACGGAACCATAAGGGAGAACATCGCCTACGGCCGCCTGGACGCGACTGAGGAAGAGATAGTCACTGCTGCAAGGGCCGCCAACGCCGATTCCTTTATCCGCGAACTGCCGCAGGGGTACGATACTGAGGTAGGTGAACGCGGAATCAAGCTATCCGGCGGTCAGAAGCAGAGGACAGCTATTGCGCGCGCAGTGCTTGCTGATCCGAGGATACTTATTCTTGACGAGGCTACCTCGTCTGTGGATTCCGAGTCGGAATATCTGATACACCGCGCGATGGACCATCTGATGCGGGGCAGAACTACCTTCGTCATCGCGCACCGTCTGTCTACGGTGAGACATGCAGACCTTATTGTAACCCTCGAAAGCGGCAGAATCGTTGAAGTCGGCGACCACAAGAGCCTGCTTGAGCGCGAAGGCATCTACAGCCAGATGTACGACGCCCAATACAGGCTTGACGGCGAGCTGATGTAGCCCGACTTGTTTACGAGCATCGGTATCTCATCAATCGCGTGCTATTTCCAATCAGAAGACGCTGTCTAAGTTCGTTTTTTGCAGTTCCGACGATTTATTGCCTCTTAATCCCTTAGCATGCGCAAAACGAACCGGGCCTTTTTGAGTTCGAGACGGGCTATTTGAGTTCGTTTCTACTATTTTAGATTTTGGGTTTTGGGTTTGGGAGTTGTCCATCCAACACAAGATACCCGAACCGGGGAGGCGGGGAATGATCTGAGACGGGGAATTCCAGATTCCCCGGTTCACCGGTCTCTAATATCGACACCCGTGTCTTATCTGGGCAATACCTGGACTTCTGTGTGTCTGGTTGAAAGATGAGCATGGCATCCTCCTGATGTAGGTGAGAGTATGTACACTAATAATAGACGACAGATAACCAGAAAATCAAGTAATAAACTGGGAAATGTTTGGAAAGTTTTTGGGAACGGATGTTTGGCGGCGGAGGGATTTTAGATTTTAGATTTTAGATTTTGGATCACTCTTGTCCAAGCGATGGCCGGGGATATCGATCTCCGGCCATCGGACAAACTTCTGAACCGAGGAGACGGGGAAAATGAGGAGGCGGGGAATCTGGAATTCCCCGTCTCAGAGGACTCCTCTCTTCCCCGGTTCAGGTATGATGCATTAAACATGCAACACCTGGTTTTGGATTTGAGATTGAGAAGGGCGGAATGTGGCGTCTGATAGTAGTGAACTGTGTGTGATGGTGACATAGGATGGGCAAGATGTGATGCGAAAAAGGGGGGTGCGGGGAGGAAGTTGTCACTGTTTTAGAGGCTGTGTCACGGCATCTGGGGTTTGAAACGCGAAGACGCGAAAAGAAACGAAGGGCACGAAAAGCTGAGAGTGCAGGCAGTAGCAGGGCTTGTACGGGGCCGGAGGATGTGTCTGCGGATGAATATCCGCCGGACTTGGGCCGGGGATGGAAATCCCCGGCCATCAAAGCAACAAACACTTATCTCGGACGATCAAGTTTCAATTGGAAGCGTTCCTCGCCATACTTGGCATAATAATAATGAATACTACGCCGCGCAATTTCCGACATTATTTCGCTCATCTCTTCTACAGTCCACGGCTTCTCTCTAAAGAAAAAGCTACCTCTATTAAAGCGGCTATGCTCGCCTTCGTTGACAACTTGAATCTTGTTCAGGGGTCCAAACATTGCTATTGTGACGACCCTATCGCGAATGCTGCTTGACTCTGCGAAGTCGCAGCCGTCACCAAAGCACACAAACGGGATTATGCACTCGTTAAGCATCGCCGTTCTAAACCCAATCACGTTCTTGCCTAGCCGCTCTATCGCGTTGCCTCTGGCCTGTGGCGGCATGCCTTCCTCACGACGCAGATCGTTTGTGCCTTGGTTCTTGACCTCCACGATGAGTACCGGATAAGATGTGCCATCCTCGTCCAGGATGGACAGAATGCCGCCATCAGGCCGCATCGCAGATGTGTCGAAACAACAGAAGAACTCCACATCTGGAAAATGAGTTCTTAGCTTGGAAATGACATCGGCCAATTTCCATTCTTTTTCATGACGCAGAGTCACGTTGAACTCTGCTCGCAGTCGTTCCTCGACTATAGACAAGGCTTTTCCAAGCCGACTCTCCTGTTTCTTGGACGAAAGATTGATGACCGTCCCCGTCCTCTGCTCTCGGAGTTGGTGTTTGCGTGCCATCAACGTCTACCTTCCCTTCTAATGGCAGGCTCCCGAATCCTATTTTCGTTCTACGAGGAATAGTTGCTCTGTAACATGAATGCTGCGGTTTCGGAGATTTCTACTACCCCGAAATGTGTTATATGGAGCCTCCAGAACCTCGACTGGACCAATGTCGCTGAGTAACTGACGCATTTCATTTGGTTGCACGAATCCTTCGTTGTTGAAAGACACGAGGATAAACCTGGAATCAACCTTATTGAATAAATCCCTTAATCGTCCCAATGAGCGTGAACGAACATTATAGTCGGAGCGTCGCCAGTCTAAGGGGATGCCAGAGACCTTGCTTATTCTCTCTGGCCTTTTGTAATGAACCATTAGGTTTAGCATAAAGTAGTTGGACCCATAGGGGTGCTGATTGTATGGTGGGTCGAAATAAGCAAGGTCCAGATCAGAAAACTTCCGGACAACCTCATTCGCATCCTCTTGGAATAGTCTCACGTCACATTCGAACTTACTTAGAATCGGTACATCGAGCAAGATCTTACCTTTTATTCGAGTTAGGGCATCAGAGTTTGTACCCCCGAAACGACCGATTTTTGTTTGCCGGTCCTTGTAGAACCCTTTAAACACTCCAGCAGTGTTAGCATGAACACTTGCTTCGCTAAGAAGGGGGCCAAGAACCAGGTCTCGGTAATCCGCCGGCACTGACTCAATCAACCTGCGGTAGTTATCTAGCCGGGAAGCGTTTTCTCGCGTGTAGAAAACACGATCATCCTTGGTGATACCAGCTTCATCCCGCGGCGAGTAGAGTTCTTCTATGAATCCCGGCGGAAATAAGGGAGCCTCAACTTTATCATTGAGTTCATCTACTATCTCGTAGAGTCGCTGGAAATCAACAGTGCTTCTGTTTCGAAGGTAACATTTTGCTGCGACCACAGCAAAGTCCTCGATGTCATTGGCGGCGAGAAAGTCCGCGTGGCTCTTGAAATATCGTGACACCACTCCTGACCCGGAGAAAGCGTCCAAAATTCGTAGGCGTTCCTTACCAAGTCGCCTCTTCACTCGTGCTATTGCGACCCCGATGTGACCGAGCAGGGCACGCTTATTGCCAATGTAAGTGATTAGTTGCTTTGACAGATAATCAGGGTCTTCCCCTACAGGATCATTTGTCCATAATGGTAATTGCGTTTCCAGCCCACTCAAGACGGGCGCTTGTATTCCTCTGGTCACATAATCCTCCGTAGGCAGTGCGTGCATCGGTCAGCTTCAGTCGGATACTAGTCCATCTAGCCGCCATTAAGTTCCCCGCACCATTGTATCAAACGGCAGATGGCTCGTCAACGATCTCTCTGGCCGGTACGGGTACCGAGATGGAGCGAAACATGTATGTCTAGGAAGAGGAAGCCCGCCCACTCTAGAGCCGACAATTACTATCAGTGAAGCCTGTTCCCTCCGGGAGGAGACAGAGGAGGGCAAAGTATTTGCCATCCTCGCTCTTTACAATGCAGTAGTTTCTGCCAGTATCGTACCTGCAGAAGGAAACCGGCGTATAGGGCAGCTTTGGGCGGTAGCCTTGGACTTTGCCCTGGGTTCTGACGAACTCCTCACTTTGACCCTCCTCCGGTTCTCCCTCCACCCAGGCCCGACCTGTCAACTCCTCAATGTACTGTTCAAAAAGCAGGTCGCCGGCGCCGCGTCCCGTAGGCACTCCAGCGTTCCTCTGGATTCCCGTTAGCTCCAGGTAGCTTAGAAGTTGCTCGCCCAGGTGGGAGATCAGAGAATCTTTCATGCTCGATTCTAGCCGTTGGAAGGAGTCGAGGGTTTTGATATTCTGTCTCACCCACTTGTCAAGGGATAGCTTGCTGCGTCGCACTCCTTTGGGGGTTTCGCGGGAGCAGGCAGAGTCGAACTCCTCGACCTTACCAGCGCACAGGTCCAGGAACTCTCTGTGCGCCGTGGTCCACCGTTGCATGGCTTCGTGCAGGACTCGGCCTTTCAGTCCCTTCGTTTGGAGAAGTTTGAATGTGAAAGTCAAGTGAGCCATGTTTTGTCACCAGCCTGGTTGTCATGATATTCCTTGCGCAGAAGTATGTCAATAGCCCTGATGCTCAAAGTCAGCCGTGCGCGGGAGCCGCATCCCCAGGACATCCACGTATTGCTCATGTGCCAAGTGTGCGGCAGACGTGAACTTACAGGAAGACGACGGCCGGGGCATCGATGACCCGTCGCTTGCGTGAAAATTGTGGATGACGGATTGCAAATTCGCAGTATCGGGCCCGGATTTGATAATCCCCGACCGTTGGGCACCATCGGCATCTCAGCGCCTGCTGCGGGAAGTGAATTGGCAGAGACCCGTTAGTTTTCCCCGAGCCCGCCGTTCCCGCACCATACCATAACGCACCCTTCGTGCTTCGACAAGCTCAGCATGGGCTCAGGATGCGTTGCTAGTCTGATCTCGCCAACAAACGATGCTGCTGAAGACTATACCCGACCAGGCTTGCAAATAAATGCAAAAAAAAGGAAAATAGCAGAGCGTAAAACCCTTGGTGACAGTCTTTTCATTTAGAGTGCATCCTAAAACTCGAATATTGGGTGCAGTCGCATCCTTCGACAAGCTCAGGATGCGTAAGAACAAGCTCAGGATGCGTAAGAACAAGCTCAGGATGCGTAAGAACAAGCTCAGGATGCGTAAAGGGTACAGGATGCCTGAGAATAACTGCCTCCGCAACAGTTTTAGGATGCAGTCTTAGACGGGATTCTTTTGCGCGAGAAAACTTGATTGGAGATTCGAACCTGAATATGCACGCCAGCAATGAATTACTTTATCTGATTCTCCTCATTGTAGCCGCCAGAGCAGGCGGCGAGATCTCAGAGCGGTTCCATCAGCCCGCGGTATTCGGCGAAATAGTAGCTGGGATTGTTCTTGGGATTATACCCGCGCTGCACCCTGCCGTGGATAGCGAAGCAATAATGTTTGTGGCGGAGATCGGCGTGATTCTGCTGCTCTTTGAAGTCGGACTTGAGAGTGAGCTGGCAGATTTCTTGAAGGTGGGCGCGCCCGCTGCGCTTGTAGCCGCAATAGGAGTAGTCCTGCCACTTTTCCTTGGATTCGGAGCCATGAGGCTTCTTGGTTACGATACATATATTGCTCTATTCCTCGGTGCGACTCTGACAGCAACAAGTGTTGGGATAACTGCTCGAGTGTTCAACGACCTGCGCATGATGCACCGGAAAGAGGCGAAGATCGTGATCGGAGCGGCGGTAGTTGACGATATACTAGGGCTCCTGGTTCTATCGGTCGTGCTCGGGCTTGTAGGCGGCGCTGCCCTGCGCGTGATCGATGTCGGACGAACGGTGGGCATGGCTGTGGCGTTCCTTGTCGCCGCTATAGTGATCGGACATCGAGCCGCGCCCTTCTTGATTAGTCTGACGCGCAAGATGCGAGGAAGAGGCGTTCTTGTTGTGTCGGCGTTCGGCTTTGGGCTTGTAGTTGCATACCTGGGATCTCTTCTTGGGCTTGCAGCGATAGTCGGCGCGTTCGCCGCTGGTCTTGTGCTCGCCTCGACGGAGGACCGAGTCCACATAACAGAAAAGATCCAGCCCGTGGCTGACATATTCGTTCCGGTTTTCTTTGCCCAGGTCGGAATGCGCGTCGATCTGGGGCTGCTCAATCCGGCGCGCCCGGAGAACTGGCCCGTTCTTGGGCTCGGCGCAGTGCTTCTGGCCATTGCTATACCTACAAAGCTGGCGTCCGGGCTTGGCGCTATAAAGCAGAGGGCCGACAAGCTCACTATAGGTATCGGAATGGTTCCACGAGGTGAGGTGGGGCTGATATTTGCGAGCATAGGTCTGCACAACGCTATCCTGAACCAGAGCGTCTATGGCGCAGTCATCCTTGTGCTTCTAGTTACCACGCTTATGACCCCGCCGTGGCTCAAACACCGGCTCTCACGCGTACAGAAGAAGGCTAAGGAAACAGACCAGCGACAGCGCTGACCGCTAAGGGATCGTACAAGAATAGAGGTATCATCCGGGTGTTGGGTGCTGGGTGTTAGGTGTTGGTAGGGAAGAGCCTTCCCAGCACCCATCACCCGACACCTAACACCGTTCTGACTGCTACCCTTATTTCTGCACAATGCCTGATTGACTTCGCCCTTTGCTGCGGATATAATCACGATGGAAATCATATTCATCTTTGAGGTAATCTAAGACAAATGAACCACTACGAGGCACAGAGAATCTGGCTTGAGGCAGTTGAGCGTGTCAAGGACCGGACACTTGCACCGACGCTGTGGCGCGCGCTCGAAGCAGGCAGCGGGGTGATAGACGACGGCGATACCTTCGTAATAGGCTTTCCACCGAGCGACTCTCCGATGAGAGGCTACCTGATGAGCTCGGAGCACCGGACCACCATCGAGAAGGCGCTGACCGAACTGGTAGGAAGGCCGATGACGATTGCGGTCATCGAGGGGACGACCGAAGGCGATTATGCGGCGCACGTGAAGCGGGAAGAGGTTGCTGAGGCTACCCGGCGCGCATCGATGGAGCGCAAGCACGTTGAGCGAATGGCCGAGCGAAAGTGGGAAGCTGTTATGGAACAATGCTCTCGCAGGTTCGCCAAATTACATCTACGCCAGTTGCCGCAGGTGCGCGCTCAGTTCATTTTCGAGACCGTTCGGATCATCTCGGATGCGATGGATCAGATCCATTCCGGCGACGAAATGGATGAGATCGGAATGCGCGCGATGGCCAGGACCATAGAAAAGGTTGCCACAATCACCGATACTCCTAGCTCCGTGATAGCAATGGAGCTGGTCAAGTATCGCAGCCAGAAAGGCTCCGGAAAGTAATGGCAATCAAGTTACCGCACAGACGAAATGGATTTACACTCATCGAGCTACTGACTGTAGTGGCGATAATCTCAATTCTGGCAGCAATTCTCTTCCCAGTATATACAACTGCCAATGAGGCTGCTCGCCGTGCCAAATGCCAGTCGAACCTGAGACAGATCGGCGACGCATTCGCGCTGTACTTGTCCGACTGGTCCGATACCTACCCGAACACCGACGACCTAGCCCTCTGGATGGGAAGGCGGTGGCGCTGGCCTCTTCGCCGCTACCTGGCGCTGACTGCCAGGCGCGATCCAAATGCTCCGGAGGACCCGAACAAGTCGCTCGGGAATACGGGCGGGGTGCTCTTCTGCCCCAGCGATCCACAGGCCAGGCAGATTTGGGACATCACGTCTTACGGCTATTCCGCGGCGTTCTACCACGCTCCAGCCGTCGTGAACACCATGACAACGGAGCAGCTTTGGAAGCCGGGCCCGCCCTGTTCTTCACAGAAAGTCTCAGATGTAGTCTATCCATCGAGGAAGGCCATCGTCGCGGACTGGCTTTCCAACCACTCGGCTGAGAAGGTTGGCTGGTGGGACTGGCGGGGATCGAGGAACTATCTGTTTGCTGATGGACACGTGAAGCATCTGGCAGCCGGAGAGATCAGGCCTGCAGTGAACGACCTGCCGGACATCAATCTCACACGTGACGGCGCGCGAGGAAGAGATCTTTAGAGGTTGGAGGTTAGAGGTTAGAGGTTAGAAGTTCGATCGGGCGCGATATCATCATCGCGCCCGAAACAGAATCCCTGTACCGATGGCCCGGCCCGTCTCGCGCCGGGCCTCATGCTGAGCCTGTCGAAGCATGCCGCACGTCCGCGTGCGGCTCAAGCAGACTATCTGTACAACTTGCAAGTCTGCATCATCCGCGTAATCCGTACAAACCGCGGAATCCGCGTTTCAAAACCCACGCTCATCGATCTCTGTTTTATCCCTGCGCAGTGCGGGTAATGCACTCTCGGTGGTGGATTGACTCGTAATAGGAGGAGGACATACTATGGCGGAGGCAATGACAAAGGAAAAAGAGGTAGCTGAGCAGGCTGGCAGGGCCGCTAAGAGAGGCGTGCAGCGAGTGGCCGAGGGTGAGCCGACCAGAGCAGTTATGGAAGTGCAGGAGATGATTCCGGTGCCTCTACTGGCTTATGCGGCGGGCGCGTCGATTCTGGCCTCGGCGATTCTGTTCGGCGCCAAGAGGCGCGACTGGTCGCTGTTTGTCGGGCAGTGGGTTCCGACTTTCCTGCTTACGGGACTTTTCTACAAGCTGCTAAGACCGTCGAAGGAGTAGCCGCAGGGCCAGCAAAACGGATTCCACATACAGCAAGCCGCTCCGTACGTGCGAGCGTCGGAGCGGCTACTCCTCTGAGTCATCAACAAACTCTGCTTCGTCCTGGTTCAAAGCAGTGGCAATCTCCTTAAGTGCGTGTGAGTAGGCGTTGAAGCTGCGCTGGCCGAAGAGGACGAATCGTACGAGTTTGAGCCCGTTATGCTCGCGAAGCCACTCGATTACAGTTCTTAACGCAATCCTCGAAGCCGCTTCCAGGGGATAGCCATAGGCTCCGGTGCTGATTGAGGGAAATGCTATGGAGTTTATACCGTTCTGCAATGCCACGTCCAGGGATTGTCTATAGCAGTTTGCGAGCAGTTCAGCCTCACGGTGTTTTCCATCACGGTAGACAGGGCCTACGGTGTGAATGACGTAGGGAGCCAGAAGATTTCCGCCGGTCGTGATCTTGGCATCTCCGGTGTCACAACCTCCCAACTTGCGGCACTCCTCGAGTATTTTTGGCCCGCCTGCGCGATGGATCGCGCCGTCCGCGCCGCCCCCGCCGAGAAGCGCCCGGTTAGCCGGATTCACAATTGCGTCGGTAGTTTGCTCTGTAATGTCGCCTTCGACCAGTTCGATCGTTGCATTGTTTATCTTGGTCATCACGTCAGATCATCCCCAAATAGCTCGCTTTCTGCCATTACAGTGTACCGACGCCCCCGCCTTGTGTCAACCCGCTGAGCGAGGAGAGAGTTGTGAGTTCCGAGTTGCAACACCCATCACCCTTCACCCTTCCCTCCGGTTAGACGGTCAGAACCTTGTTAGTCAGCAGTATCTCCTGTATTTGTGACATCGTGCCGGTCTCGCCGACCGCAGTCTGGCCTTCGAGTCCGAAGTACTCTATGCACGTCCGGCAGGCAATGATCCTGACTCCACGGCCTTCCAGCCTCTTCAGGTGCTCTATCCAGATGCCGTCCGGCAGGGCCGTCCTCACTCCATCGTTCCACAGGATCAGGTAGGCCGGCAGTTCGTCACGTTCCCCCAGAATTCGGAGAAAGTTTGCGAGGATCAGCCCTCCCAACTGCTCACTCCCCGATCCCAGACCCGCCGTGCCGATAAGTACTACATTCGGGTGCATTCTCACACCTCAGTCGCTTATGTTTTCCGAGTCATTATAGCACAGCGACGGCTTCGTCTACTGCTGGATGTCCTCTGCGACAAGGAACGAGCCAAGCTGCGTGACCTCGAACTGCACCATGCCGTTTTGCACGACCCCCGTGGCCGAAACTCCTGTGGTATCCACAACCGATTGGAACTCGGGGGAACGGTCCGCAGTATCTGCAACCAGGATAAGGAGCCTCCTTCCTTCAGGCAGGGAACGGACAGGGGGTATTCGAAGTATTACCGGGGCCGCAACCGCAGTCTCCTGAGGGGCCTCCACCCGCTGTATCTCTGCAGCGCCCACAAATCCAAGCCCTTGAGGAACAGGCGCAACCAGTCCGACAGTCGATGGAAACCTGGTGAATCGAAGCAGTGTCGGCGTCTCGACCGCCGCAGGCGCGGTGTTGAAAAAGATCCCGGTCGTTCCCACGAGAACGAAGTCGCGCGTGCCTGCAGGAGTGAGCTCAACGTCCGAAACGATGGGCTGGCCGGTCTCGTCAAGCGAATCTCCTCCGCCACAGCCGGAGACTGCCAAAGCTGCGACCAACGCAATCAATGCAGCAGCGTATCTCATATTAGTTGCCTCCTCGAAAGTAAAGGTCGATGCTTACAACATGTATCATCGCTCATAACTCATCGCTCATCGCTCATCGCTATTCCGTGTAATGGCTTGCCTGTTACACTGTTTCCCAAAAGGCTGATGCTTAAACCCGTTGTGAAACAGAAGGCGATCAGTATCAGGTTGGTGTCAGAATATTACTCAACTATTGACATAATTCGCGTTTCGGTGCCCGGTCGCTAAGAGTTTTTGCATAAAATTTTGGAACTTAGGAATCTTTTGTGCAAGATCTGTCGTCAAATAGATGAGGTAATCGCCGTAGGACAGAACGTGTTGAGACCTTCGGGCATAAAACTCTTGTTTGAATGCCCGGCACAAATGTGGTATAATCCCAATGAATCAGCACAGCATGTTCTGTCAAGCACTGGTCAAACCGTAAGGGGACGACCGGTGCTTATGTTTATTAATGCGACAACAAGACCGAGAGGTGGTGTCCTATGCAGACGGACAATGAGATCATCCTCACCGCGACCGGACTGAAAAAGATAGAACAGGAATTGGAACTGCTTAGAACCGTTCACCGCAAGAGAGTTGCGGAACGAATTAGGGATTCCAAGCAGTTTGGTGAGTTTTCAGAGAATGCGGAGTATGAAGACGCCAAGATGGAGCAGGCGTTTGTAGAGGGCAGGATCGAGGATCTGACAAAAATCCTGATGCACGCCCACGTTATCGAAGATGACGAAGTGCTGACTGATCGGGTTGGCATCGGCTCGATAGTGAAGGTGCGTGACCTTGAGACATCCGACGAGTGGGAATATACTATCGTCGGATCTGTTGAGGCCAACCCTGCCGAAGACAAGATTTCAAATGAGTCCCCAGTCGGAGAGGCGCTCATCGGGCGGAAGATCGGGGATTTAATTCAGGTCGAGATTCCGGCTGGCATCGCTCACTACGAAGTAACCGGAATTAGAAAGTGACAAGTGGCAAGTGACAAGTGACAAGTCTCAAGTGGCAAGTGGCAAGTGACAAGTGTAAAGTCCAAAGTCACTACCATATTCGGGTTAGAGGAAAATCTCAGACAGTAGTAGAAGATGGGAGTGTGAATGTTCCCCAAAAGGGCCTTCACACTCCCATCTTGTTGTGGGGGGTAAGCAGGTAAAGGGATTTTAGATTTTAGATTGAAGGAAACTCCAATCTGAAATCTGCAATCTCAAATCTGAAATCCCTCCGGCCCCTGCCGGGGGCTGACCGCTGATAGCCAGTTCCGCCGGGTAGGAGGAAACCGAATTGACCTTGATGACTGAGCAGGACAATGAACTGATCAAGATGCGCATTGCTAAACTGCATGAGCTTCGCGAGCAAGGGATCGATGCGTTTGGGGTCGAGCGCTACGAGCGCACGCACCTTGCAAAAGACATACTCTCAAACTTCGAGACGCTGGAGAACCAGACGGTTCGCATCGCAGGCCGCCTCGCAGCTATTCGGGAGATGGGCAAGGCGAGCTTTGCGCACATCGAAGATCGTTCCGGGAGGATTCAACTCTACTTCCGCCTCGACGACCTTGGCGAGAATTATCAAATCGCGCATCTTATGGACCTTGGAGACTTTATCGGGGCCGAAGGATTCGTTTTTCGGACCAGGACCGGCGAGATCACGATCCACGTGAAGAGCGTGACGATGCTTTCGAAGGCGCTCCGCCCACCGCCGTATGGCAAGCAGAAGGGCGAAGAGCAATGGTATGGGCTGCATGATGTTGAGCAGCGTTACCGGCAGCGGCATCTCGACCTGATGGTGAATCCCGATTCACGCGAGTTGTTCGAGAAGCGCAGCAGGATTATCAAGTCCCTACGCGACTTCTACGATTCTCGCGGGTACCTCGAAGTGGAGACACCCGTTCTGCAGGCGGTTGCCGGTGGCGCGGCTGCAAGGCCGTTTCTCACCTACCACAACGCGCTCGATCATCAGTTTCATCTCAGAATCTCACTCGAACTCTATCTGAAGAGGCTGGTGATAGGCGGTTTCGAACGCATCTACGAGATCGGACGGGTCTTCCGCAACGAGGGGCTATCCACAAGACACAGCCCGGAGTTCACCCTGCTTGAGAGCTACGAGGCTTATGCCAACCTCGAGGACGTGATGAAGCTCGTCGAGGATATGTTCAACTACATTTGTCACGCGCTTTACGACGGGACGAAGCTCGTTTACCAGGGGCACGAGATCGACTTTACCCCGCCCTGGCCTCGCCTGCCGATGCTCGATGCCATCGAGAGATACTCAGGAATCAAACCTGAGGAATTTGAAAGGGTTGAGAGTGCCAAGGCAGCAATGGAGCGGCTTGGCCTGCCCACCGAGCAGGAGGATATGGTCGGCGGCATTATGGAAAAGATTCATGAGAGGTTCGTCCAGCCGAACCTCATCCAGCCTACGTTCATCACCGACTTTCCGATAGAGACCTCGCCGCTTGCGAAGAAGATACCCGGCAAACCCAGCCTTACTCGGCGGTTTGAGGTCTACGTAGGGACCCAGGAGACCGGGAACGCATTCTCAGAGATAAACGATCCGGATGACCAAAGGGAGCGGTTCGTGCAGCAGGCTGCGAGGCGCGCAGCTGGCGACGTGGAGGCTCATCCTATGGACGAGGATTTCCTGCGCGCGCTGGAGTACGGCATGCCGCCGACCGGAGGACTCGGAATCGGCGTAGACCGGCTTATTATGCTCTTTACAGATCAGGAATCCATCCGGGACGTGATCCTCTTTCCTCAGATGAAGCCGGAGAGACCGATGGGATTTTAGATTTTAGATTTTAGATTGAAGGCTCGTTGTATGAGCGGATGAATATCAGCCGCAACGGGGCCGGGGATGCAACCGATGCTCTCCCAAACTTGACACAGCCGGGCTTGGATGGTAGCATAAATCTGGAAAGTGGAGGCTCAGGGTAATGCGCAGCAACGCATCTCCGCTTGATACAAGAAAACAGAGAATACTAAAAGCTATTGTTCAAGAGCACGTCGGGACGGCTGAGCCGGTTGGGTCCGAAGCTCTGGTTACCAATTATGACTTCGGAGTAAGGTCGGCTACCATCCGCAACGAGATGGCTGAGATGGCCGAGATGGGCTACCTCCGGCAGCCCCACACGTCTGCCGGACGCGTGCCGTCCGACCTGGGCTACCGTTTCTATGTGGACAGGCTGATGGGCACGGCCACGCTGCCGAGAAGAGAAGCCGTCGTGGCGAAAGAACAGTTGTCGTCTCTGGCGTCTGAAGTTGATTTCATAATCACACAGACCTGCCGCATCCTGACGGGCCTTACGCGCTATACGTCGGTGGCGACACAGCCCTCGACTGATAATACCAGAATCAGCCATATAGGTCTCTCAAAGGTGGCGGGCCGGAAGCTGCTGCTTGTAGTGGCGCTCTCCGATGGTCGCGTTGAGCACAGAATACTCGATCTGCGGCGGCAGGTGTCAAGCTCAGAGGTAGAGAAAACCGCGAACCTGCTTGCCTCCAAACTCGTTGGCCAAGAAATCGAGACAATCAAAACGACCGGCTGGACGCGCGGTTCACTTAGTGCCGATCCCGTCTCCGACCTTATCGCTGATGTGCTCGGCGCGCTGCAGCACGTGATCGACTCACTATCGCGCCCTGACACGGATGTTTGCGTCGAGGGAGCTAATCACATATTAAGGCAGCCGGAGTTCAAGGATGTAGACAGGCTCGAGGGCGTGCTTGAGCTGCTTGAGGAGAGAAGGCGGCTGTACCAGTTCCTAAGCAGGGCTATCCTGGGGGCCGACGTGATGATCATTATCGGCACAGAGAACCCCTTCAGGGAGATGCACGACACGAGCTTCGTCGGAGCCAAGTATCGGATCGGAAGCAGAGTGGCCGGTACCATAGGAGTCATCGGGCCGACAAGGATGGAGTACCAGCGCGCTGTAGCTGCAGTCGATGCCATGGCCCGCAACCTGAGCGAATTGCTTACACTCCTTAGCCTGAGCTAGAAATCACGAAACTCTGAAGTAAATACGAAAAGAGGTAACAGGTAACAGGTAACAGAGGGCCTTCCCATGATCCATGACCCATGACCTAACACCCAACACCCATCACCCAACCCCCTTCCCAAGATGTCTGAGAACGCGAAGCAAGCAAGTAAAGGATCGGATGTAGACGAGCGGCTGGCGGCGCTCCTGTCGAACGCAGGGGCAGTCCGCGCGGTTGCTTCAGCGATTGAAGGCACTATCGGCCCGAAAGGGCTGAACTGCATGCTCGTTGACCGCTTCGGCGACGTGACGATCACAAACGACGGAAGCGCGATCCTCGACAAGATCGACCTCACCCACCCGGCGTCCAGGATGATTATCAGGACGGCAAAAGCACAGGATGCAGAGGTCGGCGACGGCACAACTACGGCAACGGTAATTGCAAGCGCGCTGGTTACCGAAGGGACTAACCACATCGCGCGTGGTGTTCCCGTGACTAAAGTCATCGAAGGAATTCAGACGGGCGCGTCTGCTGCTGCCTCGTTCATAGAGTCTCAGGCCAGGCAGGTTAACGGCTTCGATGACCTGCTGCTGTATCAGACCGCCCGGATTTCTGCAAGAGGGCATAATGACCTCGCCGATCTTACCGTCTCCGCTGCAAAGCTCGTGGGGAAAGAGAAGCTTCTGGACCCGGCGTTCCGCCTTGCCGATGCCGTTGTCGCCAAGGAAGGTGCGGATAATGAGGTCTTCGCGGGATTGATTATCGACAAAGAGCGCGCCAACGCCCAGATGCCGAGGTCGGTGGAAGATGTAAAAGTCCTGGTTGTGGATGACGCAGTTGAGCCCGAAGAGATAGAGGAGGAGGCGCTCGCGACCGAGTCCGGCTTCGCAAGGTACCTGGCGCTGCAGGCGGAGTTCCGCGAGAACATCAAGAGAGCTGTCGCGCTGGGAGTCGGTTTCGTCGTTGCGGCAAAGTCTATAGACGACGCGTCCGAAGAGGTGTTCACCGATGCGGGAGTGCTTGCCGTTCGCCGGGTATCGGCCAGAGACATCGCCAGGATCGTGGAGCACACGGGGGCGCGGCCGATCAAACGATCTGGTCTGAAGAAAGATGCCGCAGAGCTTGAAAAGTTTCTGGGGCATTGCGGCCGGGTATACGAAGATGAGCGATTGGGTCACATAAGGATTGTGGGCGGGTCAGGGAAGCCTGCGGCCACCATTCTGGTCGGTGCGGCTACGCAGGAGGTTAAGGAAGAGCGCGAACGGATAGCGAGGGATGCGGCCTCATCTGTCCAGTCGGCGCTTTTAAGCGGCGTCGTTCCCGGGGGAGGGGCTATTGAGCTCGCAGCGGCTCGCAAAGTCGGCGAACTCCGGTGTGGAGTGAGGGGTATGGCTGCCTACGGAGTCGACTGCGTCTGTGAGGCGCTGAAGCGCCCGATTATGCAGATTGTGGCAAATGCCGGTTTTAATCCCTTGGAGAAAGTCGAGGACGCCGCAGCGGCGCAGTCGAATGCCGATTCTGCCGCGCTTGCCATTGACTGTGACACCGGTGAGGTCGCAGATATGCTACAATTGGGAGTCACAGATCCGGTCAGGGTAAAACTATACGCACTGAAGGCGGCGGCTGAGGTCGCCGAAGCGGTGCTCAGAATAAATGTGATAATAAGGAAGCGTGACGAGGGAGAGGCTGCGAGATGACGGGCGCGTGAGCGCAAATCGTCCCAATTCTCCCAAATCTATGCGCGTCGAAGTGGAGCAGAATATGCGTAAGCGACAAGAGGATTACGACGAAGAGCCGATTCGTGTTGAAATAGAGGCAGAGGAAGAGGCGGAGGCCGGGGCAGGTGTAGAGCCGGAGATGGAGGCCGCGGCGCCGGATGTGGACGAGTTGCAGAACGAGATCGAGCGGCTGAGGGTCGAGCTTGAGGAAGAGCGAAAGCGGACCAAAGATGAACACGACCAGCATCTGCGCGCGCTCGCCGATTTCAGCAACTATCGACGGCGGCAGCAGGAGGAGTACAACCGTGCAATCCAGTTCGCCACTCAGGAAATTATTCTCAAAATCCTGCCCGCCATCGACAACTTCGAGCGCGCGCTGCGGTCGGCTGAGCAGGCCGAGAACTTCGAGGGGCTGGTAGAGGGCGTGAAGCTGACCCTCCGTCAGTTGAGAGACGTAATAGAGAGGGAAGGGGTCGAGCCGATCGAATCAGTCGGCCAGGAGTTCGACCCGATGCTGCACGAAGCTGTAATGCGGGTCGAGACGGAGGAATATCCTGAGAACACGATTGTAGAAGAGGTTCAGACCGGCTACAAGCAGCACGACCGGGTGATCCGTCCGGCCCGCGTCGTCGTCGCCGGTCAGGCAAGCAATGAGCGATGAGCGGCCTCGATCGGGCACGATATCATCATCGCGCCCGAATTTGAAATCCAGCCCTAACTGGAGCGTAGAAGAAAGCGGGAGCTAAGCCGCTCCCGCACTCCAAACAACGCCCATCACGCTATATTAGACCACTACCTGAAATCCTGGCCTGGCTGCATTGCGGCTTCGATCAAGGATGCTGCTACCGTAGTATTTGTATGTCAGATGCGTCGCGCGTCCATATGGCCGGAACGTAGACCACCGTCCCAGAGGGGTACCAGTCACCGTTGACTTCCCCGCCGCATACCAGCGTATGTTCCTCCACACGAGAGACACCAGTGATGGCGACACGCGAGCCCTTTGCCGGTAGCGAGGCATTCGCCGCAATCTTGACTCTCAAACCTCGATAGGGAACCAGTCCGTCCTGATAACTCCCGCCGTCGTCCACGTAAATCACTCTCTGGGATGACGAGACTCCGGTGACTGTTCCCCAATAGCGGATGAGCAGGCCCGTCGTATCAAGGCCGGTATACTTGAGCGTTTCTGTTCGGTCGTTCCCAATCGTGGAACTGTTCATACCCACAGGCGACAATGGGCTGCCCTCGATTACACTGTTGATCTTCGTCAGGCAAATCTCTCGCTCGCCCTTGATCCTGCGCACCAGCCCAGTCATTTCAATTCTCTGCCCCACACTGAGACCGCGGGTAGTAATGAGCTTAATGCCCGCCGAGCGATCAGACGACTCGACGAAAACCGTGTTGGCCTCAAGACCCACCGCCACGACCACAGCATCTTGGACTGATACCCAAGTTCCTTCGCCCAGCGCCTCAGCTCCGCCCAACGAGGTCTCGACCAGGGACGTTGGAGTGAGTAGATAGGCCGCGCCGAAAATGTCCGGTTTTCGCTCATGGCACACAATTTGGCCTGAGTTGTTGACATCAAACGCTTCAGTGAGTGTGTACGACGTGGAAGGGTCGATGAGGGTGTTAAGATCAACCATCGCCCCGTCCCTCGCGACAAACGCGCGCATGTCTGACTCACCAGGGATGGTGGCGTAGTCCACGTAGCCCACTACCAGCCCATGGTCGTTTAGTGCCACTGCCAAACTCTGCGTACCGCCAAGCGTTCCCAAATCACGCATCGTGCCATCGTACAAGAAGGCCGTCCGTGTAGATGTGGACCCGATGGGGTCCGCATATCCCACGATCTCGCCCGATTCATTTATGCCCTGTGGGATAGTGGGTCTGCCGTCGAGCGTGCCAAGATCGTGCATCGTACCGTCGAATAGGAACGCGTGCCGGAGTCCGTCGGCGGACTCCGAGTACCCCACAATCTGGCCTTTCTCATTGATGCCGTAGGCAGCGCTTCCGCCTCCGAGTGTACCGAGATCCGAAAGCTCGCCGTCGTACAAAAACGCGTGATTTTGGCGGTCACCTGAAATAAAATAGCCAACGATTTTACTCTGGCCGTTGATTGCAAAAGGGTATACTTTGAGGCCAAGGTTGATCACCTGTCCCGGCCGCCAGTAGTAGCCGTATGTGTCCCAAGAAGGGAACTCACTGAAAGTACCCACGACCTCTCCAAGCGAATTGACATCTGTGGCGCTAGAACCACTGCGGACCGGAAGAAATGTTACACTGCCATCCTGCCACAGGAACGGCTCGCTATAGTCCGTGCGTACAACTACAACACCCGAACAACACCCGAGTCGTTGATAGCCATAGGCCAAGCGTCGCCGGATGCCGGGGCAGCTATGACCGTAACGGAGTAGGCGTGTCCGGCGCGCACCGGTGCGGCGAGTAATGAAGAAACGACAAGCAAGACGGATACGCAACGAATCATCGACTCTCCCCTTCCTTTCACGAAATCGACATTCGACGGAAACAGAGTTCCCGTCGGTACCTCGTACCTTGTGCCCAAAAGTACCTTTGTCTAAACCGTGATGCTACGTCTGAATCTTCGGTCCGATTTCAGCCTCAAATGCCCTGAGCAGGTCGGCATCACCCCTCGCCATTACCGCATCGCGGATACTGCTCACGCTCGCGTCATCCACATATAAGCTGAGAGCAGAGACGGCTTTGGTGGCCGTCTTGATATCAGAAGTGCGCACTATTTCGGTTAGGAAGTTTAAAGCCTCGTTGCTTCTGACGAGCGCGATGGGCAGAAGCAGCCTTCGGCGCACCAGTGGCGATGGGTCGTCATCCCAGAAACTTCGCAGTGTGTCGTAAGCCTTTGGATTGCGCGAGCCTCCGATGGCAAGAGCCGCGCACTCGGACAAGGACCCGTCTTCTGATCGCAGGTAGCGCGCCACGAAATCGAGGGACCGGTCGGGAGCCATCGTTATAAGACCCGCAAAACACTCGGCCACCACATCTAACTCACTGTCACCTGTCAGAACCTTGAGTCTCAGCAGCAGTTCGGCCTGCGGGCTTCCGATGTAGCCAAGCGCTTTTGCAGCGGCGGATCGAACACGAGCCTCACGATCAACAAGGATATCCGCCAGTATGTAATGAGCATCCGGGTGTTCGATTCTCGCAAGACCGTAAGCACAAACGCACCGGAGCTCGGCAGCGGTATCCACGGACGTTCCGAAAGCCGGCTCGATCTGAGTGTAGTATGCCCCCGAGAGGAAAACGGCGTCACCCGTGAGTTCCATCTCATTAAGCGCTTTCGCAATGGCGATCTTAGCGTTACACTGCTTATCAGTCCTAGCGCCGTCAACCATGAACCGCTCGAATGCCGAGATCATGTCCGGGATCATCTCGTGCAGATTTCTGTTACTCGCTATCTCGGCAGCTTTGGCAGTGAGCAGGCTGTTTGAGCCGTTGATGCTGCGCGTCAGTTCAGCCTTCGCCTCCCTCGATATGTCACCGGAACCCGCCCCGATCCTCGAAAGGGACTCGTAGGCAATTTCGAACTTGCTGAGTTTTTTCATCGCTCGAACTCCTTTCAGCCTGCTCGGGAGGGGTTCTGTTCCGGGCGCAATGGTGATATCGCGCCCGATCGGGTTCTCTTTCGGGCGCGATGATGATATCGCGCCCGATGTGCGCCTGTGAGCGTGCGTGGCTAGAGAGGTGGAAGTCCTCTTCAGGCATACGCTC
>JACPPP010000008.1 GCA_016190935.1 Armatimonadota bacterium | reverse complement strand
GGCCAGGGGCCGGACGGATGTCCGGGGACCGTGCGCCGGGGAGGACTCTCCCCGGCCATCATAGCAGAGGAATCTCCCCGGCCATCGTACCTGTAGAGCATCTTGTGGGGCCGGAGTTGAACTCCGGCCCCACAAGATGCTCTACAATTATGTTTGGAGGAGAAGCCATGCATCCGAATCTGCTGGATCGGGAAGACACTATTCTTATAGTTGTTGACATCCAGGAACCATTTATGAGGAACTTATTCGAGCCTGAGCGGGTTATTGCGAACTCCGTGCAGTTGATAGAGGCGGCAAAGGTCCTGGGTGTACCGGTGGTGACGACGCTGCAGTACCGCGCGAGGATGGGGGATATCATACCGGAGGTCGCCCAGGCGCTACCCGATGACGAGCGGATAGACAAGATGACGTTTAGCTGCTGCGGAGTTGGTGACTTCCTCGCGGCGCTGGAACGGCGGGGACGGCGGACGGTGCTGCTCTGCGGCATTGAGGCGCACATCTGCGTAAATCAGACGGCGCACGACCTGCTAGGGCTCGGGTACAAAGTCCATGTGGCTGCCGATGCGATAAGCTCAAGAGAAGAGGGCAACTGGCGTTTGGGGATTGAAAAGATGCGCCAGGCTGGCGCGGTAATCACTACGGCTGAGATGTCGATATTTGAGCTTCTTAAAGACGCGTCCGCATCGGAGTTCAAGCAGATTCTTCAGATAGTGAAGTGACCCGGCCCACGGGTTCTTTCCTCTTGTTCCAGTCCGACCGACTGCTTGGCTTCGAGAATTGCGAGTGGTATAATTTGAACGTAGTCTGAGGGGGAAGATAAGTTACATCTTCCTCCTCGTCTTGTATGTGACGATGTCGGAACCCGTAGTCAGCCAGAACAGCATAGTTATCCTCGACGAGCACACTGCCAACCGGATCGCCGCCGGAGAAGTGATCGAGCGGCCCGCGTCGGTGGTTAAAGAGCTTGTTGAAAACTCGATAGACGCTGGAGCCACGCAGGTCTCGGTGGCTCTCGAAGACGGCGGCAAGGAGCTCATCAAGGTCGGCGATAACGGGGCGGGCATGCCTCGGGAGGACGCGGTTGTCGCCCTGCAGCGGCACGCTACCTCCAAGATCAGGTCGGCTGAAGACCTGTTCGCCATCCGCACGCTCGGCTTCCGGGGGGAGGCCCTGCCCTCGATTGCCTCTGTCTCGATCATGGAACTGGTGACGAAGCACGTCTCAGAGCCCGCGGCAACGCGGCTCGAGGTCGAGGCCGGCACTATCAAAAACCTGGAGTCGGTAGGCGCGCCTCAGGGAACTACGGTGTCCGTCAAGAGGCTGTTCTTCAACACCCCCGCCAGAATGAAGTTCCTGCGGAGCGCCCAGACGGAGCTATCCCACATTACAGAGCTTGTCGGAAGGCTCGCGCTTTGCTATCCGAACATAAGCTTCCGCCTGACCCACGGACCGAGGGAAGTAATGTCCGTGACCGGGACAGGGGAAGTGATGAACGCTGCGGTATCGGTGTTCGGGCGCGATGTGGCAAAGCAGCTTGTTCCTATCGAGTTTTCCGTTCCGTCGCTAAAGGTTTGGGGCTATGTCTCGAAGCCCTCGTTCACCAGGGCGAACCGGGCCTACCAGGTCTTCTTTGTAAACGGCCGCTGTATTCGGAACAGGACGCTCCTGCATGCCGCCGACCAGGCTTATAGGGACCTTATTATCCAGCAGGGCCGGTTTCCGGTGCTGGTCATCTTTGTGGATATTGACCCTGAGTTGGTGGATGTAAACGTCCACCCGACGAAGGCCGAGGTCAAGTTCTCCAGCGACCAGGAAATCCACAGCGTCGTGCACAAAGCCGTGCGCGAAGCTCTGATGAGCGGCGGGGCGATGCCGACGGTCTCCGAAGCTCGCCAGACCCGGTCGGCGGTTACCGCGCGGCGCGATCTTCCCAACCACCAGTCGTCCCTTCTTCCTCCTGAGGAGGCGGACGTTGAAGCGTTCCGTAACGCGGTGCTCAGGCGCAGCGAGTCCCAGGGGACCGGCACGATTGACGATCCGTTCGATTGGAGTTCCAGACCGCAGACGGTGGAAGCCCCGGAGTCGCCGGCCGGGCCGGTTGAGATGCCTGCTCTGGTGCGGCTGCGCAACGCGCGGGTCATAGGCCAGGCGAGGAACACCTACATACTTGCTGAGTCCGAAGACGGGGTGCTCATCATCGACCAGCACGTGGCCCACGAGCGGGTGCTCTACGAGCAGATGAAGAAGTCCCGCGACGGCGGCCAGGCAGTCATGCAGGGGCTGGTGATACCGATCACGCTCGAGCTATCGCGGCGGGAGGGGCTGGTTGTCGGAGAGCGGCTGGACGACCTGCGGGCGATAGGTTTCGACATGGAGGTCTTCGGACGGGATGCTTTCGTGGTTCGTGCCGTCCCAGCGGATGCGAAGCCGAAGGAGGCTGAGCAGCTTCTTCGTGATATCATATCAGAGCTTGTCGAGGTGTCGATAGCGAAGCATCTGATGGTGCGGCCAGAGCAGGTGCTGATCACATCGGCGTGCAAGATGGCGATAAAGGCCGGTGACTCGCTCTCGATGCCCGAGATGGAGGGATTGGTCAAGCGACTGATCGCCTCCGACAATCCCTTCGTCTGCCCCCACGGCCGCCCGATCCTCATCAGCCTCACGAACTGGGAGCTGGACAGGAAGTTCAAGCGGGCGGGGTAGGAGCAGAAATGATCGAAGTCGAACGCGAGAGATAGAAGGAGGCTACGCTCGTAGAAGCTACCGTCAGCTCTTCTTTGGACCCGGGTTCGAGTCCAGGTGCCTCCACCATCCAATTCGTGCTATAATAGACTTGGCGGTCTTTTGGGCTTGAGACAAAACGGCGTCACTTTTTGCAGAGGGCACACTTACTCTACCCTAGATAATGCTGATGTGCTGACATACCGTCAAGCCGAATCAAGAACAGTGGAGCCTGTTCGGCCTCCGGGAGAACTCACTGTGCAAACAGTCGCTCAGCTCATGGAAATGTTCCGACAAGGAACGCAGCACTTGTCCAGGATGGCCGAGAACTTGGACTGCCCTTGGTCACCTACCCTCGGTGACCCGCGGCAGCTTCACAACGTCTACGCACGGAACCTCATCACCTGCTATGTCAGCAAGTTCGTACAGCTGTCGGACACGGTACTTGACAGTGTGGCGAATAAGCGCTACCTCATTTACGCACTTGCCGGCAGATCACTAATCGAGTTGACTGCGACGCTGAGGTATTACATACTCTTCCAGTACAAACCACTATTGGAAAAAGCTTCGCTCACCTCGGCTGAAATGAAGCAGATCATCGAAATCGATGATCGCCATCTTCGCGGAACGCGCTTCGACTGGGAGTCGTTCTTCTTCAAGCGGTATGCGCAGCTCAAAGATGAAGCCGTCAAGCAGTTAGAAAGCAAGAAGGCCAAGCAAAAGTACGTGACGCAGGGCATTATGGCTGAGCAAGTGAATATATTAACCTGCATTGAGAAATGGGGCGAGGTGACCCCAGAAGTTCTGATTGCTTACAACCTATTTTGCGATCTGGTCCATCCAAACATCGGCAGTTCTTTCTTGGTCGCTTCGATAAACGACGAATGCCTCTACTTCACGCCGGCAAAGGAAAGGAGCGTTGGCGCTGACATTTTTGAGCAGAGCTTTCCAGTTCTAGTGTCAGTGACTCACAAACCGTTCGGTGAATATCTTCTGATGCTCATGGGGACGATCTGGCAGGAAGGCGAATTCTAAATGTGCCGATTCAATCATTCCGCGCGCACTGCGCGATAAGGCGTCCCAATGGCACGACCAAGGGGGCGCATTCCGATGCTTCCGCCCACGCTTTTCGCGCCGAAGCCTGCCTTGCCCTCACCACCATCTTTGAAATCTGACCAATCTGCGGAATCCGTGGTTCATCATCCGCGCTGCACCAGGTATAACTCCGATAGCCCGGCGGTCATAACCGCCAGAAAAAAACTGCAAAAAAGAGGTTGACATCAGAAGTAACTGTGGTATAATACATCTATGACCGATGTATCTGAAGCGGAGGCAATGATGTCGGCTCCTACGGAACTTGTCAGAGGAAACGCAGTAGTGCTTATTCTCTCGTGTCTTGCAAGAGAGCCGATGCACGGCTACAGAATCGCGAGGGAGATCGAGAAGCAAAGCGAGGGGTACTTTGCTTTGGGTGAGGGCACGCTCTATCCGCATCTTCACCAACTCGAGAAGGATGGACTGATCGAGGGTTACTGGGAGACCACCCCATCGGGCCGCGAGCGAAAAAGCTATCGGATCACTGAGCGCGGCACTTCCGAACTCGCCCGGCGGCGTGAGGAATGGCGGAGGTTCCAGAGCAATATAAACCGCATTCTGGGTCTTGCGCCGGAATGCCTGCAGGCCTGAAAGGAGAAAGCTATGGATTATCTGGATCGTGTCGAAAGACAGTTGGACCTCCCGCCTGCGGAGAAGGAGCAGGTAATGCTGGAGCTGAGGTCACATTATGAGGAGATCAAGGAAGAATTAGTTTCTTCGGGAATGAATCAAGCAAGTGCGGAGGAAGAGGCGGCGCGTAGGATGGGACCGCCGGACGAGATCGCGGCCAGGATGCAAAAAGCACATCTCGTGGCCGGTTGGAAGACAACTTTGCTCGCTATCATCCCACTGCTGCTATCGCTTCTACTTCTTACCATGATGCGGAGTTCACCAAAGCCGATGGTCATTGGTGGATTGATAGCTCTAATTAGTGTGAGCGTGCTGATGTTGGCCATAAGCTCCTTTGAATTGCGACGAGGCAAGAGACCGGTATGGGTTGCCACCTGGCTCGCAGCAGGCCTTGTGTGGCCGAAGGCTTTCGCACCGCACGACCCGATTATAACTCGAAATATGCAGTTAAACTACGTCGATGTCGCGCCCGATATCTGGTTTTGGAGATTTACCTTACTGATCGCGCTTGCCACGGCAATTGCGATCTGGGCGGGCGGACGATCATACAAGTGGACTGCGGTGACCGCAGTCATTGCAGCCGTGGGGATAGGGTCTGCGTTGCACTACCACTCCAATCCGATGACCCATTCGTTGGCGTTGGCCGCATTCTCCAGTTGGGCTGCGATCATGCTGATTGTAGCGCTCCGGTTGTTCTCTCGCGATAGTCGAAGCATGCCGGGACAGGCATCGCTATTCCTTTTTGCTGCTGGCTGGGTGGGATATGGGCAATTTCACGGCCCGGCAAATCTGATCTACAGACAACCAGTGGCATATACCCTATATCTTTGCATCGCCAGTGCGCTGGCAGCTCTGACTGTGTTATTATATTCACGTTCGGCCACCTGGCAAACAAAGTATCTGTCGATCACATACGGGATAATTGCGCAAGCCGCATTGGCTGTGCGCTTTAATCTGCGCACGGATTATCTGGGAGAGATCTACGGTATTGGCGTTCATACGAGCATTCTGCTGATCCTGGTTGTGATGGTTCCATTATTATGGGAGCGGGGTTTTCAAAGCTTTCCGCGGATACGATTTGTGGTCGAACGATAGCAGGCACTCAATGTGCCGACTAAAACAGGGCCTCAAGTGCGAACTCGTGGCATCTCATCCCACGTGCGGCCATCGAGTAACCGCCCGGCTTTTTTCTTGTTCGTGCCACCCCATTGTTTGAAGAAGAAGGGAACATCCGCGCGGAGGCATTGGTCGCGGATGTCCATGACCCATCTCGCGCGCATCGGACGTGCCTTTGGGCCTGATTCACCGCCTACGATGACCCAGTCGATTCCCGTCAGGTCCAGGTTGGGAAGAGGGCCGAGGAGCGGTTCCAGCGATAGGAACTTGATCGCCGCGTGTGTTCTGCGCAGATGGTCGATTCTGAACGTATAGTCGCCGTTTTCCACGCTCACGCCCATCCAGATATTCGGTGCCCACGGCAGGATTGGGTCGAGATCCAGGAGCCGTACGGACCTTTTCGTCAGAACCTGGAACCTGTGCCGAGTCGCGCGCCGCATTACGTCAAAGACGTTCAGAATGAACTCAACCGGGACGTCCTCATGGAAGAGATCGCTCATGGAGTTCACGAACACGTTCTGCGGGCTTTTCCACCGGAGAGGAAGCTCAAGGGTATGCTCGTGCAGGGTGAGCTTGAAGGCGTTGACGTAGTTCGGCTGTCCCATCGCGCGAAGACGCACAGCCATGCTCTCGGCATAGCAGTTCCTACACCCCAGGCTGATCTTGCTGCAGCCGGTGACGGGGTTCCAGGTTGCGTCAGTCCATTCTATAGCTGATAAGGTGCCCATAGATCATCTTCTCAGTATATGTTGAGCAATCTTGATGGCAATTCTTGCGCCCCTCTCGTTGGCCGCGGCGAAACATAAGAGATAGAGTGGAACATTCTTAGAGCTGAATAGCGGAAGCGGGTTCTTGGCAACTCCAGGGAAAATAGTCTCTAGCCGATCTATAAGGAATCGACTTATGCTATCAAACGTGGCTGTCTTTTGCAAGCTGGCGCGTTCACCAAACAAGTTGCGTTCCATCCTCAATTCATAGAAGGCATCCTGCCACTCCTTTGTCCCGAATACGTCGTCGAGACGCTTCGCCTCCGGTTCCTCAACCACTCCATCTGTCTTGAGAAGCCGGCTTACAGCTACTCCGAGAGGGAATAGATACCACATGTCGATTGCACCAGTTTCTGAAATGGATTTGACTGTATCCCAACTAACCTGCATACCATAAGGATCAAGGAACATCACAGCACGGCGCGATCGCCAGTTCGTGCCACTGCATAGATGCTTAACATACCGGTTTGCATCCTCGTTTATTATGGAAATCTGCTTATCTGGAAACTCCTGCTTGAGCTTCGAGAGTTCTGCACAGTTTGTGGAGTCCTTCTCGATAAATATATATCCAGAAAAGGGTGGTTCCACTTCTAGCGCAAGCCGCACCGAGCCTTTCAGAAATTCTTGGGTTTCAGCTTCGGCAAATCCGGGGATAGTCAGCATTGGCCCTTCCGCAGACTGTCTTGGACAACAGTATCCCATCCCAGCGAAGGCATCAATGTATATGGTCTGGAAGGGCTGGTTCTTGGTTACTTTCCTGTACGCAACAAGATACTTTTGTACCCTTTCCAGCTTTTCCTTAGTCCAATCACCTCCAAAGGATAACTGAGCCATAGAAACGCCTCACATATAGAAGTACACTGAGTTTCTATCTTCTTCCCGACTTTCTAAATCTCTTCGCCACCTGATTCGCTTGCACGACGCCGAAATAAGCGCCTAACTGCTGTCTTCACCTGGAACCAATGGCTCAATCGAAGAGACGAGAATAGGTACGTCTCTCTGTATGGTCTCCCAGACCACGTCAACCTTGACCCGAAAGTATTCGTGTATCAACCTATTTCGCATCCCAATGATCTCTCCCCACGGAATCTCCGGATGTTCTTCCCGGAACTCCTCGGATACCCGGCCTGCGGCTTCGCCTATAATCTCAAACTGCCTGATGACTGCGCTTTGTATCAATTCGCTCTGCTCGAAGCCTTCTCTTGTCACGTCTTTCGTGAATTCGATGATGTTGCGAGCCGCAAGCAATATGTCCAGTAGATAAGCCTCATCCCTCCACATACACAGCCTCCAGATTGCTTAATATGTGTCTTCGTCGGATGTAGTTCTCGCTCTCCTCCACCGCCGAGCGGATAACCAGGTCTACCTTCCGACCGATCACTTCCTGCAGCTCTTCCTGCATTCGTGCCAGGTCGAAAAGAGTCCTGCGCGCCTCCGGCGCGAAACTCACAAGCACATCTACGTCGCTCTCAGGGCCAAAGTCGTCCCGTAAAACGGAGCCGAATAAAGCGAGTTCGGTTATCCCCCACTTCCGGCAGAACTCGGCGATCTTTTCGCGGTCTATGGGAATGCGCGCATTCATAGTGCTCTATTCTTCCTCGACTCGCTCAACTCCTCCAACGAATGGCCGGCCCTTCGACAGGCTCAGGATGATCCCGGCCACTACATCATGCCGGCCCGCTAGTAAGAGCGGACGCTACTTAGGACGCTCAGTCGCCCGCCGGCCGCACTTGGGGCATTTCTCCGGACTGCATGCCCGGCAGTATGCTTTGCCGCAGGCCGGACAGGGGCCGTGCGCTGCCAAGCTGACCAGGTGCAGAGCGTCATCGCAAACCATGCGGGGGCGCTCCCATGTGTAACTGTACTCGCACGGCGCCTGATCCAGTTGGCGGGCAATCGGGTTCCAGTCGAGCGTGACGAGTCGCTCGCTCTTGCGGCGTTTGATGAGCACGGCAAACCGCTGGACAGGCATCATAAGTTCCAGAGTTTGCAGCCACGTCAGGTCCACCTTCATCGCATATTTCCGGCGCACATCGTTAACCTTGGCTTGATACTCGCGCGCAATCGCTTCCAGCCGCTGGCGCTCGCGCGTCTGCTCGGCCTGCTGTTTGTCGGTCAACTCCTCACCACGGGCCGTGAGAGCCGCTAAGCGAACCGCTACCTCCCGCTGGAGGTCCTGATGATAGGCCAACACCCGCTTCAGATCCCGATCCTGGCGGCGTCTCATGCCCGCAATAAAGGCATCCAATCTGAGACTGAGCCGCGGCGTCAAGACGCGTTCCAGGCTCTCGGGCGACAGCCGCATGCTCTGTGGGGCCGGGATTTCAAATCCCGGCCCATCAAGGGGGAATCCCGCCCCATCAGAAGATAATCCCGTCCCAATGAGAGGAAATCCCAACCTATCGGCATGCCCTGCCCTATCAAGATGTGCCTTCACGCCGTTCAACAGTTCCGGCAGCATGCCGTCCACTGTTGCGCCGTTAGCCGTATTGTATCCGAAGTCCAACAATCCCTCGTGTTTTTCATCGGAAATGGCGCTGAACCGGAAACGGAGGATCAAATAACGTGTCCACGCGGGTTGTACATCCCGCAGGCGATAAACCGCATTTTGCAGTGCAAGAGTCTGTTCGAGTATCCGATCGGGATGGCCGGGCGCAGGATTGTCAGGCATAAGCACCAGCCGAGTATAGCGGCCATGCTCATCTAACAGAGAACCCAGGCGCTCAAGCAGTTCGACATCGAGACTGACGCGCTGCGCGTCGGGCGGAAGTTCGGCCCCGAACCCCAGGCGCACCCACTCGGGAATTCGCAGTGCCTGTTGAACCGAAGGCGGCGCGAGCACCTCCAGTCCTTCCGGGTCGATTATCTCGACCACAGCGCCATGCTTCTCCAAAACCACTTTCTCGAAGCTCTGCAGTTGATTCATGCTCATCCGGCCTCGAACTCGTCCCCGAACAGCTCTGTGTCCAGTGACTTGATCGCCTCGTATTTCTCTCTGACCTTAACCATACGTTCTCCAAGGTCTTCGAACGCGGCTCCGCGTTGCTCTTGGGTCGTCTCTACCCAGGTCGTGAAGACGGTCTCGGCGAAATCCTGCTCCTCGTCCATTTCACCCAGCATAGCGCCTACCTCTCCTACAACCAGCTCGAACATGTTAATTTTCTCTTCCAGGATGCGCAGCACGTGGCTTTCCAGAGTATCCTGCGCAGCCAGGTTGAAGACGAAGACCTCCCGCGTCTGCCCGATGCGGTGAATACGACCGATGCGTTGTTCGATGACCATAGGATTCCACGGCAGGTCGTAATTGATCAATGTGTTACTGAACTGCACATTACGGCCTTCGCCGCCGGATTGAGTAGACAGCAGCACCGGCGCCTGTTCGCGGAACGTATCGATGGCGGCGTCCTTCTCCAGGCTGGAAAGCGACCCGTCGAAACGGGCGAACGGGATTCCCTGCTCGCGCAGGAGGGCAACCAGATGCTGCAATGTCTCGCGGTGGTGGATGAACACCATCGTCTTCTCGTCGGGATTGCGATGCAGCACATCCAGCAGAGCATTGTCCTTCACCCCGCGGGCAAGCGCGCGATAGCGTTCGTACAGGGCGCGCCAGCGGGCGTCATCGCGCCCGTCGAATCGGTGGATCGCCGCTGCTGCGGCGGCGGGAGATGACCCGGCGGCAGAGAGCAGGTGGTATAGAGCCAATCGCCTGCGACCGGGACCGCTCGCGTGAACTTCTCGCACCAACTCGTCCAGCGCCTGATAGCAACTTCTCTCTTCGTCGTCGGCCTCCAGGCTCAGCGTGAGGGCGTGGCGAGCGGGTAGGCGCACGTCCACCATAGCCCGGGTGTTGCGAATCATCACATCCCGCATCAGGTCGTGCATCCGCTCGCGGTTCGCGGGGACGCGCGGTTTGCCCGGTGTCACATAGCTGGCGCGGAATTCCTTCTCGGTATTGAAAACTCCCGGCTTCAGCAGTGTCAAAAGGTTGTACAGCTCAACAAGGCTGTTCTGCACCGGAGTCGCCGAAAGGAACAGCAGGAAACGCTTCGGCACGGCGTCCACAAGCTGATAGTTCCGAGTGGTCCGATTCTTCAGATGATGCGCCTCGTCCACGATGACCATATCATACGTGTGCTTGACCAGATGGTCCTTATGATCCTGGCGGCGGGCGGTAGCAAGCGATGCGATCACGCGCGGCTGTGCCCAGAACGCTGCCGGATCCGTCCTGACAAGCGAATCGTTTGTGGTAGCGCATTCGATGTCGAACTTGGTAGCCATCTCTTCCTGCCACTGCCCTACCAGGGAAGCGGGCGTCAGAATCAGCACCTTCTCCACCATCCCGCGCAGCAGATACTCCTTGAGTACCATGCCAGCCTCGATGGTCTTGCCCAGACCCACTTCGTCGGCCAAAAGCACCCGCCCACGGAACGACTTCAACACCTTGCGCACGGTTTCCACCTGGTACCAATATGTGTCCACCTGATGGAGCTGCGGCAGGCACAGCAGTTCGTCGAAGCCCTGCAGAAGATCCAGGTGAGCAAATTCCTCGCGAATTCGGAACCAATCGAAATCCTCCTCGGGCTGATCCTTGGAGTCCCAACGAATGGCATCCGCATTGGTAAGCTCGAATCGGAGCGGGATTTCAGGCTGATACTGCGGCAGCTCGGGCAGCACGATGTCTGCACCGAGTTCCGGGCCGGATTTCTCCCTGATAGGTTGGGATTCTCCCTTGATGGGTCGGGATTCTCCCTTGATGGGTCGGGATTTCAAATCCCGCCCCGTCCGGCTGTCAGTGTGTGCGGGCGACGCCGATTTGCGGGCGCGCGATTTGGCACTGGGTGGAGGCGTATATGACAAAATCTGCTTTACCCATCCCGTCAACCAGGGATCGAGCGACTCATCACCAAGAAACCAGTAGATGGCGCGTTGTGGTGTGGCTATTCGGGCCTCTTTGAGCGTATCTTGCGCGACTTCCAGGAGTCCCTGCTGCGCTTGGGCGACCGCGCGCAGCAGTGCGTGGCGACCATCCGTGTAGTAGTTCTTCTCCATACGGTGCAGATACCGCAGACACGCTTCGGGACGTTCCGCCACCAGCGCGGCAAGGGCCGCCAGATACAGAATCTGGTGGTTCCGCGGTTGGTCCCGGACAGCCTCAGCCGCAAGGTCCAGCAACAGTGGCGACCGCTCAGCGGTCGCCCGGTTCAAAACCTCGACCCAATCTCGCTCCGTATAAGGTAACTTGATATGCATCTGATCAGGTTTCATTGTTAATTTCGTCCGCTGCGCAGGTCCCGAACGACAGAGCCGTCTGCACGCCGGGCCGATTCTAACAGCAACTCAATTATAACATATCTCCTAGCTGTAGTGAACCCATTGGTTCACATCATCGCCGCAATGTGTTCACATAATCCCACTCGTCCGATATGGAAAACGTCGATACGTAGCTACGCAAAGATTATACCATGCCTGGCTGGTGTCACGAAACCAGGTAGTGGCCTTAGGCCACGTGATGTTTAGTTGTCAGAGGGTTGGGAACCAGAATAGATGGAGGTAATGCAATGGAACTGATTCGAGTACAACTATCCTGTCTCAACCCGGAATCTGAATACTATGTCAAGTCTGGAGCCGGAAACAT
>JACPPP010000366.1 GCA_016190935.1 Armatimonadota bacterium | reverse complement strand
GCAAGTCAACCTGCAGCCGGAAGCATTTCACGCAGACTGGAACTATGTCATCAAGCCGCACCAGCAAGACTGATACCTTTATTTATGGACGGGCACTTTGGAGAGCGCGCTGATAGAAAACTTCCTCGAACCCCGGCCCAAGCGTCTTGTGTACCTCTATAGCACAGGCTATTACCCTGTCAGTCAGCCCGGACAGAGGATGCCTCGTGGCATCAAGAGGCTCTCGCCAATCCTGTACCTTCACGATATACTCCGTTTCAGTCTCATAACAGTGTGCTTCCTACCTTTTTGCCTCCAGAACCGGGGAAGCGGGGAAGGGAATGAGACGGGGAATTTGGGATTCCTCGCTTCCCGGATTTCCTCGTCTCCCCGGTTCAGGAATCATAATAACAGCCTGCCTGCCAATCTCTACTGTCAGTATATCCCCGCGTGTCGCGGCAGTCAAGAGGATGACAAAAAAGCAGGTAAATTTGCTGGGGAGAGATGAGAGCTACAGATGCGGTACTTTCCTGTTAAGGTCATCTGATATAGTTTGAACCACCTCAAACGCAGTAGTAAAGGCAGCGCGCGCATCCGCAAGTGTGGCTTCCGGCCAATCGCCTGGATATCGCGCTTCGACCGCCCACTCCGTGAGCGCCGCAACATCCAAATTCGCGTTTCTGATGGACCAGTCTGGCGGAATGAAGTTGATCAGCAATTCTAAGTCGTGACTTCTCGGAAAGTCGATTTGATGAAGAACCAATATGGCTTTTATTGCCTTCTCCGCAGCCTGCTGAGCAAGAAAACATACGTGACGCGGACTAATAGCAGACTTCATCAATTGTTCAGCGGTTTCCAAATCTTCACGAGCATACCGCATCCAGAGACGCGCATCTTTTTCGTGTTCAGGCTCGCTCATAGAGAACTTTTCCCTCCCGTAAGGCCGGGCGGAGGATGGAACCCACAAGGTTGCCCCGCCGCGCGATCTCTTCCGGTGTGGTGATAATTACGTCTTTGCCAACCGGAAAGTCTGCCAAAATGCGGCGCATAGCCACCGTTTCTTGCCTCTTGTCCTTGACCGCGGGCAGGACCACAAGCAGGTCCACGTCACTATCGCGACGGGCGTCACCACGAGCATGAGATCCGAACAGAATTACGCGGATTGGTTGGAATCTGTTCACTATACGCTCCGTCATTGCGGCAACTATGTCCTCAGTGGTCATTTGCTCACCTCTTATGCGCCTGCCGTCATTATACCCGCGCACCGCCGCGCGATCAGCAGTTGTCCAAAACAAGCCTTTGCAGAATCCCCGCTCAGCGCCTCTCAGTGGTAGTGCCTGTGCTGTTCCTGGCCGGGTTCGTAGAGCGAACGGAAGTCGATCTGGCGGAGGGTCATCATCCCGGATGGACTCAATACAAAGCCGCGCTCCTGCACGGCGTTCTCCGGGTCCCTGAGGAGTTTTAAGTAGAACAGCCTGTCCTCCGCGGCGAGGGTCGCGATGTGATGAAGCTGATAACTGTCCAAAGATGCAAGGGCCTCGATCGCGTCCCGGGCCATCTCGTCATCCGGCTCCAAATCGAGCACCCTTGAGAACGATTGAATGGCAAGAGCAGCGTCGCCCTTCTGCTGGAAAAGGACCGCTCGTTTGAAATAATGCGCTGCATCGGTCGGATCAAGACGGATGAGCCTCGATGTGACCTGCAGCGCTTTGTCGATCAAGCCGATCTGCAAATACGATAGTCCCAGCACGTCGAGCGCCAAGACACTTCGAGGATGCTGTTTGAGCACCTTCTTCGACTCATCGATAGCTTCAACGAACCTGCCTGTCTCCACATAGAGCTGAAGGAGCCATTCCCGCGGATTGGCATTCACAGGGTCCAATTCGATGGCGCGCTTGAGGGCCTCGATTGCCGGGTCCATTTTTCGCTGGGCCCGATACAGTTCCGCCAGCCTGATGCGGTAATCCGCCTTGAAAGGCGAAATCGCTATGGCCTTCTCGAGCGTCTGAATTGCCTCGTCGTAAAGCCCTTTCCGCTCCAGCGCGCCCACCTGACGCAGATATGCGGCCTCTCTGGTCGCGCTTCCCTTCGCTCTGCTGCTCATCTGTTCTCCGTTTGCTGTGCGATCCATAACATCCCCTAATGCGGCTCCTGTTCAAAATAGATGTTCCACGCGAGCAGGCCGAATCCTACTCGCGCAAACACCTGATAATTTCTGTTCTAATCATATTTTATCACCCAATCGCTCGATTTCCTGCCCCAAAACCGAAAAACTGGTGATTATACCTGGTTTCTCAGGGCAAAAACTCGACCGAGACCGGCTTTTCGGCGTATATTCGACTCAGACGCTCCGCAAGGGCTTCCATGCCGGGGCGTTCGGTATGATAATGGCCCGCGTCGATCACTGCCAGTCCGAGCGCATCGGCCGCAAGCATGTCATGGTGTCCCATATCCCCCGTGACGAACACATTGGCCCCACAAGCCGCCGCATCTTTTATGAGAGACCTTCCGGCCCCGCCGCAGAGCGCAACGATCTCGACCGGCCTGTCCGCGTCCCCGATCATTCGAGTCTCGCGGAAGTCAAGCGCTTCCGCCACCGTTTCGCGGAACTCCGCCAGTTTCACCGCATTCTTGAGCCTGCCCACGCGCCCGTAGCCGTAGGTATAGGGTTCGTTTGCAAGAGGGTAGACGTCGTAAGCTACCTCTTCATAAGGATGCTTTGCGATCATGGCATCAATCACCTGACCGAGCCGCCACTCCGGAACGAGCATTTCCAGTCTGAACTCGCCGACCTCCTCAAGATTGCCTATATCCCCGACATAGGGCTGGGCCGTAGGCATAGCGACAAACGTCCCGATGCCCTCCGTGCGGAAGCTGCAATAGGTGTAGTGGCCGATTATGCCGGCTCCGGCCTCGGCCATCGCGTCACGAACGGCATCTACCGACTCAGAAGGCACGAAAACAATGACCTTGAACTTCCTCTCCCGCCTCCTTGTTGCCAGGATGCCTGTCACATCTACTCCCAGCGTCTCAGCCAGCGCGTCGTTTACCCCGCCCTCCACGGAGTCATAGTTCGTATGCATCACATAAAGCGCGACCCCGGCCGATATCAGCTTGATCAGCCTGTCCTGCGTCGGTTCCCCGGCTGCCAGACTCTCCAGCGGGGTATAGATCAAAGGATGGTGGCAGATGAGCAGGTCCGCCCCCTCATGGACGGCCGCATCGACAACCGCCGGTGTCGGGTCAACGGCTACGAGCACTCTTGTCGCATCTGACTCTACATTACCCACCTGCAGCCCGATCTTATCACCCTCATCCACCAGTCCCGGCGGAGCTATCTCCTCCAGATCACGAATCACTTCTCTCAGTTTCACTTAATCCACCTCCTGTGGCCTCTTCGATTGTACCATCATATTTTCCTTTCTTGGCAATGGGTACGGCGTTCGGCATTTATGGATATTGACTAATTAAGTGGGTAACTGAGGCATCATTGTAGTGGCCGCGCTCTGTGGCGGGCATCAGAGTCGAAGAGCCTGGACAGCCCCTGTTCGGGAAATTGTTCTCCAGAACAGAAGCATAGTGCATCATTACACAGTTGGCCCGGCCCCTGCGGGGCCGCCGTCGGTTTCTCTGTATTGTAATATGGTAGGCGGTACCTTCGAAGGTATGTACTACCACAATGATACAAGTGTGCAGACCTGCAAATACAGAAAAAGCAGTCCGACGGAACAAGCTCTCTTTTCGAGGATTTCAGATTGCAGATTGAAGGATTGAGTCGGAAGGCTGAACTGTGAAATAGCTGCTGGTGGACATCAACGCTCTTTTCTTTCTTCAGCCAACTGTTCGACCGTGTCCACTAGCTTGCTCAGCCTCCTTCGATCCCAATCGTCCGAGGCAAGGATGTGAGCGCGCTTGAAGTGGAAGAGGGCTTCTTCGTAGTCTTTCAGATGTCCGGCAAGCAGTGTTGCGAACTCGTCGTGCAGCATCATTGAGTTGGGGTTGTTTGCTACTCCTTCCTCAAGGTAGTCGCGCGCTTCGCCGATGCGGTCCATTCCCACGAGAATGCGCGCGCCGGATGCGTAGGCTTCTTCGAAATGAGGATCGAGCCTGGTGATCAGCCTGTCCAGAACGAGCGCGTCGGTGTTGTTCGTCCAATCGGAGTTGTGCTCCATGAACTCGTGGTGATACTGGTCCGCCTTTATCCACAACAGATTTGCGAACACGGTTCGGAACTCGCCCGCAAGAGCGACGACTATGGACTCCCTGTCCCGATCTGGAGCCACCGGTCGGCCCCGTGCGAGCGACATGTCGAGCATCACAAGTCCGGTCAGGAGCGAAGCTATTAGCACCGCGGCCCTCATCCGCATCGCCGAGACCTCCTGAGACGGAGGGTTATGGCGACAGCCGCCAGAGCGCCCACAACGGCGAGCATAGCAACAAGCTGAAAATGGAGTTCCGAGGCGTACTGTGGATCGAGCCAATGGTGATGAAGACACTCCTCTGCGTCACCCCACACGGGCGTAACCTTAAGAGCAAGCCAGGCCGAGACGAGCCAGCGCACGCTAAAGCTCCTTTCTGGAAAATATCCACGAGGCAGCGGTAAGCATAAGTCCGATGTAGCAGATTCCATACAAGGCGACCTGCGCCAGATAAGTCTCGGGTACGTGGATGTGGTGGACGAGCGCGTCCTTGAAATTGAAAGACTCGAGGTTGGGAAGCAGGTGATAGACCGTCCGGGCCGCGGCCTGAGCCGCTGGGTTCGCGACACGCTCTATCAGCGGGCCGAAGTAGCCGATTTTCACCGTCCCAGCGACAAAGATCAGAAAAGACGCCATGCAGGCAATTGCGGGGGTTGCGAAAACCGAAAGGCAGAGCGCCAACGCCGCTACGACGGCCACTTCGAGAAAGGTGAAACCGAGCGTTACAAGAAGCATCGCGTCCAGCGCGTTTCTCAAAGCGAGCAGCACGGTGAACGCTACAGCTATCGCGCAGAGCCCGAGATAGACGGTGGCCAGCGTCCCGAAGTATTTTCCGAGCAGCAAATCGGCCCTCTTTACCGGACGGGCCAGAACAGGATAGCACGTCCGGGTCTCCACCTCTCCCTGAATCGCTGTTGAGGCCAACACGACGGCCAGCATCCCTCCGCAGAACAGTATGCTGGTCATACAAAGGTCCTTCAGGATCTTCACCTGCACACCCATCGTGAAGAAAGAAAGCAGAGTCGATCCGCAGACTACGGTAAGAGTGAGTAGGACGACAACGTGAAACACTTGTTTCCTGGCGTTTTCGAGCATTGTCAATCTGGAAAGTATCAGGATGCGAGACATGCTGTTTTTCTCCGATTATCCCTAACCCGGCGGAG
>JACPPP010000351.1 GCA_016190935.1 Armatimonadota bacterium | reverse complement strand
GGTCATGGGAATACCCACTATCACCTATCATCTGTTACCTGTTACCTTTCCCTTCCGTGTTTCCGTAGCTAAAACTTTCCCTTCTTTCGTATTCTCTTTAGGTTTTCGTGTTGTCGTGATTAAATTGGTTCCGGCTCGCCGGGTTAGCTGTTCAAAGGCCAGTGGGTTCGGAAGCAGTCCAAAGAAGGATGTGATGTTTCTCCGCAAACTGTGCGGCATCGGCGGTGAATCCAGCAGGACACACGATCAGTCCCCGGACCATCCGCCCGTCACGAGGCAGCACGCCGTTCATCTCCCGCACCACCTGGACACCCACCGGAGAGGACCAGTTCTTGCACTGGACCAGAAGAGTCGTCTCCAGTCCCAGTTCATCCACCCTCACGGCAACAAGGTCGATTCCGCCGTCGTGAGAGCCTGATGTCGCGCTCACCTCATAGCCATACTGCTCCAGCCGGTACTTCACCAGTATCTCGAGTTCGGGACCGGACAGCTCCCGGAGCGACACGTCGGACACTTGCGGGCGCTTCTTTTTCGGCGGCTCCAGATTAAACAGGCCGAACAGTTCTTCTTCGGTCAGACGCTGTCCGAGGTCCATGCACACATCGTCAACATACTCGGCGAAGAGGTCTTTCTTGCTCCGCAGTATCTCGTGGATGCGTTCCTCGATAGTGTCTTCGCAGATGTACTTGTAGACGCTGACACCTCTCGTCTGGCCGACTCTGTGAGAGCGGTCCTCAGCCTGGGTCTCGCTCGCGGGGTTCCACCACCGGTCGAAGTGAAATACGTAGGAGGCTCGCTGGAGGTTCAGTCCCACTCCACCGGCTTTGAGGGACAAGATCAGAACGCCGACGTCTGGGTCCTTCTGAAACGTCTCTAATGCCGCAAGCCGCTGACCGGCGCTCATATCGCCAGTGTAGATCACGGGGCCAAACGCCGCAAGCGCCCGCGCCAGCCTGCGCACTCCGTAGGACTCGCTCGTGAACTGAGAGAAGACCAGCGCCTTGTGCCCCTCAAGTCTGAGCGCGCGAAGCCGCGCGCCGACATCCTCCAGCTTGGACGAACGGCCCGTTCTGGTCGCGAAATTGCAGACCTGCTTCAGCCTGTTGATGAGCGCGAGAACGTCCGTGACCGTGACGTTCTCGCCCTTGTCCCGAAGTTCGACGACTCCGCCGGAGAGCGCGCGGTCATATTCCTCTCGCTGCTCGCGCGTGAGCGGAACGAAGAGTTCGTTGACCATCTTCGGCGGCAGGTCGGAGAGCACTTCGGTCTTCTTCCGCCGCAGTTGGACACGTTCGAGCGCCGATCTGATGTCACCCTCCCGCACTTCTTCGCCGGGATTGAGGAAGTCGAGGATCGAGCGGACGTCGTCCAGGCTGTTCTCAAGCGGCGTCCCCGTTAGCGCCCATCGGCGATTGGACGCCAGCTTCTTCACCGCGCCGCTTATGGCGGACTCGCGGTTCTTAACACGCTGCGCTTCGTCCAGGCAGATGAGGTCCCAGTCGCCGCATCGCTTGCTGACTCTGGGGTAGTCGGAGCGGAGTGTATCGTAACTTACTATTTTGACGTGGACGCGGGCATCCCATTTCCAAGCCCGCTGCGACTGCGCCCCGGTTATCTCTAAAACCCTCAGCTCAGGCGCCCACTTCCCAAGCTCGACGCGCCAGTTTCTTACGACCGCCGCCGGGACTACGACGAGTATCTTCTCGATCTCCCGCCGCCGGGCGAGAAGCCGCATAGCGGACGCCGCCTGGATCGTCTTGCCGAGGCCCATGTCATCGGCCAGCAGGACGCTCGGACGCTCGACCAGCACATGTATCCCAGTCTTCTGGAAATCGAGCAGATCGCCAGGCCATTCGAGAGGCCCGGTGGACGACATGCACAGCGACAGAGGAGGTTGAAGCACGAGCGACAGCCGCTGCGCGAGCGGTGGAACGTCGGGCACGGCTTCCGGCTTGTTCGGTGCTGGGCGCTCAAACCCATCCGGAGTCTGATGCGACCACGGCGGCAGCGCCGGGGCCGCCCATTCGTCCGTCGGCAGCGTAGCCAGTCTCAAGGCTACGGACCCGCGGTCGATTACCCTTCCTGCCGCGGGTGAGGGGCGGAGTACGTGAGCCTGGGGTTCATTGCGGCATATAAGTGGCATACTGCCGCTCTCCGGCTTGCCGCTCCGTGCGCTCAGATCGAGGCTGAAGCCAGCGGCGGCCATCCTCCGCGCCGGTAGGAAGCGCGCGCGACCCCGGCGGCGACTTCGACTGAGATGGTAGGAGATGCGTTCTTGAGACATCATTGATTGAATAGATCGGTATAGACTTCCCGCAGCCCGGTCTCCGCCCGCTGGAACGGCTCGAGCAGCAGTCCGCGCGCCGCCAGGACGTCGAAAAGCTGCCTCGAAGAAGTTTGGGCTTCAGGCATTCCTGTCCAGTAGATCGATAGCTCCGGCTGCTCCCCGCTCTCCGGCGTGTTCTCCAGAGATTCTATGGTCGATGGCTTGATCGCACCATCAGCGGGGCTAACCCGTGCCAGAGGGATATCGATCCTGATGTGCTCCGAGAACAGTCTATGATCGACCTCCTCCGCCAGGCACAGGATCACGAGCGGGGACACCGGGCAGATATCGAACATAGAAGCGCAGAGAGCGCGCAGGCAGTGGGACTGGAGGTCCTCCCGCCGCCACAGCAGCGGTTTCGGTGCCTCGATGCGGGCGTGGCTGAACTCTACCGGCTCCCCCGCCGCATCTATCACAAACAGCGCGCCGAGCCACGTATCACCCACCGCCCGCGGCATAAACTTTAGATAACCCGCAGTGCCGGGCGGTTCGTCATCTGATAGGGTTTTGAAGGGTATTGGCATAGTCAATCATTTCGAGCGTGGGCCGAAGAAACGATCACCATTGTAGTGTATGAGATGATTGGCCGATGGCCCGGCCCGTCTCGCGCCGGGCCAGGTATGCCGCACGTCCCCGTGCGGGGCCTTGGGTAATAGATAACCGCTGACGGCTGTAGGCTGACTGCTGACTGCTTCTTTCGCGTCATTCGCCTCTATTCGCGCATCCTGAGCTTGTCGAAGGACACGTTTCAGCATGACCCCGACTTACTGCAATGCACCCGATTAATTTGTCAATGTTTATGATGTGCCGGACGATCACCAGTTCGTGTCCAGGTAAACCGTGCCGGAGGAGGGAATTGTCAGCGATCCCACGAATTACGCTCCTCTCGAACATAGGCATTTACCTCTTCGGCTGACTTGAACAGCCTGTGTCCGGGCGCTTCGGCCAGAATGTCCAGGGCAGGCCTGCGTTTCGGAGAGACGATCTCCGAACCGAGAACTATTACCTCTACCGTCTCCCCCGCTGTCAAATCAGGCGAAGTGACCTCCACCTTTCCACCAGGCTGCACGACAGTTCTAATTCTAATAGCGGTTTGCATAGTTGTGTGCCTTACAATTGGTTATCACGCTACGCCAATAGCTGGTTTCGTTTCTCTTGTTCCACTTCCAACCACAGCGCGGCAGCTTCTTTGACATTTTGTATTGCTTCCTCCCGCGTCTTTCCCTGCGACCAACAGCCTTTCAGGGCCGGGATACGGGCTACATAGTATCCAGCTTCCCCTTTTTTTACCAATACTTTCAATTCCATTGCGTGTTTACCATAAATGTTGATTGCTCGTGCGCGCTCTCATGATACTACATCCCAGGGAGGGGACAAGAATCTGAGTCCCCGATCACTGGGCTCTGTGCCTTATCTTTTCTTGAAGCCTCCTGTACACTTCTTTGCGATGACCGACCGTTACCACATTGATCTTGAGGATGTCATCTTCGATCACGTAGACGATCCGGTACACCCCTTCGTGAACCCTATAGCAGTTCGCTATTGACTCCATCTTCTTTGCTCCGGGAGGCCGAGGATCGTAGGCCAACTTGTCAATTGTGCTGAGTATCTGCGCTGCTATTTGTTCAGGCAACTTCTTGATATCCCGTGCCGCTCCTGCCGCGGTCTTGACTTGATACTTCACAGCCCAAGCTCAATCTTGAGATGTTCCAGAGATACGCATTCCCCTCTCTCTATCTCGGCCAATCGCTCTTTAACCAGAGGTATGTCGATCTCATCCTCGATAGCGTCGAGCACTGCCTCAAGTAGCTCCATCTCCTCCACCGAAACAATGCCGACCATCTTTTTACCGCGCCTGGTCACCATGATCCTCTCCCCACCATAGGCGACTCGATTGATCAACTCACCCAATCCATCTCTGACTTCTTCCGATGACACCGTAATCATTCCCAGACCTCCGTCTTCTAATATCCCTGTGGTTCCCGTGATTCACATGGATATTATACCATATCCCGGTCGTTCCCTCTAACAGCCGAAACTGACCGCCATACGTCCGTTTCTCCACAAAGTGATCTACCATACGATATCAACGGAATACTCGGAGAGGGCGGAATCAGCCGTTAGTATCGGCAGTCTCTCGACTTGACTCTGCGCAATCAATATCCGATCGAACGGGTCACGATGGTGCATCGGAAGAGAGTAAACGCGAAGCGCGTGCTCCATTCGAACCGGTAAGGAGATGAACGCATTGATTGCCATTTGCTCCAGGATAAACCGCTCCGGTTGTTCCGGGACAGTCAATCTGCCGATCTGAGCCTTGATGGCAATCTCCCATCCGCTGGCCGCGCTGACGTATATCTGATTGTCATTGTCGGAAATGACCTTCCGGGCTCGATCTGATATGTTGGGGTCATCAGCAATCCACCACAGGAAAGCATGAGTGTCAAGGAGTGCTCTCATTGCTCAAAGTCACCTAACACGTCACGCGGAAGTGGCTTGTCGAAGTCGGACGAGATGCTGATTCTGCCCTTGGCAGTTCCAGGGACGCGAGGGCCTGATGGTCTGGCAGCCGGGGATACTATTGCGACCTCTCGGCTTCCGCTCGCAATAACTACCTCCTCACCCGAGAGAACGTGATCTAATACCCTTGCAAAATCACGCTCCGCTTCCTGGACACTCACAACGATCATTTCTGTTCCCCCATTCGAGTCAGTTGAACTATACCACAACGCGCCTTGTGATCAACCGATTCACTCGTCACTCGCTGCCCGGCTCTTCCTCCCGCGACAAGTCCGCGTCCTCCGAGTAGTCCGTCGCCATCTTCTCCACAACGATCTCGGGCCTGTGCTCGGGGTAGAGAAGCATCATGTCCCACTGCGTTATCCAAGACTTGATGTGCTCCCGGACCGAGCGGGACGAGAGCGATTCGCGCTCTTTGGCGGGCGGCGCGTCCCACCCGAATGCTTTGGAATGGAGCAGCCGGACACGCTCTTTGAGTTCGTTAAACTCCTCACCCTTCGCCGATCTCAGCGCTTTTGCGCGCCTGAGCAGTTTCATCCCCGCTTCGGCGTCGCGCGCCAATTCGACATCTCCCGATCTGCCGCGCTCGCGCAGCCATTCGGGGATCTCAGAGTCGCGCTTCTCCTCCTCAGCCGTGGCCCAGAAATCGTCGGTCACCGAAAACACCGGCAGAAGCCCCGAGAGCTTGAAGTCCTTAGCCACTCCTGCCAGCCGCGCGACCTGAGCGTAGGATTTCGCCCGCTGGAGTTTGCTGTAGCGCAGCATCAGCTCGACCTCGTCTATGAGCACGACCCAGCCACCGTATCCGGCCGCTTGAAACAGCCGTGGAAGGAACCGCCAGAGGTGCATGCCAAGCTCACGCTGTCGCACCGTGCAGACGCGATAAGCCGTGTGCTGGCCGATCTCCTTCAAAGCAGCCCGGATGCTGCTCACCTTCATCGGATAACCCGACCACTCCCAGGCGATCTCATCAAGAAGCTCGTCACCGCCGGGCGGGCACTCGTCGATTATCTTCAAGAGCGGCGCTACCCTGTCGCCAAGCCCCGGCTGCTCGTGCGCCCACTTGAACAGAAGCGCAAACCGCTCGCTGCTGAACCTCTCGGAGAAGACCACTTCGGGCACAGCCCTGCCGGCCCTCTCAGAGATCGCGGCGGTCTCTGCGGCAGCCCTGAGCAGCTTCAACGGATCGAACAGGGGGGTCTCCTTGCTGATCACAACGTGGCTGCACACGCACCCATGTTCTATAGCCTCGTGCCTCAAGTATTCCAGCAGATGGGACTTGCCTGCGCCGAACGCGCCCGATATGACCATTGACCGGGCAGCGGCATCATTCGCATCCGTGGCTTCCTGCATCTCCCACAGCATCTCCGTGAACTTCTGCGTGATGTCCCCCTGGAACACCGGAAGCTGGCGGACAGCGTCCCGGTTCGGAACGCCCGCCCGCAGCGCCTCTATCGCCCTTCTGGCCATAATTGTCGAGTCGTTATCCACCGTATCCCGCCTCCACTTCTTGAGCGGACACGCCAGTCCCGGACACTCCGTCCAGCCGAACCATCGATGCTAGGAGGTTCTGCCGGTCCAGATCATGCACCTCGTTCAGCAGCCGGCTTTGCAGCGCGTAATACTGGAAGATAGACCGCTTCTCATCCGTTTCAAGCTCGAAAGGCGCCACAGTGCACACGAGGCAGTGTTCGATCTCGTCCGTTTCATCGATGAACTGCCTGAGCACTTCATAAGCGTCCAGAAGAGCGGCGCGGCTGTAGCGCAGGGTGGCCGGATCGTGCTCCGCTCCTCGTGGAGTCACGACAAGCAGCGCCGAAAGGTCTATTCCGATCACCAATCCCTTGCCGAGCGACTTTGCCAGCCAGTGCGCAAGCGCTCTCAGCATATCTCTCGCGTTGTGGCGGCCGATTTTGGAATAGATGCGCAGGTCGCGCAGCGCGGCCATACTCACCTTATCTCCGCGAAGCCATCCGCCGAGCGTCTCCGCGTCGCTCGGACTTACGTCTCTGGGGAAGAACTGAGCGTTTCTCAAATGAGCCAGCGCGGTCCGGAACTCCTTGCACATAGCTCGGTCCTCGACTATCTCTCTCTTGGTCGCGCGGCGTAGTTCGCCCTGGAACTCACTTACTGTGCAGCCGTTGGCCTCGGCAATCGCCTCGGTATCGCTCAGACTCGTTCCGTCGGGCTTGTGGTAGCCGTGCTGCCGCAGAAAGTCCTCGGCTTCCAGGGCCGTGAGCCGGTCCCAGTCTATCTGCCGGGCAATCGCGAAGAATACCTGGTCGATCCTGTCGATTCTGGTCTGGGCGGCGGAAACCTGGACATAGAAGTAGCCGCTCTGCTCCGCCAACCTCTGCAACGCGCCGAGCGTGTCGGCGGATTGGCCCTGTGTTCGTGTCAAGAGCAGTTTGAAAGCCGATCCCCCGGACATGATGAAATCGCTCAGGTAAAACCGATCTACCACTTCGAGCCAGTTCTGCGTTAAAGATTCCATAACTGCTTTCTCACCCCATGGAGTTAACCCGATCTATTCACGAGCATCAGCAGGCTTCGGCAGACAAGCGGTCCGAAGCAACTGCTGATGCATAATTCGGGTTGAATCGGATCGTGCAGTAAAGTCGCCTCTGGCCGTCGCGGGTGATGATGGACATAGTCTTGCGTTCGTCTCTCGTGCTGCTGCTCGCCTCAAGGACGGCCACGTGCCCTCTGACCTCCAGGCTCTCACCCGATGCGTCGAGAAGGTAGATATCCCTCACGAATTCCTGCTCGGAATAGTCGCTTCCGGGAGCGGCGGCTATCACTTCATAGATATCGCGCAGATAAAGCGACTTGCCGGCCCATGGTTCGTTCCTCTTGAGGTTGCTTGTCGCCAGCGCCTTATAGACCTTGAAGAGCGACCCCAGGAACCGCCCTGCCGGGAACCTGGTCGGGCGGTTCTGGACGGCCTGCAGAATCCCAGCGAGCGCGCGAGGCCTCACCCTGACCTCCGCCTTCTTGTCAATCCGTACTACATTGGAGTTCGGATCGAGCCTCACCAGCGCAGGATATACGTAGAGAACGTCGCCCAGAGTGTGATAATCCACGCCCAACTCGTCGAGTAAAACCTTCAGCTCAGCCATGTAATCGTCCGATCCGAAGTAATCCCCTATCTCACTGCTCTCCCATTTACCCCTGAACTCGCGGATGCCTTCGACCGCTCTGGTCAGTTCCTGCTCAGCCTCGCCGAGTTTCCTGGCTATGTTCTTGATTTCCCCGCTCTCGATCATTTTCGAGCAGGCGGACGCCGCCGATGCGCCTTTCTTGGCGGCTCTCAGCACCGGCTCCATCTCGCCAACGCCGGCGGTTACTGTGTCTTCAAACCTCACGAGGTGACTCCTTCATTTTCTTATCTACAAAACTTCCACGCCTGTTCACAGAAAGGGCTTGACAGGTTGTTGCTTGGAGAAGATAATACAACTAAGTCAATCAACATAGTCTCCTATTCACTCACTTTGGACTAAGAGCGTATCCTAAAACTCGATTAGCTGGTGGAGTCGCATCCTTCGACAGGCTCAGGATGCCTGTGAAGGATTGTCTCCGTGAGAGAGATAGGACCACGCCAAGTGCCCTGTGTGCGGC
>JACPPP010000350.1 GCA_016190935.1 Armatimonadota bacterium | reverse complement strand
CCTTCGACAGGCTCAGGATGCCTTAGAAGGATTGCCTCTGCAACAGGTTTAGGACGCGCACTTGGTTAGAAATATGCGGCCATACCATTTGTAGTGACGTAGCCCGAAGAATGCAATATACCAAACAGGCTGCAAATTCGTGCACTTTTTCACATGCGGCTTAAAAGTGACTCGGCAATTCCAGCCAGCAGGATTATTGGCACTGCATAACTTGATCTGAAGAGTGTTTGCTGTTTTAGGGAGACATGTGTCGGAAATTTAAGATTGCGGATCGGATCAGGGCGTGAGACGTAGGACATAGCATGATATGCTTTCGCTCAGAGGAATGAGTCGAAATAAAATGGGTGGCGGTTTTCGGTATTGCCCGCCTAACGCATGATACCAGAACCGGGGAAGCGGGGAATGGTCTGAGACGGGGAATTCCGGATTCCTCGCCTCTTCATTTTCCCCGTCTCCCCGGTTCTGGAGTTATTATGTCGGCATCATGTCTTATCCGGGCAACACCCGGCAAGATGATTTAGAAGATCCAGTTAAGCTCCGTCATCCAGGTTCTGTCCCTACTTGATGTAGTGCCGGTTCCAGCAGAGTCGACCGACCGATTCTTAACAAACACGACTTCGGTTACGATTCTTCCCATTCTGCCAATACGCTTGGAAATGCCAACCGCGCCGCCGTGCGCCGTCTTTAGGGCGCTCGCATTGGCAGCATCTGTGGCCAAATCGTTGTCCTGGATGTCCCACCGGACAAAGGCTGTGAGATCGGGCCTCAAGTTCCGTGCGGCCTCGACATAGTATAGGTCAGGAGATCTTCTTCCGCCGGCGGGATCATTGTTGCGTCCAGTGAAGGCGGCGCCGCTGATCTCGAAGTCCGTGCGCTGGAACTGTCCGAGCAATCCGAAGCGAGAGAAGCTCTCCTCACCCGGAGTCGTGGTCGGGAGCCTTCGGAACTTGCCGCTGTAGGCATAGAGGCCGACACCGCTTCCGAAGTCGTCGAACTCCTTCTCGACAGTCCCGAAGACGTCTTTGTGGTTGTTAACCTCCGTCAGGTTCGGACGAGCGTTACCGCCGCCGCCGTTCAGGATACCAGCCTCTGCTCTAATACCCTGAGCATTGACAAGACCGACGGAGGCGCCATAAGCACGGTCGCGCGGAGTGTACAGATTATTTCCACCGACATTGTTTTGAATCGCACGAGGACGCCCAATGGTCACGCGACCACCGGAACTGGCCGTATAAATCAGGAATGGATAAATCTGCCCAGCGCGGCCGTACCAGTAGTTCTGGCTGCTCGGATCGGAGCTGTACTGCAGGTAGGCGTCCGCGAGCTTGCTCCTGTTGGTACTATCAACCTGCCCACCGGTGCTGGTTGCGAACGATCCACGCTCGTGGAGGTAGTACTCGACGAAGAAGCTGGACTTGTCTTCGATAGGACCTCCAAGATAAATCGAGAATGCCTCGATATCGAACTCTGTGGCAGGATCGCGATCCTTCCTGGCGTTATAGCGAAATTTGCTGTTGTACGACAGGTATTTCGAGATCTCCAACGACGCGGCTTCCTCACCGTAAATACCCTTCTCGCTGGACAAACGATGTCCGCGAATAAGAAAGTCCTCGCCAAACTTGGTCAGCCTGTGGGTGCCACCGAAGTGACAACCATTACAATTGATGCCGGTCCTGCGCGTCCATGCAGGAACAGCTTGTGTCGGTGCGATTATGCATAACAGTAAGCCCGCAGTGACCGCGACCAACACGAGGTTCTTCAACAGGAGCTTTGGCCGATGCTCCCATCTGAACCGCTTTGTCATAACTTTGACCTCCTATCTCTGGACTGATTGAGGCTGTGGCTTCCTAGTTTCCCACAGCATCTCACCACGCGCCTGCCTGGCGCGTAACAGCCGAGCCATTATAGCAGATTGTGAATAACAGAGCAAGCAGTCTTAAGAAAAAATTTGGAAAATCATAAGCTCTGGTTAGTGGGCAGCACCGGTTTATCCAAGGCGCCGGGTAGGGAACGGTCATAGTAGGAAGGAATTCTTTGTGCAAGAGGTGAAGGTTATGCACTGGTGGTATACCGATGGATGGTGGTGGGGCTGGTTTATGATGCTCATGATGGCAGTATTTTGGATCGCGGTTATCGCAGGGATCGTGCTCCTCATCCGCTGGTTTGCAGTGAGGACCCCCGAGGCGCGTCCGGCAGGCGAGGAATCAGCGGTTGAGATACTTCGCCGCCGCTATGCGCGCGGCGAACTGACAAGGGAGCAGTTCCAGGAGATGCGGCGGGATATCGAAGAGACCGGAAGAGCCGCGGGAGAAGCTATCTGACGGACAGGTGTATACATAATGACGAATGCAGCTAAAAGGGCGCTCTATGTCATCCTGATAATCATTGCTCTGATAGTTCTCCTTCCGATCGCTCTCGGCCTGATAAAAGTGATCGCCGGGCTGGTAAGGATAGTCCTTACGATCGCTCTCTTCATATTTGTGGCCGCAGTGATCTGGAGGCTTATTTCGCCGAGATGAAGGCTGCGGGCGCTGCGGCCGTCATTTAGCGTGTGATCGGGTGCTTCGAAGGGGCCGGATATAGAATCTTGAGTCGCCGCACGGGGACGGTGCGGCATGCTTCGACAAGGTCATCCTTCGACAAGCTCAGGATGTACTTCGACAAGCTCAGGATGGCTCTGGATGCGCGAAAGGGGCGAAGGGCGCGAAAAAGGGGTTGGGGGTTAGGGGCTGAGGGTTGGAAGGACAAGACCCCGCAGCCCGACCCAAGCGAGAGACGTATCAGCGGATGGATATCCGCCAGACTGGGACCGGGATGGATATTCCCGGCGACCGGTCGAGGGTTGAATCGCGAAATACGCGGAGAAGCGGGAAAAACGCGAAAGGGCGATGGGCGAGAAGCATGTTGCATCTTTTTTCGATACTACTGAGGGCAGGTGAGGGACGAGCAGTAGAAGGCGACCCGCTAGCTCAACACCGCCCGGAGTTTTTGTTCGTAGTCCTCCGCTGTGAGCCATAGGAATTTGCAGCAACCGTTGCTTTTTTCCTCCCAGAGGGAACCGAGCCTGCGTTTCTCGTCGGCATCATCGCCGGTTGAAAGGTGGCTGCCTTTGTATTCCGCCGCAAGGAGTCTGCCATCCTCCAGCAATGCGACGAAGTCCGGGTAGAACTTATCGGTCGACGTTTGCAGCCAGAATGACGACTCAGGTTTGCGCTCAAGGTTCCTGACCCAATATTTGACGCGGGGGAGCGTGTCAATGAGGAACGCACACCGCTCCTCCTCATGGTTCATCTTGCCAACCACACCGTAGTAGTGTTTTGGGAAGGAGTAACGCCCCTCGTATATTTCGCTTGGCGCGTAATCGGTGTGGGGGTAGGTGAACAGACGCTCTGGACTGACTTCAAGCTGGGTTTGGCCTGTGCCGAACAAGATCGCCTGCCAGCCTTCCTTGGCGGCAGCCTTGCGATGCTGGTCGATCTTCTTGGCTATGGCAGCACGTAGTTGGGCGCGGCCATCTAACAGACGTGTTAGAGGCAAGTTACGCTCCGTCAACAGATATCGGATGGCACGCATTAGAAACGCGATCGACTGCGGCTGTATAATATCCGGGTGTGGAATGGTACGGTCCAACCACATAATCAATTCGTCTTCCGAACGGACGCCTCGCGGCATGAGCGCTGATAACTGCTGTTGTATTTCGCTGATTCGCCTGGGTTCGGTTCGCGCCACAGAAGTGTGACCTTGCTCGGTTATATCTACCTCGACTTGATCAGGCTCGCGTGGGTTGGATGGGAACTCGATTTCATTTAGTGCAGCGTCGCAGTCTCGCAAGAGCCACTCTCGGTCCAAGAAGCACCATTCTTCGAACGGTTCCAGGTCGCCGTCAACCCAAAGCGCAAGTTGAGGCACGTCGAAGCGTTCTCCGCGCGCTGCAGGCGACCGTTCACGGCTGGCAACACTGAACAGCCCACCGAGGTCGTCGAGAGGGAGCGTTGGCATTTCGACACTTGACCTGGCTTCAAAACGCGTAAAGCCGTTGTCGATGAGACCCGATGTCAGGGTCTCCAACGTCTGCTCGAGCCTTAGTGACGATACGAACGCGTAAGCCTTGTTGAGGTCCAGGTTCTTTTTCTCAGTTGCGTTTGGCAGGCGGAGCACTCGGCCAAGAACCTGTTCGACAGCGGTGCGGGAGGACAGGTCTCGAACGGAGCATAGTACGTAGGCAAAGGGGCAATCCCATCCTTCTTTCAGCTTATCAACGGTAATGATGAAGCGTATCGGGCAGGACTCATCAAACAGGGTTGCGCCGTTGGCCTTCTCCCAATCACCAACCTCGTTCATTTGACCGGTCTCAACGGCGATCCAGTCGGCTGGGACATTAAGAGATAGCAGGCAGTCCTTGACCTTTTCGACCGTGAGTGTGTCGCCGTGCTGACTCCTCGGCTGCGCCTGGATAAGCGCTATAGGCCGCAGATAATCCTCTTCGTTATTTGCGAGTGCTTCCAGTTCGCTCCGGCGGGTTATGGCCGCGCTGAGGGTATGCTCCCAATTTGGGTCCGTCTCAAGTATGATCGGCAGCTTGATCATGTGCTCACTTTTGAGATCGTAAGCGGTTACCTGGAAAAGCAGGTTGCTGGGGTACCGGTACTTCGGTTTCTCGCGCGGTGTTGCGGTAAACTCGATAATGCAGGAGGGGCCGAAGCGGGCGAGGGTGTCGAATGAAAGATCGGTGCGGGCATTGTGCGCCTCGTCTACGATGATGATAGGACTTCTGAGACGAAAGACGTTTGCAAGCGAGTAGACTGGATTGCCGTTGTCGAATTTTTCCAAGCCGTGTGTAACTGCGGCGGGCAGGTCCTCGAAATGAGACATAAGGTTGCCGTTGTCTTCGTAGACCTTGCGACCGTCTTTGTCTTCAACGCGGAGGGCGGCCATAGTGGAGACTATGATGACAGTGTCCGCGTCCAGCGTGGGCCGCTGCATGTAGAGCGCTTCGGTGAGATCCATTACGGTCACCGGCCCGGATGTAGACGTTTCGACTGCCTGGCGGTATGGGTGGTGGCGTTTGCGCAGGGCTGCCAGTGTTTGATCCTTTATAGTGTTAGTCGGCACGAGCCAAAGAACGAGCGATCTGTCCTGCCGTTGAAGCTCTCGAGTCGCGATTCCGACCGCGTGACTAGCCACAAACGTCTTGCCGCCCCCGGTGGGTATCTTGACGCAGACGTAAGGAACTCCGCGGAGTTGTTCAACGGGTTCGTAGGCGGTTCCCTTTCCATCGGCGCTGTACTTCCGCGTGACCGCATAAAACGCTGTGTCTGGATCGTCACTCTCTGAGGCCAGCTTAAGATACTCGGCCAGCACGTTCAGGGCGTCACGTTGGTAGTCCTTGAGCAATAACATCAGCCATCCACCTCGATCTGGTATGGAATCTGCTTGAAGACGATGCCGGAGCGCTTGAGGGTTGAGTCGGCCAGCCTGCACCCCTCTCCGATGACAACGCGCGGCCCATTGTGCGGCGGGAAGCTGCTCAGAATGGCCTTTGTAAGCACGTTTCCGCCGTTGACACGCTTGTCCCCAAGTACGCCGTTGAATAGCAGATAGTAGGCAATTCCGTTGTGAACGCCAATGAGCGGTGAGCGCGGGCCATCCCCAGATGGCATCGGCGCGCCGGTTTCGCTGAAGAAGACGTGGCGCGCAAGGTCATTGAAAACTACACCCTGGCGTATTCTTCCATCTTTATCGAACAGGGTATCGCCGAGAGTTGCATAGCGGAAGCCGCCGCCGAGACTCTCTACGTTCCCATAGCCGTTGATAGCGCGTCTCAAGCGTTCGGCAGTGATATTGCGGCAGATATCCGACTCCATCTCCACAAGGATGAACCTGCGGCTGCCGCCGTCTTCCTTGTTAAGCTGCATTACGGCATGGCCGGTTGTGCCGCTTCCGGCGAAGGAGTCGAGGATGAGAGACTGTGAGCAGGTTGCCAATTCGAGGATACGCCGTACGAGGCGGCTTGGCTTTGGGGTTGAGAAGTCCACGTTGGCCTCCGGCAGCAAAGAGCGAAGCTCGCGCCGGGACTCCTGGTTGTCACCAGCGAGTTCACGCGTCCACCACGTTGATGGGACGATTCCTTCCGCAACCTCGGAGCGGAATTTCTTAATCCTAGGCCGCCCTTTTCCGTTGCTGCCCCACCAAATGCGATTTTCAGCAGCATTGTGCTCGTGAGCGGATGGATCAAAAGCCCAGACGCGACGACGCGATGGCCAGAGTTCTTCGCCCGTGTCGGGGTTGGTGATGGGATAATAAAGGTTCGGTCTCTCATCCGCTGTCTTATTGCAAGTGTAATCGGCAGATGTCCAAGGTCCTCGTGGGTCGTCGTCGGGATTGGTATAACGTTGATCCTGGGCGTCACCGCGCAGAACTAGATTCCTTTGCCAGCCTTCTGGATCAATGCGATTGGCTTTGGCCCGCCTTGCGTAAACGAGTATATGATCGTGCATGTCTGAGAGGTTGATGGCGTCATTCTGAGGTGATTGTTTCTTCTGCCACACAACATTCGCGATAAAGTTGCGCTCGCCGAATATCTCGTCCATGACACACCGAAGGTGTGCCACTTCATTATCATCGATGCTTATGAATATGGCCCCGTCTTCTCGGAGGAACTGACGGAGGAGGACGAGGCGGGGGTACATCATGCAGAGCCATTTGTCGTGGCGGGTAAGATCATCTCTGCCAACGGTCTCGCCGAGCCACTTGCGCATATCCGGCGAGTTAACATTGTCATTATAGACCCAGCCCTCGTTTCCGGTGTTGTATGGTGGATCGATGTAGATGCACTTGACCTGCCCCGCGTAGTAAGGAAGAAGCGCCTTAAGGGCGAGGAGGTTGTCGCCCTCGACGAGGAGGTTGCCGCTGCCCGGCTCGCCTTCGGAAAGCGCAGCCTCATCCTGAAGCAGATGGTATGGCACCTCCCGATGATGGTTGATGACGGATTCCTTTCCTCTCCACTGAAGACTAGGCATGTTGTCGGTTCATCCTCGCGTCGCATTGCTGAGAATAAGTATAAGGCCGACGCCCGCGGAGTGCAAGAGGTGGAACTGGTAGCGCACGGTTATGCACTGAGAGAGGCTGGTCGGACGAGTGGCTGCGTGAATGCGTTTGTTTTGCATCCTGAACCACTGAGACGCTGAAGGGAATGAGGCACTGAAGACAGGATTCTTCGCTGTCGGGTGGTTCTCGGTGCCTGCGAGGTCGCCGTCGGTTTCTCTGGGTTGTAATATGGTAGACGGTACCTTCTCGAACCGGCCCTCAAACGGTCGATATGCTCCGCAGATAAACCGACAATACGGCAACATCAGCCGGG
>JACPPP010000346.1 GCA_016190935.1 Armatimonadota bacterium | reverse complement strand
TTGCTTCGGACTGCTTGTCTGCCGAAGCCTGCTGATGCGTGATCCGCCTCAGAGCATTTCGCCGTCACCATTATATCATTCATAGCCGGCACACACTAGCATAGGGCGTCTGCCATATTCCAGCGTAGGGAATGGGTACAAAAAAATGGCAGTGTCTTGTACACTGCCACAAATGAACCAAAGGAGGCGTCAGAAGTGGCACATCACGAAATGAGGCCTATTTCAGCGGTGGAAGTCGCAACCTACCTCAAGGGAATCGACTTTCCAAAGTCCAAGCGGGACGTGATCGAGTGCGCCGAGGAAAACAACGCTCGACAGGAGCTGATTGATTTCCTTGAGAAGCTTCCTGATCGCCAGTATAAGAGCATGGCGGATGTCGAGCACGAAGTCGGCGTGCTCAGGTAGATAGGTGAGGGCCGACCGACCGTGAACGCGTGGAGAGTGGTCGGTCCTCCTCGAATGATTCTCTAACGCGGCATCAGAAACAGTGGACCGCGGAGCTTTTGAAAGTTGCGTAAAGCTCCGCTCCGACCTCGATTGCAAGCTCCTTGAACGACGCATACGTGATCAGCGCGCTCATCGTCAGGTCACCGGCGCTCACCCTGACCGCAAGCAGTGGGCCCGAGCTCTCCCAACCCTCGACTCTGCATCTGATCTGATTCCTTGCGCTCGAGTCGAAAGCGGCTCTTGAGAGGACTATCTCTTCGGGCTTTATCCAGATATGGGAGATGGACTCATCCGCGGCGGCTGCGTGTATTTCGACCCCATTAGCCTTGCATATTCCATCTTTTGTTTCAGAGACTGCGATCACATTTCGCATCCCAAGGAAATCGGCCACATCAGGATCGGACGGTGACCTGAAAAGCTCCTCAGGAGTTCCCGTCTGACGGATGCTGCCGTTTAGCATAACGCCGATCCTGTCGCCGAGCGAGGTCGCTTCGTCGAGGTCGTGCGTTACGTGGAGGAAGGTCTTTCCGGTCTCGGAATGAATGCGTTTAAGCAGGTTCCTAAACTCGCGGCGTGATCGCAGGTCGAGCGCAGAGAGCGGTTCGTCGAGCAGCAGAAGCTCTGGGTCCGTCGCAAGCGCCCTTGCAAGGCCCACCCGCTGCTGCTCTCCTCCGGAGAGCGTTTCGGGATACCTGTCAAGAAGATGTTCGATGCCCAGCATCCGCGCTGTTTGTTCAAGGCCGACGGCGGAAGGCTTGCGGGACTTCATCCCATAGGCAATGTTCCCGGCGGTGGTCATATGCGGAAAGAGTGCAGAGTCTTGATAGACAACGGCAAAGCCGCGCCTCTCCGGGGGGACGCGCGTAATGTCGCAGTCGCGCCAAAGTACCCTCCCACGGTCCGGCTTCGTAAGCCCCGAAATAAGCTCGATAAGCATGGTCTTCCCCACGCCGGACGGGCCAAGAAGGACAAAGTAATGCCCCGAATCGACCGTAAGGTCGATCTTCGAGAGGCAGAACTTGCCAAAACGCTTCGACAGCGATTTCAGCTCAAGCATCTACATGCCCTCCGTCCTCTGCTGCCTGCCGATGAACCGCAGAATCGCGAATATGGCAATGCATATAAGTATAAGCAGCACAGCCGCGGACCGCGAGTACGCGAGACCGAAGTCGTTGAACCTTTGGAACACGAGCACGGGTGTGGTCATCGGATAGTAGGCGATGATAACCACGGCGCCGAACTCGCTTATCCCCCGCGCCCACATAAGGATCATCCCTGAGAGCACGCTCCTCCACGCCATGGGAAGCGATATCGTAAAGAATACCCGTCGCGGGGAGGCGCCGAGGCTTCTCGCAACCTTCTCCAACCTGACGGGGACGGCCTCGAACCCAAGGCGCGCCGCACCCACAAGATAAGGCACGGAGACGAAAGCCATAGCCACTACGATTCCCGCGAATGTGCCGACAAATCCGCTTTCCCACCCGGGCAGGGTCGCGGCAAGGTGGGACCTTCTGCCCACCAGAGTGAGAAGCGCAATTCCTGCCGCCGAATGCGGTATGATTATCGGCAGATCTATGATCGAAAGCACCACATTCTTGCCACGAAACTCGCTCCTGGCGAGCAGGTACGCAAGAGGCACGCCGAGCACCGCGCAAACTACCGTGGCGACCATAGCCGCTTTCAAGGTCAGGCGAACGGAGTTCATCACCTCCCGGTCGGCGGCGGCGTGAGACAGTTCCGTAAGAGACGTGGCAGCGGTTATGCCGAGGAGTGGGGCTACTATGAAAAGGAGCACAAGGGAGCCTAGAAGGGCGAATATCAGATTAAACCACGGCAGACCAACAGCGTGTTTCAAAACCAGGCTGGGTGGGCTCGGCGGCTTCGGCAGACAAGCAGTCCGAAGCAACGAAGCGGACCGCTGAAATCGGGTTTTGAAACACGCTGTTAAACTTCGGCGCTTGACTGGCATTTTTCTCACCTAACCCGGCATGGCCGGGAACTGATTTAATCACGACAGCAGGTGCTGCCCATCTAACGCGTGATGGTATCAGACGTTTAGGTCCACGCTTTATCCGGGCAGCATCTGGTTTCGTGATCAAAAGCTGTGCGTTTTGCGCAATTTTGGTCTTAAGGCACTAAAAACTTCTGGAGCGACTTTGGGAGGTTCTCTACACCGTCGACCTTTGCCGGGAAGATGGCCGACTGCCCATTCCTCTCCATTATCTCGCGTCCCTCTGGCGAGAGGAGCAGAGAGACCCATGCCTCGGCCATCCGGCGGTTGCGGGCGTCCTTCGGGATTGTGACCGAGTAGCATATCGGCTCACCGTGGAGCTTGATGGACTCGCCGGGCCTCTTGCCTGTTACCTCAACCATGGTCTGGCTGTAGTAATCAGCCATCTCAGGGTCGCTCAGATTGATGCTGTCCGGGAGTCTTAGAGTCTTCAGCCCGTGCTGCTCTATGACTGAGCGGTAGATGAACAGATAGTCTATCTCTCCCGACTCCAGCAGGGCCAGAAGATCGGTCTCCTTAGGGCGGACGAACCTCATCCCATGTTTCGCCGCAAGCTGCGCCGCAAGTCCGGGCTTTCGATAGTGTTTCTCGGCAAGTTGGAAAGCCATAAGCGTTCTGTAACCGCAGGGATCGCGGTTCGGATCGGATCGCCCAAAAGCAACGTCGTCTCGAAGGAGGATTTCATACCAGTTGTCAGGGTTTATCGTCTCGTGCAGCCTGGAGTTATCGGTATAGGCGATGGCAACTTCGTTTGCGGCAAACCTGATGTTGAAGTCCGCGTGCTCCGGCATAAGAAGCTCCTCCACCACCTTGTAGTCGGCTGAGCCGAAGACGTCGCACGTTCTGCCGAGGTCGCTTATCTTGCGGGCCGACTCGCGAGAGCCGGCGGCCTCGCTTATGACTTCAACGTGAGGATATTTCCGCTCGAAGGCGGCGCTGATCTCCCTGAACGGGACGGAAAGGCTGCCCGCGTGGAATACCACAAGCTGCTCCGTGCTCCCAGCCGTTCTTTCCCCTCCGTAGCAGCCGCCGAGCAGCGCAGCGCATGCGATCATTACACCTCCCCACCCGATGGTGATAGGTAACAGGTAACAGGTAACAGGTAACAGAGGGGATTCCCATGACCCATGACCCATGACCCATGCCCCATGCCCCAACACCCAGCACCCAACACCCAACACCCTGCTGACGGCTGATGGCTGACCGCTGACTGCTTTGTATCTCGAAAACAATTCCATCAGTCCGATCCCACAATTCTCCGTTCGTGCGAGTAGATCGTCGCGCGGTCGCCTCTTACGAATCCGCAGAGGGTGATGTTGGAGCGTTTCGCGGCTTCTACTGCAAGCGAAGAGGGCGCGGACACCGCGTCCATTATCTCAAACCCCGCCTTTGCAGCCTTCACCACCATCTCGAAGCTTACACGCCCGGAGAGGGCCACGCCGCACCCCTCGGTATCGAGTTCTTCCAGGAGGCATTTCCCGATCACCTTGTCCAGAGCGTTGTGCCTTCCTATGTCCTCAGCGAAGGCAACGATCCTTCCGCTCTGTGAGAAGACTGCGGCGGCGTGCGCCGCGCCGGTCTCGTCAAAGGTCTTCTGAAGCTCTTTCATCTTCCCAAGCACATCAAGCAGCGTGGACGCAGGCACTTTCATTGTATCCGCACACTTTGGCAGGGAGGCCAGTGTCTCGTCTATGTTCCAGCTCCCGCACATGCCACAGGAGCTTGCCACGATGAGATTCCTCGCAGGCAGTGACTCCGGCACGGCCCGAAGCTGCATTCTGACAGCGGACGGATCGTCCTCGCACCGGCGCAGGAGGTCGATGTCACGCGTCCCGGAGATTATCCCCTCCGTAAACGCGAAGCCCACGGCAAGGGCCATTGTGTCGCAAGGAGTGCACATAATAGTGTAGCTCCCGACCCCGTCGATCGCGATTGTCACCGGCTGTTCCAACACAAGCCGGCACAATTCCTGCACAGGGTGGTCCGCGCTCTTTGAAACCCGGACAGCATCCACGCCCTCATAGCAGTGGTCCCCGCAGGGTATGATGATCTGATTCTTGTTTACTGCCAAGTTACTTCTCCATCTTGAACCGCAGATTATGAAGATTATGGAGATTCCGCAGATGGTGGAATACGATGGGCTGGGTGGTGGACATAATGAACATTGACAAATTAATCGGATGTATTGCAGTGAGTCGGAGTCATGTTGAAACGCGTCCTTCGACAGGCTCAGGATGCGCGAATTAAAGCGAATGACGCGAAAGAAGCTGTCAGTAATCAGCCATCAGCTTCTCGGCCCCTGCGGGGCCGCCGTCGGCAGACAAGCAGTCCGACGGAACAAGCTGTCAGCAGTCAGCTATCAGCCATCGGCCCCCTTTTTTCGCGTTATTCGCGCTTGTTCGCGTCATTCGCGTTTCAACATGCCGCAGCACACACACCTGATTAATTTGTCAATGTCCATGATGTCCGGGGAACGTGGGGCATGGGTCGGCCCTCTGTTACCTGTTACCTGTTACCTACCACCATCTGCGAAATCTCTGTAATCTGGTTAATCTGCGGTTTGCTCAGTGCCGGTCGATTCCGTGGAGCATAAACAGCAGGTGTTCGAGAGTCCTCAGTATCTCACCCATATACTCATCTACGGCGCGGACGCTGCCGGGGAGCGTGTAAATAAGGGTACATCCAGCAACTCCCGCCACCCCACGGCTGAGCAGCGCATTCGGCTTCTCGGCTCCAAACTTCATACGGATGTGCTCCATAATGCCCGGTATTATCTTATCACAGATCGATTCGACCGTCTCCGGAGTGATGTCTCTCGGCCCGATGCCCGTCCCGCCGGTGGTGAAGATCACGTCTGTCCCGGAGTCTTTCGCCTGCAGCAGTTCGGCTCTCAGCATCTGGGCGTCATCGGGCAGGACAACCTCATCTATAATAGGATGCCAGCGCCTTGTGGACAGGAAATCTTGCAGAATCTCTTTGACCCTCGGCCCGCTCCGGTCGGAATACTCGCCTCTGTAGGCCCGGTCGCTCAGGGTGATAATCCTGAAAGAGAGGACCTTCGGGATGTAGTCTACCGAATCCCCCGGTCTGATCGTGCCGCCTTCGAGCACCCGGCAGAATATACCCTCCTTAGGCATGACGCATTTTCCGACCTCTCTGAAGATCGCGCAGCCGTCTCCGTGGCACTCCTTGCCGATCTGCGTGACCTCAAGCAGCGCGGTCCCTATCCTGAACCTGTCGAGCACTGCGACGGTGTTCAGGTCGATCCCGCTCAGAGTGATATTCTCGGCAAACTCGCCCGGAGCAATCTTGCGGCCAAGCACCTTCTCGAAACGGTCTATGTTGTCCTGCCCGAGCAGGCTCACCTGCCGGTGCCAGGCCCCTGCGTGAGCGTCCCCGACAATCCCGCGCTCGTTGACCACAATCTCATCGACCGGGAGCTTGACCGTGCCCTTTTCGGTCGATACGTTGACCGAAACGACCTCTGCTGAATCTTGAGCAATGTTAGACATCCTGCTTCACCTTCTCTACCAGATGAATCCCGCCAATCTGTATAGCTTTGTCCACAGATTTGCACATATCATAGACCGTGAGGAGCGCCACCGATACCGCCGTAAGAGCTTCCATCTCCACACCTGTCCGACCGACGCAGCTTACCTCGCTCGTTGCGGTGACGCCGTCTTCGGTGAGCATAAGTTCCACACTGATGTTATCGAGCGTGAGCGGGTGGCACAGAGGAATAAGCTCCGCTGTTCTTTTGGCGGCCTGGATGCCGGCAATTTGTGCGACCGTCAGAACATCGCCTTTCTTGATTTGGTTTTCGCGAATCAGTTCCAGCGCACTATTGGAAAGAGATATCTTACCGGAGGCGCGGGCTGTCCTCCGCTGCGGGGGCTTTTCCCCCACGTCTACCATTCTAGCATTACCGTGCTCGTCCAGGTGAGAAAACTGGTTCAACTTATCCTCCTGTTCGGGCTTATCGGAAGGAAGTCGGCCTCTTCGGCCTGCCTGATCCCAGAGACCCCTATGGGGACGATAAGAAACCCATCGGCGCTCATCAGAGCGGAGATGTGGGCGGAGCCGTGGTAGGCTACCGTCTCAATAGAGCCGTCTTCTCTCAGTCTACTGGGCACATACGCCTGCCGGTCGGCCCTCGTTCGACTGTAATCTGCTGAGAGCCTAAGGCGGAACAGGCGGGGTTCTGGATTGCGTCCGGACATGATGGCCGCGGCGCGCAGAACGAACAGGTGGAACATCAGGAAAACTGACACAGGATTACCGGGCAGCCCGAAGACGGCCTTCTCCCCGGACGTAGTGAAGACGGTCGGCTTTCCCGGCTGGACCGCAAGCCGCGTGAAATGCACCTTTAGCCCTACATCTGACAGCGCCTCAAGGACGAAATCGAATTCGCCGACTGATACCCCTCCCGAAAGCATAACTATGTCGGCCAACTTCATCCCCCTTCTGATCGCCTGTTCGACCGCCTGCTTCTCATCCGGGACGGATTCCTCGCCCACGACTTCCAGCCCGGCCTCTCTTGCAAGCCCGACAAGCATCGGACCATTGGAGTTCATTATCTTCCCTGGCGCGATCATGTCTGGGGAGTCAACGATCTCGTCACCGGTGGATATGACCATCGCTCTGACCAGTCTTGCTACCTCCACCTCAGTTATGCCGCACGATATCAGGTTCGCGATCTCAAGAGCTCCGAGCACCGTTCCGGCCGGGAGTATAGGATCACCCACCCGCACATCCTCTCCCCTCTTGCAGATGTTGGATGCGTTCTCGCGCTTGCCGATCCTTACTACTCCGTCCAGTTCTTCTGCGTGCTCTAATCTGATGACTCGCGCAGCCCCCTCCGGCACTGCGGCGCCTGTCATCACCTTCACGGTCGTCCCCGGCACGAGCTTCGCCTCGCCCACACTTCCCGCTGGCACCGTCTCCAGCAGTCGATACTGGTCGCGTTCGTCACCTCCCAGCACAGCATAGCCGTCCATTGCCGACTTATCGAACGCGGGGAGGTCGAGACGGGAGACCTGGTCACGCAGGGCCACCATCCCTGCGGACTCCCGCACAGGAACCGTCTCACCGGAGGGACGGACCCCGCCGAGCGCTTCATCGACTATCCTCGATGCCTCATCAACCGTGATCATAGGCTCAAACTTGTTCATCAATCCCTCCCGGCTGCCGGACCTTCGTGCGGATGTCCAGATTAGCGCCGGCGGCGAACCTCTTCTGTGCAGAAAGAAGCTCGCAGACCGATGCGCAAAGCGCCGGATCGTCGAGCTTGGGGCTGAGCATTCTCTCCCAGTCCTGCGGCCCTTCACCGGGTCCGACCCGGATGTTGGACTTTGAGCGCAGTTCGTCGGCGTCTCCTCTGGAGGTCTCTTTTCTCGGAACCCGGTCAACGAAGATTATGATATCGCCCCTGCCCTCAAGCGCCCATACGTTGCACTCGGCCACAATATGATCGTAAGATCCCCGACACGAATCTACAAACGCGTCCAATTCGCTCTCGGTACGGAAGAAGTTGCCCGGCTTGCCCGGCTTCCGCTTTCCGCATCCCAGCTTGACGTAGACCGAATTCGGCAGCAGTTTGCAAAGTTCGATCGAAAGATAAGTCTTTCCGACCCCTCGGCCCGCGCCGCAGATTGTCCAAAGCATTGTCATCAGAACACTCCAGGTTGCACATCTCAGTCCCCTTAGCAAAACGCACAGCTTCTTAAACACGAGGCTTATTAGCTACGGAAACACGGAAGGACGGAAAAGATGTAGGATATAAGATGTAGGATGTAGGATGGGAGATAGGTAACAGGAAACAGGTAACAGGTAACAGAGGGTCTTCCCATGCCCCATGACCCT
>JACPPP010000345.1 GCA_016190935.1 Armatimonadota bacterium | reverse complement strand
GGCACAGCTACCCTGCGCCTCAAAATGTACAGTGACCGCTTCGTGGCCGTGGTAGAGGATTCAGGCAGCGGGTTCGTCTGCCCGTTTGAGGCCGCCATGCCGCCCGCATCATCGCGCCGGGGCAGAGGGATTCCCATGATGAAGCTCCTGATGGACGAAGTCAGGTTCGATTCCGGCGGCGGCTGCACCGTGACTCTTGTCAAGTATCTGCGTCCGACTACCGCCCATTGATTCAGCCTCACCATATCAAGCAACAATTCTCCAGCGGGGAGCGTAATCTAATGTGGAGGGAGTGTCATGCCTTCTGAAGTGGTAGAGCTAAAAGGCCATATTGTGGACTCGCTCGGCCTGCCGAGGGTGCTGGACGCAATCTTGGCCCAGGGTGGGACATTCGAGATCGAGGAGATCGAGATCGGGAAAACGCGCTCCGAGCAGAGCTGCGCAAGGATAACAATTGAGGCTCCGACGGCTGAGAAGCTCGAGACTCTAATCGCATACATCGAGAAGGAAGGGGTACGCCGCCTCGATCAAGAGGATGCAAGGCTCGAACCAGCGCCGAAGGACGGGGTATTCCCAGATGAATTCTACTGTACGACCAATCTTCCTACAAACGTGAGGATATCCGGCGCATGGCTACCGGTCGAGCGGATCGAGATGGACTGCGGGATAGCTGTCGAGGACGGGCGGGCCTATGCAGCACCCATGAATCGCGCCAGGCGCGGGCAGATGATAGTAGTCGGACACACAGGGGTCAGAGTCGATGCGCCCGAAAGAGAAGATAGCCACGATGTCTTCGAGTTTATGACCAGCACGGCCTCCAGCGAAAAGCCCAAGGCACCGATCATTTCAGAGGTAGTTCGAAGAATCATAGAAACAAAACAGCAGGGTAAGAAGGTGCTGCTTGTGGCGGGGCCTGCGATAGTGCATGCCGGCGCATCGGCTTCGGTGGAGAGGATGATACGGCAGGGTTGGATAGACCTGCTCTTCGCCGGAAACGCGCTTCCGCTGCACGATATCGAGGCGGCGCTCTACGGCACGGCCCTGGGGATCAGCCTTGAGGATGGAAAGCCTACGCCCCACGGACACGAGCATCATCTGAGGGCGCTAAACACAGTAAGACGTATCGGCAGCATCGCCGAAGCGGTCCGGCAGGGTGTTCTCACGAAGGGGATTATGCATGCGTGTGTAACTTCGGGAGTGCCCTTCGTGCTCGCAGGATCGATACGGGACGACGGGCCGCTGCCGGAGGTAATAACGGACGTTCTCCAGGCACAGGATGCGATGCGGGCACACATTCCGGACGTTGGGCTTGCGCTGATGGTGGCGACTGCGCTCCACTCAGTGGCAGTCGGAAACCTTCTTCCGACATCGGTGGAGGTGGTCTGCGTTGACATCAACCAGGTAACCGTCACCAAGCTCTTGGACAGAGGAACCCACCAGGCAGTGGGCGTTGTTACCGACGCCGCGCTCTTTATGCATGAGCTCTCAGCGGCCCTGCCTGAGCATGAAGAAGTCGCGGTATGAAATCGGCCCGTTTCTTGATGTGCCCGCCCGACTACTACGGCATCGAATATGAAATCAACCCCTGGATGAGCCGCAAGCGGGCGGCGGACCACGACCTTGCGGTCAAGCAATGGAACGACCTTCATCGCGCGCTCACGTCACTTCCCGGATTGACTGTTGAGTTGATGGAGCCTGTGAAGGGGCTTCCGGACATCGTTTTCACGGCGAACGCAGGGCTGGTTGTGGGAGACCTGTTCATCTCCTCAAGGTTCAGGCACCCAGAGAGACAGGGGGAGACCCGTTACTACGAGGAATGGTTCGCAGACCACGGGTACCGAATTGAGAGGTTGCCGGACGATTTGCAGTTCGAGGGCGCTGGGGATCTGCTGAGAGCCGGCGGCGCCTGGTTCGGCGGCTACTACTTCAGGACCGATCCACAGGCCCATGCGTCAGTCTCCGACATCCTCGGAGAAGAAATTCTGCCCCTTCGTCTTGTGGACGAAAGGTTCTATCATCTTGACACCTGCTTCTGCCCCATTGGTGATTCAGCGATCTACTATCCAGGCGCTTTTGACGAGTACGCTCTGAGGGTGCTGAGAGAGAGGTTCGCGGATGCCATCGAGGTCGCCCCAGAGGAGGCCGAGCAGTTCGCCTGCAATGCTGTCGTAGTAGGTAATTGGGTTATATTAAACTCGGTAAGTCCCAAGCTGTGCAAGGCCCTTTCAGACCGTGGCTACACGTGTCATCCGGTGGAACTTTCGGAGTTCATCAAGTCCGGCGGCTCCGCAAAGTGCCTGACTTTGGCATTATCCTAACCTCGATGTGGAGTGCGGGAGTGGCTTAGCTCCCGCTTTCTCCTGCGCCTCAGGATGGGATTGCGTTACATAATTCGGGCTAGCCCATAGTCACTATTACGTCGTGGACACTTCTATCAGCGAAGCTGGGGACGGGCAGGCCGGGCTTAAACACCTTTCCATCAACTTCAACTCTCCGTACACCCTTCTCCACACCGGCTGGGTTTCGGACGGTAATCCGGTAGATCGCGTCCCTGAACGGCCTTATCACAGAAAAACTTTCCCAGTCTGGAGGAATACAAGGATCGATAACAAGCCCCTCGTAGTCCGGACGGACTCCGCAGATCCAGTCGATGCACGTCCGCCACACCCATGCGGCCACACCCGCAGTCCAGGTGAAGTCTCCCTGTCCGAAGCTAGGGGAATCCGGCCCACGCACCTGTTCAGGGTGCGCGTAAGGTTCGACCGAGTATCTGTCTATTTCCGAAGAGCGGGACGTATACAGCAGCTTCTTGAACGTCTCGAATGCTCTTGCTCCTCTTCCCAGCAGACATTCAGCGATTACCGCCCAGCAGACAGCCAGAGTATCGATCCCTCCATTTGTGCCCGCGCCTGGAATATAGCGGGTTATCGTGCCCAGGCTCCTGTCGGGAGCAGGGTAGGCCGGAAGGAGCAGCGCCGGGCCGAATGGGGTCTCCAAACGCTCTCGAACAGAGTTCATAGCCGAAAGCGCGCTATCGCCATCGGCAGTGCCCGCTATAACGGCCCAACTCTGTGGATTAAGGTAAATCTGTCCAGCAAGGTTCGATCCGCTTCCGACTGGCGCGCTGCCGTCATCTATTGCCCGTAGAAACCACTCGCCGTCCCAGGCAACCTCGGCGAGCCGTGATCTAATCTCATCCGCCTTCCTGCGCCACGCGCGAGCCCTGGCCCGGTCCGCACGAAGCTCCCCCACCCTTGCGGCCTCGCCAAGCACAAAGCACATCAACTGAGAACTCAAGACGCTTTCGCCCCTTCCTTCGCTTCCGGCCTGGTCGAGTCCATCTTCCCAGTCGCCGGGACCGATCAGAAGCAGACCGCGGGGGCTGACCTGCGAAAGGCAATAGTCTATCGCCTTTATCACGTGCTCGTAAACCGTGGCAGGGCCGCGGCTGAAGTAGTACTTGACCCTGTCGTTTAGAAAGTCGAGGTCTCCGGTTTCCTTCAGATAACTCGTAATCGCGAACACCAGCCACAGTGGATCGTCGAGCTGCCCGGTCCTCACTCCGACATCGCTTCTCGGCTCCCACGTGTGAAGGGTGCTGCCGTCGCGATACTGGTGCTGCATGAGATAAACCGTGTGCGATTTGGAGAACTCGGAGTCCATAGGAAGCGCTCCGAGAAGGTGGAAGCAATTTTCGCGGAAGCCGATGGAGGTGTTCCTTGACGGAGACGCAAGGCCGAACGAACGCGACGATACCCACGACTGGTACTTGTCCCAGATGTTTACTGAGCGGTTGATGTCTTCATCTGGCGTGCTCACGGTGACCTTGGCCGTATATGAATCCCAGTAGCTCACAATGGACTGCAGCTTGCCTTCTACCTGTCCGGGCTCGCTGTATCGCGCGACTATGCCGGATGGGTCCCACTCGTTGAGGGTGATGCCGAGGATCGCGTCGAATTCTACAGTTTCTCCAGGCTGAAGGTGGAACCTCGCCTGGAGGACACCTACCGCATCCCGTCCCACACCATCCGAGTTCGTGCAGTCGCCCCCGTCGAGAACCTGGGGCCGACCGAGATGGCCATGCCGTCCAATGAATGTCTGCCGGTCGCAGTCGAACCCGTCAACCGGAACACTCAGCGCAATGAAAGCATATTTCCCCCAACCCTGATTTGCGCTCACGGTCTCGGGCATGAATCTGACATCTCCAGGCGTTTTGGCCTGGCGAACGATGATGCTGGCCGAGTCCGGCCTGCGCCACAGCCGCTTCGTGGCAACTATATAATTGTCGTGAAAGCCCGCCTCAGTGAAGAGATTGGAGGTCTCTCTTTCTTCCAGGTCTTCAGCGAAGTTGCCCAAGACCCACTCGACGTAGGTAAACACTGAAAGGTCGACTGCCTTATCGCGCTCGTTTCTAAGACGGACACGCCAGAACTCCAGGTTGTCTTCGAGCGGAACGAAGAATAGAATCCTGCCGAAAAGGCCGAGGTTTCTGGATGCAACGGAAGTAAGCCCAGGCGCGTGCCTGCACTCAAACCATTCCGGGTCTCCGCATACGGGCTTCCAGCCGATGCTGAAGTAGTCTCCCGTGTCATTGTCTCTTACAAAGACGTATCTCCCGGGTCGGTCGGAGGTTGTGAAGTCGGGGTCGGCGCGGGTGATGCGGTCGTATCCCGCGCCTCCTATGAACGAAAAGCCTCCCCCGGTCTGTGAGATGATGGCACAGTAGGCTCCGTTGGTGAGGCAGTTCACCCACGGCCTGGGTGTGTCGGGCCGTAAGATCACAAACTCGCGCCCATCTTCCGTAAATTGACCATACTTCATTCGCTGCGCTCCCTATAACCACAGCATACCCGCATACGATGGGTATGATAGTTTAGTGAGGACAGTTTTAGCAAGTACTGGTTTGAGAGGTGCGCCCTGAGTCTTCTATTTCTACGGAAACACGGAAGGGAGAGGTAACAGGTAACAGGTAACAGAGGGCCTTCCCATGCCCCATGACCCATGACCCATGACCTTTACCGACATCCAACACCCAACACCCATCCGATTTGCGAGGTGTGCTATGAAAGAGCGAGACATACTGGTGGCTCTTGGGATTGCAGCCGGACTCATATTGGTCACCGGAACGCTGATATTGGTTCTGGGCTTCCGGCCGATAGGTGCGGGCGGTCCGGCAGGGCCTGGGCCGGGCCAGATGATGCGTGGCCCATTCCAGCCATCGGAGTTCTCGAGCAACGGGCAGAGGATTTACTACACGGCTACAAGCCGGTCGGGCGAGCCGATTGCTTTTACAGGCGGACCACCCTGGCTTTATATGCACGGTGGAAGCTGCGTAGATTGCCACGGGCCTGACGGCAGAGGAGGTTATCTGGTCCCGATGACAAGCCAAATGGCTCCAGATATTCGCTACAGCACTCTCACCTCAGAGAGGCACGAAGAGGGCGAGGAAATGGAGCACCCGCCGTATACTAAGGCGCTGACCAGGCGGGCTATAACCAGGGGGCTGGACCCGGCCGGGCAGCCGCTCGATCCGGCAATGCCACGGTGGCGGATGTCGGAGGGAGATATCGATGACCTGGTGGACTATCTGAAGACTCTCGACGGCAGAGCCAGCAGTGACAAGTGAGCGATGAGCATTGAGCAATGAGTTCCGTTTGCTGCTGGAACGCCAATTTGTATCGGCTTGTTAACTTTAGATAAATCGAAGTTCCCACAGCAATAGCAAGCCAGGTCGGTTTGTCTCCAGAACCGCGGAAGCGGGGAAGGGACGGAGACGCGGAATTCCAACCCCAGATGGGGAGGGATTTATGGATATTGACTGATTAAAGGGTAAGTATGTTGTGGCATGTTGAAACACGAAATACACGAAGAAGCGCGGAAGACACGAAAGTCTGGCAAGGTGGAGACTTAGAGAATCAAGCCGTTATCTTACTTATGCCACCTTTCGTGGACTTCGTGCTTCTTCGCGGCCTTCGTGTTTCAGCATGATACACTCATTGCAATATACCCGATTAATTTATCAATCTCCATCAAATCCCTCCCCATCTGGTTCCGCGTCTCCGCGGTTCAGGAGGCAAAACAGACGAATTTAGAGCGTTGTCATTTTACTTGACACTTTGCACTTTACACTTGTCACTCTGAGAGGAGACTGCGTATGAATCACACAGAACATAACGACGCGGCTCGACAGGAGCACGCAGAGCATCGGATGCATGGAGGGCCGGAGCTCAGGCCGACGCGCGAGCGGCACGCCGGCCACGATGTCGAGGTACTAAAGAGAAAATTCTGGGTTGCGCTGATCTTGACTATCCCGGTTCTGATTTACTCGGAGGGCGTGCAGATGCTCCTCCGTTTCGAGCCGCCTGGTTTTCCGGGGTCGGACTACGTGCCGTTCATATTCGGGACTATTATATTCTTCTACGGCGGAGTTTTCTTCATCAGAGGCGCAGCAGGGGAGTTGCTTGAGCGCACGCCTGGGATGATGACGCTGGTGGCCCTCGCAATCTCGGTAGCCTTCGTCTACAGCCTGGCCGTCACATTGGGACTGAGCGGCGAGGCGCTCTACTGGGAGCTTTCGACCCTGATCACAGTCATGCTGTTCGGCCATTGGATGGAGATGAGTGCGGTCGGACGCGCCCGCGGCGCTCTGTCAGAACTCGTGAAGCTGATGCCGGACGATGCAGAACGAATTACCGACTCCGAAACGCAGACAGTCCCGGTGAGCGAACTGCGCCCGGAGGACGTGGTGCTCGTCCGTCCCGGCGGGAAGGTACCGGCAGACGGCGAAGTGATTGACGGCAGCACGCACGTGAACGAGGCCATGATCACAGGAGAGTCTCGGCCGGTGTCCAAGGAGCCTGGAGACCAGGTAATAGCGGGGACTGTGAACGAGGAAGGAGCGGTCAGGGTCAGAATCACGAAGACGGGCAAGGACACAGCGCTCGCCAGGATTATGGCGCTTGTGGAGTCGGCCCAACAGTCCAGGTCACGAGCGCAGGCTTTGGCCGACCGCGCCGCCTACTGGCTCACGCTGATTGCCGTAGTCGCCGGGGGAATTACCTTTGCGGTGTGGGTCGCTCTTGCCCCTACTCTGGGCTTTGCGCTTGAGAGGACGGTCACCGTGCTCGTGATCGCCTGTCCGCACGCCCTCGGCCTTGCAATACCGCTCGTAATAGCTATCTCGACTACCCTTGCAGCCAGGAACGGACTGCTCGTGCGCGAGAGGCTTGCGCTGGAGAACGCGCGAAACCTCGATGTTGTCGTATTCGACAAAACAGGGACGCTCACACGAGGAGAGCACGGGGTGGTTGCGGTGCATACCGTTGACCGCGAGGAGAACGAGGCGCTGGCGATGATGGCCGGTGTGGAGGCCAAGTCCGAGCACGTGATAGCCAGAGGTATCGTGCGGTCGGCGGTGGAGCGGGGTCTTTCGATCCCGGAGGCTGCTGACTTCAGAGCACTGCCCGGAAGGGGCGTCGAAGGCAGGGTCAATGGCCGGAATGTCCGTGTCGGCGGCCCAAAGCTGCTCGAATCACAGAACATAGAGGTTCCGCAGAAGCTTTCTGAGGAGCTTCGGCGAGCCAGGGAGTCCGGGCAGACGATCGTGTATCTCGTGGAGGACGGACGGGTCTCCGCGGCGGTAGCGCTCGCCGACATCATTCGAGAAGAATCGTATGAAGCCGTCAGTGGGTTGAAAACGGAAGGAATCTCTGTAGCGATGATAACCGGTGACAGCGAGGATGTGGCGCGAAGTGTCGCAGCGGAACTCGGCATAGACGAGTATTTCGCGGAAGTCCTGCCCGAAGACAAGGCTAGGATGATTGAGCAGCTTAAAGAGCAGGGCAGAAGGGTGGCAATGGTCGGCGACGGCGTGAACGACGCTCCGGCGCTTGTGACTGCGGACGTAGGTATAGCGATTGGGGCGGGTACGGACGTTGCAGTTGAGGCCGGGAGCATAGTGCTCGTGCGAAACGACCCGCGGGATGTAGTGCGGATAGTCAGGTTGAGCAAGGCAAGCTACAGTAAAATGCTGCAGAACCTCGCCTGGGCGACAGGTTACAACGTGGTGGCGATACCGCTTGCCGCCGGAGTGCTGGCGGGATATGGAATAGTCCTTCCTCCGGCGCTCGGAGCGCTCTTCATGTCGGCCAGCACCGTCATTGTAGCACTAAACTCGCAGCTTCTCCGCCGGCTGCGGATGGGGTGAAGCGGTGAGTGACAATCATAACTCACAACTCATAACTACTCATAACTCCCTACCGCTTGCTCGATCTTCTTTGCGACTGCGAGCAGCTCGGGCAAGTCGGAGAGCTTGAGCATAGATGCCGCGTCAGACAGCGCCTTCTCCGGCTCAGGATGCATCTCCAGGAACAATGCGTCCACTCCGACGGCAACCGCCGCCCGGACAAGATGCGGCACGAACTCTCTCGCTCCTCCCGAAGAGGTTCCATGCCCGCCCGGGCGCTGAACGCTGTGAGTTGCATCAAATACTACAGGATAGCCCATGCCGCGCATTATCGGGAGCGAGCACATATCCACCACCAGCGTATTGTACCCAAAAGAAACCCCGCGCTCAGTGAGGATCAGATTCTGGTTTCCGGTGCTCTCGACCTTCTCGACCGCGTTCTTCATATCCCAGGGAGCCATGAACTGGCCCTTCTTTATGTTCACAGCCCTGCCGGTCTCCGCTGCGGCCAGCAGAAGGTCGGTCTGCCGCGACAGAAACGCTGGAATCTGGAGAATATCGACTGTCCCGGCAGCGTCTTTAACCTGCCAGATTTCGTGTATGTCCGTCAGAACAGGCACGCCGGCTTTCTCCCTTACTTCGGCCAGTATCTCCAGACCCCGTTCAAACCCCGGCCCGCGAAACGACCTGCCGGAAGTCCGGTTAGCCTTGTCGAAAGATGCTTTAAAAATGTACGGCACGCCCAGCCCTTCCGCCATATCGCGGATACAGGCGGCCACCTCCAGGCAGAGTTCTCTCGATTCTATTACACACGGCCCGGCTATAAGCGCAAGCGGCGCGCCGCCGCCGATCTCTATGTTACCAATCTTGACGCGTCTTGTCATAGTTCTCCTCATGCAGGCTGCTCCAGGTTACTAAGCAGCGTCCTGACTTTATCCAAATCTTCCTCGGTGTCCACACCTATCGGGTTGAAATCCGTTTCGACCATCTGTATCCGCCAACCGTTCTCCAGCGCGCGAAGCTGCTCAAGCGACTCCGTAAGCTCAAGAGGCGACGGCTCAAGGAAGGTGAACGCCTTTAAGGTCGCGACGCTGTAGCCGTAAAGTCCGACGTGGCCATACATAGCAAGGTGCGGCAGTTCGTACCGGACATACGGTATCGGCGAGCGGGAGAAATAGAGCGCGCTCCCCGATGAATCGACAACCACCTTGACCAGATTCGGATTTGCCGCCTCTTCAGGCTTTATCCGGCGCATCAGGCTCGCAATTTCCGGAGGGTTCTTCTTCAGAAGTGGAACAACCAGATTGTCTATCGCGTCACCTGGGATCAGCGGTTCGTCTCCCTGGACGTTCACGACGATATCGTCATCGTCCAGAAGTTTCGACGCCGCCTCAGCGAGCCGGTCAGTTCCCGACCTGTGGTCCGGCGAGGTTACAACCGACTTTCCACCGAACGCCGAGACTGCATCGGCTATCTCCTCATCCGGGGTTGCTACTAAGACTTCGCCGACGCGGCCGGCGCTCATTGCGCGCTCATAAACCCGCTGTATCATCGGTTTACCACAAATATCTATAAGCGGCTTTCCTGGAAGCCGCGTAGCGGCCATCCTGGCCGGGATTATCACTACGATCCGTCGCACACTTACCTCCGGTGTGAGTTATGAGTTTCGAGTCGTTGAAACGCGAATGACGCGAAGAAGCGCGAATAACTCGAAAAGGGGGCCGGGAGTCGGGGGCCAGGGGCCGGACGGATGTCCGCCACACGTGCGCCGGGGAGGAATCTCCCCGGCGATCAAGCTGTACGATGGCCGGGGATATCCATCCCCGGCCCAGGTGTGGCGGATATTCATCCGCTGATACACGCCTAAACCCCTTACCGACTACGCACACCAACCTCTCTATTTCCACAATCTGCGGAATCTTCATAATCTTCATAATCTGCGGTTCTATTCACGGTTCATCGCGTTGAAATCAGATACCCCACCAGGACCACGGCCCCGGCGAATATTGCCAGCGCGTAGTTTCGCAGGTAGCCCGTCTCCGTCCGCCGGACCAAAAGCGACAGACCGGCCACCGCGCGCGCAACGCCGTTGACGAACCCATCTACGACGGCCGCATCTATTCCTCGCCAGAAAAACGCCGCGAGCGCCTTTCCCGGTCTTACGAAAAGCGCGTTGTAAGCCTCATCAACCCAATACTTGTTTAAAAGCGTATTGTAGACCGCTGGGGCGCGCTGCGCAAGCCGGGCAGCCGTCCCAGGTCTGCGAACATAGAAATGCCACGCTGCAGCTATTCCGGCGATCCCGACCGCGAGCGCAATCAGCATAAGCATTACGCCAATAGCAGGCGGCAGTTCCGCTTCGACCAACGGCTCCCTGGCAAGCCCCGGCTCAAGGAAATGCGCGACTGCGTGCGTCCACCCGGCTTCCGGCGCCAGGAAGCCCGGAACTCCAACAAACCCTGCGACCGCCGCTCCTATCGCAAGAACGACCAATGGAACAGTCATCGACGGTGGAGACTCGTGAGCGCGCTCCAACCGCTCGGCGCTCATCCTTGGCTCGCCGTGGAAGGCTTTAAAGAACAGCCTGAAGATATAAAAAGCCGTGAGCAGAGACGCAGCCAGTCCGAGCGCATAAAGCAGCCAGTGTCCCCCCGGAGCGGTCAGGGCCGCGGCAAGTATTTCGTCCTTGCTGAAAAAGCCCGACAGCGGTGCAATCCCGGCAATCGCGAGACCAGCGACCAAGAACGTCCAATAGGTTACCTGCATCTTGCCCCTTAGTCCGCCCATGTTTCTAATATCCGTCTCGCCCGCAAGCGCGTGCATCACGCTGCCGGCGCCAAGGAAGAGGAGCGCCTTGAAGAACGCATGCGTCAGAAGGTGGAACAGTCCGGCCGCAAAGGCGCCGACGCCAACACCCAGGAACATAAGCCCGATCTGGCTTATCGTCGAGTAGGCCAGAACCCGCTTGATGTCGTTGTTCACAAGCGCGATGGTGGCGGCAAATAGCGCAGTCACGGCTCCGACAAATGCCACGATCAGAAGCACCCCCGGAGCGTGGACATAGAGCGGGCTTGCCCGCGCAACAAGATACACTCCGGCGGTGACCATCGTCGCGGCATGTATGAGCGCGCTCACAGGGGTCGGGCCTTCCATTGCGTCCGGCAGCCACACGTAAAGCGGTATCTGGGCCGATTTACCGATGGCCCCGATGAAAAGGAGGACCGTAATAGCCGTAATCACGCCCGTGGCTACCTCTCCGGCGGCCGCAAATACCTGGTCATAGGCAAGGGTGCCGAAGGCGACAAAGATCAATACAACGCCCAAAGTGAACCCAAGGTCACCCACTCTGGTAGTGATAAACGCCTTCTTGCCCGCGGCAACCGCCGAAGGCCTGCTATACCAGAAGCTGATGAGAAGATACGAACAGATTCCCACGAGTTCCCAGCCTACGAAGAGCAACAGGAAGTTGTTTGCCATTACGAGAATGAGCATCGAGGCGGCGAACAAGTTAAGATAGGTAAAGTAGCGGGAATACCCCTCGTCATGGCCCATATAGCCCGTGGAATAGACGTGGATAAAGAAGCCGACGCCCGAGACGACGAGCATCATAAACACCGATAGCGGGTCTATTAGAATCCCGGCCTCTGCAAAAAAGTTACCGGCCGATATCCATGTGTAGAGCGCGCTGGTCACGTGCCGTTCTTCCTCAGGCAGCCCTAGCAGTTGGATGAACACGGCGACGGAGACGAGGAACGACCCGCCGACCAGTGCGCTTGCGAGCGTTCCGACCACTTTCCTCGGCAGGAACCTTCCGAATATTCCATTTATAATCGTGCCAAGAAGCGGCAGCCCCGGCACAAGCCAAGCGTATGTAAACATAGCAATTAGCTGTCAGCAATCGGCCTTTGGCAGGGGTAGGGG
>JACPPP010000353.1 GCA_016190935.1 Armatimonadota bacterium | reverse complement strand
CACATGTCAGGGGCCGGACGGATGTCCGAGGAACGCGCGCCGGGGAGGAATCTCCCCGGCGATCAAAATTTTGAAACGCGGATTACGCGGATGGGAGGGGTAACAGGTAACAGGTAACAGGTGATAGGTGATAGTGGGTCTTCCCATGACCCATGCCCCATGCCCCTTACCAACACCCAACACCTAACACCCATCACCCAACACCCTGCTGAAAGCTGACGGCTGACCGCTGACAGCTTTAGATCTTCGTCTGGAATGCCAGCGTTATCAGGTCATACTCGCCGTCGAAGATGTCCTCTATCCTGTCGTTCCAGCGGTTGCGGGAAAGTTCGAGCAGGAGCCTCTGCCTCGGCGCCCAGTTGTATGATACACCGATGGCAATGCGCGAATAGCGGACATTGATGGGCTGCCAATCCCTCTCCTTCGGACCAACAGGCGGAACGAGCCTGAAAAGGCTGTCGGTCGTAGTAACACCGTCCGTCTTGCCAGAGAGAATATTTCCGCGAAGGCTCCACTTGGAATTCAGGACATAAGTGAGTCCCGTATACCACATTTTGCTCGTCGCCTCGTATGGGACGAGCTCGGGCGGCAGACCTGTTGAATCGCCTTCACCACCGATATGCGGTGGGAATGCGGCATCTATGCCGATCACCCAGAAGGCTCTGCTGTCCACTTTGTCGTACATGTAGTTGGCGTCCCATGTCAGCCTTGGGTACAGCGATTTGTACAGGCCCACGACCACGGTGTCAGACTTGCTCGAGAATTGAGCGCCGGTCGAAGCCTCCCTGCGTTCCGTATATTCAGTCGGATCAGCCAGAGACGCGATAGTAAGGAACGATGGTGGAGGAATAAAGGTGTTGTCCTCGTCCAACCGGTGGTAATCCGCAAAGAGAACGAAGTCGTCACCCCTGCTCCAGGTCAGCCCGGCGTTGAGGTCGTCGATGTCGCTCGGTGTACCGTGGTAGCTTGGGTGGTCTATATCGCTCTTCTTCCAGTTGAGTCTGAGCGTCGCGGAAGGAATCAGATAGGTAGTGGCCCCGATCCTGAAGGTCTTCCAATCCGTCTCCTCGGCAATCGGCGGGTGCTCCCACTCCTCCTGATCTGGATCGACGTGGGTTCCGGGAGGCTGGTGGACCGCCCTTTCGTCCCGCTTTATCTTCCGGGTCGAGTAGCTGCCTCTCAGCATGGTCGATCTGATGCCGGTGTACGTCGCGTCGATCTCGCCCTCTTTCTCGTTGCGCGAAATCGACTGGTTCTGCAGGACGCCGCGGAACACTATCTCAGGGGATGTGCGGTCCACGTCGTATTCCCAGTATCTGGCCGTCAGCAGCAGATTATCGACAGGGATATATCTCAGGCTCGCCGTGCGGGTGTCGAGGTCAGACGTGACGTTAAACGGCACGACCTGGCTTCCCGAGTCGGGAAGCACGATTCCCGCTGTGTTGTGCGTGCGCCTGCGGGAGACGAAGTTTCCTGTAAGCGACAGCCTGGGCCCGAGAGGCACGCTCAGCCTTGCCACATGACTGTGGGTTGTAGTGTCGTTGAACCGCGAATTGATTATCGGTTCATCGGGGTTGAAATCCGCCGTCAGCAGTGGGCCCGAGACCTTGTTATCGAACTCCTGCGTTGACGCACGGTAGGTCAGAGCTGCCGGGCCTATGCTGAAGCTGGCGCCCGCGCCGACATCGGCGACGTTCTGGTCGACAGGCTGCGTCGTTTCGAACTTCGTTCTGTTTGGTCTGTCGACGCTGCCGCGGCGGGTGCGAAAAGCCAGGGGCTTCTCGCCTGTTATATCCTGAGACAAAGCGTCAAGGACGAACGAGACCTTATCCGTGTTAAGCGGCGAAAATGAGAAACGAGCGCCCGTAGATGCTCGATCTACCTCAAAAGACGGCGCTATCACGGCAGGTATCAGCACCTCTCCAGGCTCTACGGCCGGACTGAACGGTATGAGCGGTATTCTTCGGGTCACAGCCGACGTAAATGCCCGCAGCCACCAGTTGTCCGAATAGCCGAGTTCGGTTCTGAGGTAAGTGTTTCCGCTCAATATGTCGTTGCCGTCCAGGAACGCCTGCCAGCCGCCGGAGTACCAGTTGAGGTCGACATTCCCAATCGACCAGCCACCATCTCGCTGACCTTCGTATTTGCGGACCCACGTCTGGTTCTCCTCGTCGTTGCTGACAGGGTACAGCTCCACAGTGAAAGCGCCGATGCGCGCGCTGTCTCCAGCCGCCGGAAGCATAGGACTCGGCTCCTGAGCCACAAGTATACACGGCAGCGCCAGTGCTAATGTTAAAGCAAGTATTACTCCCATCATGTTGCTTCGGACTGCATCCTGAGCCTGTCGAAGGATGCCGAAGCCGGGTCCGAAGGACCCGAGGATTCTGGGATGCACTCTCAGTATTCTCTTCATTTTGTTTGCACCTCCTTCAGCAATTAATAGTGAAACGCGGCGTGACTGTCCGAGCCGTGCGGCCTGTTGTGGCAGCTTGTGCACTGCCAGTAGTAGTACGGGACGCGCGAGGTAGTCGCTGCATCGCTGCCGTTTGCGAGCGTACCACTGCGAGAGTGTGGACCGGCGTGACACTTCAGGCACAGAAACGGCTGCGTCTGCTTGAGCAGATAGTTCTGCGGCGATCCATGCGGTCTGTGACAAATTGTGCAGTCCTCGCTTACCGGAGGATGCTCGAAAACGTAAGGCCCCTCAATCTCAGGATGGCATCGGAAGCACGTCTGGTTGATGGTCTCTTCCCGCAGGTTGCCTCTCGTGCCTCCGTGCGGGTTGTGGCAGTCGCTGCACTGCATCCTACCCTCTCTAACGGGATGGTGGGTCGGCAGATTGAACTGTGCCTGAAGCTCTTTATGGCAAGTTAAGCAGAGTTCAGGCTCACCCTCTCTGCGGTTTCTTGTCGGCACTACATCGAGGCTCTTCTGCAGATCGGCTTTCTTTTTCTCAAGCCCCTCCAGCCTGGTTAAAGCCTTATCTTTTTCCTCAGAGGTTGAAGCTATATTGGACTGCTGTTTTACGTCCTCGATCAGTCGAGTGAGTCCGCTTATGCTGTACTGTTTGGACTCGGTGTTCCGAAGCATTGTCGCGCCTGCCGCAGTGTGCAGGTCGTGGCAGTTGGTGCACTTCACCTTTGCTGAGGAATGAAGGCTGGTCCTGTAGAGGAGTACATCCTGCTGCCTGTGGCATTTGAGGCAGATTTCCGTTACAGCCTTCGGCTGAAGCTCGTTCAGCCTTATAATCTTGGTCGGGTCTCCGCCTCCTGCGACGTGCTCACCGCCCGGACCGTGACAGGATTCGCATCCCGTACGATCGGGAGCGCGGCCCTCGGCGAGCGTTCTCCTGTGCGGAGTGAGGAGCCATTCTTCATAAGTGGCCTTGTGACAGCCTGTGCAGACCTGTGTTCCCAAGTAACCCGACTGCTCCTGTGCGACCGATGGAAGCGGCTGCAGGATCATCGCCGCCGTCGCACACGTCAACGCAATACCGGCGACTACAATCAGAATCTTTCCCACGATTTCACCTCTCTTAGAGTGCATCCTAAAATTGGACCGTCTGGTGGGGTCGCATCCTTCGACAGGCTCAGGATGCCTGAGAAGGATTGTCTCCGTGAGAGTTATAGGACCACACCAAGTGCCCTGAGTGCGGCTGGAGATGAATGAGAACGATCTCGCCCTTTCCTTTTCATCCTAGATTATAAGAGGAGGCATTCCGAATGTCAACAGAAAGACAACGTAGTCGAGCAGAGACAGCAGCGCTTCACGCAGGACAGGTTCCAGACCCGGCGACCAACGCCCGCGCAGTGCCGATCTACCAGACAACTTCTTACGTGTTCAATTCCGTGGAACACGCGGCAAATCTCTTCGGTCTAAAAGAGTTCGGCAACATTTACACAAGGATAATGAACCCAACTACGGACGTCCTGGAGAAGAGGCTTGCCGAGTTGGACGGCGGGACCGGGGCGCTGGCGTTAGCGTCAGGCCAGGCCGCGATAACTCTGTCGATTCTCAACATAACCCGCGCCGGACAGAACATCGTTTCCACAAGTTATCTCTACGGCGGCACCTATAATCTGTTCCATTACACCCTGCCCAAACTTGGGATAGAGGTCAGATTCGTCGATTCATCCGACCCGGCAAGTATCGAATCCGCCATCGATGACGACACAAGGCTTGTCTTCACAGAGTCCATCGGCAATCCAAAGAACAACGTGGACGACTATCCTGCCATCGCGGACATCGCACATAAGCACGGGATTCCCTTCTTTGTGGACAACACGGTTACGCCTCCACCTCTTCTGCGGCCAGCGGATTTCGGCGTGGACGTCATGATCTACTCGCTCACGAAGTTCGTGGGGGGCCACGGCACGAGCATCGGAGGAGCGATAGTCGATTCAGGCAAGTTCAACTGGGCAAACGGCAAATTCCCTGAACTTATTGACCCGGATCCGTCATATCATGGTGTCAGCTATTGGGAGGCCTTTGGGCTGCACGATAAAGCCGTAGTGCCAGGCATCGCGTACATAATCAAGGTTCGGGTGCAGCTTCTTCGCGACATGGGGCCGGCGCTTTCTCCTTTCAACGCGTTCCTGTTCCTGCAGGGGCTAGAAACACTGCCGCTCAGGATGAGGCAGCATTCCGAGAATGCTCTCGCTGTGGCCAAGTGGCTGGAGAAACATCCGGCCGTAACGTGGGTTAACTACCCCGGACTTCCATCTCACCAGGACTATGAAAAGGCCATGCGTTTCCTGCCGGAGGGACAGGGGGCCATAGTAGGCTTTGGAGTAAAGGGAGGCCGGGAGGCCGGAATCGAGCTTATTAATTCAGTGAAACTCTTCTCGCATCTTGCCAATATCGGGGACGCGAAGAGCCTGATCATACATCCTGCGTCTACGACCCACCAGCAGCTTACGCCCGAAGAACAGGCCTCGACAGGTGTTACAGATGATTACGTCCGGCTTTCGGTCGGGATCGAGCATATCGACGACATAATCGCCGATCTCGACCAGGCGCTGGGAAGGCTTTGAGCAAGGGAACAGGTAACAGGGAACAGGGAACAGAGGGCCTTCCCATGCCCCATGCCCCATGTCCCATGTCCCATGACCCTTACCAACACCCATCACCCAACACCTAACACCTGTCAGGCTGGCGGCTGACTGCTGACTGCTGACGGCTGACAGCTACTATAATTGGAGACAGAAGTGAATTTCACAGCCAAAGAGGACTATGGGCTTAGAGCCGTAGTCTATATTGCGCTCAACAGGTCTAATGCGCCTATTCAGGCCCACGAGGTGGCTGCGAGCCAGAACATCCCTGAGCAATTCCTCGAACAGGTGCTCGCGATACTTCGGCGGGCCGGGATTATAAGAAGCATCAGAGGGGCGTCCGGGGGTTATGACCTCGCGCGGCCGGCGGAGCAGATTGCTATCGGCGATATTCTGCGGGCGCTGTCCGGCCCGATTCTGCCGGTGCAGTGCGTGAACGAGGATGAGCCGTCCGGCTGTCCCGAACAGGTCTCCTGCAGCGTAGCTCATTTTTGGATTAGACTCAAAGACGCTGTGTCCGAGGTGGTGGACGGAACTACTGTCCAGGATCTAATCGACTACCAGATGAAGATGCGGCAGGCGCAAACGTATATGATGAACATCTGATAGACTACGAGTGAATGATTCGGACTAAGCGGCTTGGAGTTCGGCAGACTGTATCCAGCGGATGAGTGCATTGACACATGCCGGGTCGAACTGAGTCCCTGCGCACGATCTGATCTCGGCAAGAGCCTGCGGAACGCTCATGGCGTTTCTGTAGGGTCGGTTTGAGGTCATTGCGTCGAACGAGTCTGCCACACAGATTATCCTGGCCGGAAGCGGTATTTTCTCCCCGGAAAGCCCGCACGGATAGCCCGTGCCGTCCCAGCGCTCATGATGATAGAGTATTCCGGGCAGGATCTTCTGCAACTGCGGCACCTGCTTTACGATTCGCTCGCCGACGGACGGATGGCTGCGAATGATCTCCCGTTCGTGAGTATCGAGCTGCCCCGGATTGTTTAGAATCGTATCGGGCATGCCTATCTTGCCGACATCGTGAAGCAGTGCTGCGATACGCACATTGAACTTGTCTTCCTGCGACAGCCTGATCTCCGTAGCAATCCCGACCGCGTATCTGGCCACCGACTCCGAATGGCCGTGGGTGTAGTGGTCCTTTGCATCGACCGCGGTCGCCAGAGCGGCAATAGTGCTTACGCTTGCGCTCTGCAGGAACGTGTAAATGCGGCAGGGGTCCATGCTTCCGCCCGCGCCGGGAACGTTGTCATAGGTGCAGACCATATTCTGAGAGACGTGCTTTGCATGGTACATGGCTATATCGGCTGCGGAGACCAGGGCATCTCTCTGCCTGGCATGCCTCGGGCATTCCGCAATACCTATGCTAAGCGTAATCTTCCAGTGCGCGTTGCTGCCCGACTTCTGCCCCTTGGCCGATTCAGCCTCGTCACTCAAATGCGGCCGGCGTTCCACTGAGGCGCGAACCCGCTCGGCTATCTGCGTGGCCTCCTCCAGACCGGTTTCTGGGAGTATCACCGCAAACTCGTCTCCCCCGTAGCGCGCGGCTATATCTATTTCCCTTATTTCCGCGAGCAGCAGCTTCGCGAAATTCCGCAGAATCGTGTCTCCGGCAGGATGACCCAGGCTGTCGTTCACTGCCTTGAACCCGTCGAGGTCGATCATTATCAGACAAAGAGGATGGTTGTATCGCAGAGCGCGCTTGAGCTCCTGTCCCAGCCGTTCGTGGAAGTAGCGGTGATTGTAAAGGCTCGTCAGGCCATCTGTATTGGCCCTCTGCAGGAGACTCGCCTGGCTTTCTCGCAGGCTGGATACCATCCTGTTCATGTTGAACGCGAGGCTCCCGATCTCGTCCTTGCTATCGACGGAAATAGTATAGTCCAGGTTGCCATCTGCAATGTGGCGGGTCGCTGTGGTAAGCTGCATTATGGGCTTGCTTATCTTCATACTGAGCGCCAGACTGAGGATTGTTGCCAGCAAGATAGCAGTAATCGCCGCAACGACGGCAGAGAGCGTTATTCGGGCCTCGGATCGCATCACCTGGCCTGCGGCCATATCGAGCCCGATTATGGCAATGGTCTTGCCGGAAGAGTCTTTAATAGGAGCGTAGCCGGAGAGCCACGTGCCCCACATATCTCGCCTTATCACCGGGTCCGCAACCGCCCGGCTGAAGGCCTTCTGTATCTCGGGATGATCGGAGACATCCCACGGTAATCCGACCTCTGCAAGAAGCGGTGGGTTCGCCCCCACATCTACCATAAACTTGAGCTCATTCGGCTTTGCCCCCTTGACAAGCGTGTAAATGTGGCGGATGGACGGGTTCGATTTGTGGAACTGCTTGAGCTTGCGTTGGATGATCTGATAATGGACTCCGCGTTCACCATCTGAGATTCTGATCTTCGAGTGGACCGCAGGATCGATGAGATGAGACGCGCAAAGCGCCACATCCGAAAGTCTGGCATCGGCCTCTTTTCGTATGGCGGACACTGCCTCACGATAGAAGAATGCTACCGTGAGGCAGGTAATACTAACAGTACACACCCAAAAAAGGATCGCTAGCTTAGTACCGAATCGCATATAATATGGTCCCAGTGAATCTGCGCGGCAGTTTCTGACGTAATCCAATTATTGGAAACTTTCACAGGTTTCTTGACCTCAGAAAGCGGCCGGGCATAATGTGTCGAATTGAGTTGCTTACGTGACCAGCCTGTGGTATAATACGGTTAGTTCCGGCGCTTGCCCAGCAGACTTGGCTGCTCGCCGGAACCTGGAGGTTCCATTTTGAATCGATATCTTAGAACTATTGTCATAATCTCAGCTATAGTTCTTGTTTTTCTACTGCTGAGGGCAAAGGACAGTCCGTTCGCGCACATGGGTGAGACCCGCAAGAACGTGAGCTATACTGCTGCTCTCAAGCTTGTTCAGGAAGATAAGGTTGTAAGGGGAGTCATAAAGAAGGACCAGTTCTTCGGCGAGCTTAAGGACGGAACAAAGATACTGGTAGCGCTTCCACCGCAACCGGATGCTCAGAGCCAGTTCATCACCCAGGCCGCGGAGAAGCACAACGTGGATGTGACGGTCGAAAACTCTGCGTTTTCGGATATAGCGCAGGGGCTGCTGTTCTCTCTCGTGCTGCCATTCGGCCTGCTCGCGGTGTTGTGGATAGTCTTTATGAGGCAGGCTCAGGCTGGAGGCAACCAGGCGCTTTCTTTTGGGCGCGCCAAGGCAAGGAGGCTGTCGGAGAACGTGCCGAAGGTGACGTTTGACGATGTTGCAGGCGTGGACGAGGCAAAGCAGGAACTGGAAGAAGTAGTCGAGTTTTTGAAGAACTCGAAGAAATTCCAGGCTCTGGGAGCGAAGATACCGAAGGGTGTGCTACTGCTCGGGCCCCCGGATGCGGCAAGACTTTGCTGGCTCGGGCGATTGCAGGAGAAGCGGGAGTGCCGTTCTTCCACATAAGCGGGTCTGACTTCGTGGAGATGTTCGT
>JACPPP010000337.1 GCA_016190935.1 Armatimonadota bacterium | reverse complement strand
GTCGGCACCCTTCGACAGGCTCAGGATGCCTTGAATATGCTAAAAACGATGCTCCTGCAACTGTAGGGTTTGCCATATTTATGGCAACATCGATCATAGTGGCGAATCTGATCGGATTCCTGACCGGTGAGTGGAGGAAAGCTCCGAGGTCCGCCGTCGGGACCCTATGCGCGGGCTTGGGCGTGTTGATCGCTGCAATAATAATACTCGCTATCGGCAACAGCCGCGTAAGCGGTTAGCCAGCTTCGGAGGCAGATACATGCAGTTCTTGGTACGCGAGGAAGAAGCTCCATATGTGCGCGCAGAGAGATTCGCGTATAATGAGATCAAACAGCGAATACTCGACGGGCGACTTGCTCCGGGTTCCAGACTCATCATAAGGAACCTGGCCAGGGAACTGGGAGTAAGTGCGATACCCATTATGCTGGCGCTCAGAATGCTGGAGCGAGATGGCATGCTCCTTAACATCCCCGGCCACGGGACGTGTGTCAGGACCTGGAGCAGAGAAGAGATAATCGACCTGCACAGAATTCGTGCCTTCCACGAAGCTTTGGCCGCTCGCCTGTGTGCCGAGAGAGCCAGCGAGGCCGATATACGAGCCATCGTTGCCGCAAATGAGTCTTTCATACATGCTACCGAGGCCAATGATCCGGGGGCACAGGTTCAAGCCGACCTTGAGTTTCACATGGCAGTTGTGCGAGGCGCACATTGCTCAGATCTTGAGCGGATGACCAACAATGGGTCAATCACAGAGTGCAGCATGCGGGAGTTCGGGATAAGCCTTGATTTCCCCCGCAAGATCGTTCAGGAGCTTAAGATCGTCCACAACCCGATTGTCGCGGCTATTACACGCCGCGATCCCGATGCGGCGGAGAAGGCCGGCCGGCTGCACGTGGAGCAGTCGCTGGCCCGCAACTTGAGCTGGATAGAGGGCATAGCGGCCGCTATGCGCGACGGATATGAGCAGTCAATTCCGGCTTGGCTTCATCTCTCGTCGTAATAAAGTCGGAAGGGCGCGGTTTCAGCAATAAGAAGAGCCAGAGGGTTTACCTTATAGGACGGAGACACTCTACAAATGACCACACGCCAGTTCCTGCTCGTTGCCACGCTTGCAGCAGCAGTCAGCAGCATCGCTCATGGCACAACCTACTATGTCGCGCCCGGCGGCAGAAACTCGAACCCCGGCACTAAGCAAAACCCCTTCCGCACAATTCAAAAGGCAGCCAATGTGATGAAACCGGGGGATACATGCCTAATCCGGGAGGGCATCTATCGAGAGACGGTCCGACCGGCGAGATCGGGAGTGCCGAGCCAGCCGATCCGCTTCGAAGCGTATCCGAACGAGATGGCTGTCGTAAGCGGAGCGGAGTCTCTCTTGGAATGGAGGACCCACGAAGGCCATATCTATAAGACAAAGGTGAAATGGCCAGTTGAGCAAGTCTTTGTCGACGGCCAGATGATGATCGAGGCCCGCTGGCCGAACACCGGTCTTGATCTTCTTCATCAGAATTACGCGTGGTGTGAGGAAGGCACGACCGCTGAGCGCGTGGTTGACTCACACATCACGCAGCCGGACGGCTACTGGAATGGAGCGGTGATGTGGATCGACGGCGGAACCCGCGCGAAGGCGTGCACCACTCGCATATTGAGGCACGAGGGAAACAAGCTCCACATTGAGATAACGGATATGACCCGGTTCGGACGGAAGGCCGACTGGTCCAGGACGGCATATGACCCCCGCGATGGAAACCCGTACTATCTGACTCGCGGCCCGCTTTCGACGCTGGACTGCGAGACCGAATGGTGGCTCGATCGATCATCCTTCGAACTCTATCTCTGGCTGCCTGGCAGCGCGAAGCCCAAGGAGCATCTAATCGAGGCTAAGAAGCGCGACCTGGCTTTTGACCTCAGGGGGCTATCTCACATTGAACTTAATGGTATATCGGTCTTTGCTGCGAGAATCGATATGTCGGGATGCACTAAGTGTATCGTAGATGATTGTCATCTGAGCTACCTCTCACATGTGGCTGTCTTCAAGCACATTAACAGTTGGGATGCGGGCAGGTTTGACACAGGCCTGATGATCGGAGGCAGTGATAACGAGGTACGGAATTGTACCATTGCTTACAGCGCGGGGAACGGGATAGGCTTACAGAAAGACAGCATCCGAATCCTAATTGCGAACTGTCTAATTCACGACGTGAACTACGCAGGGCTGGATTGCGCAGCGGTGAATGGTTACGGATACGACCACACCGTACGGGGCAACACGATGTTCAACACCGGCGACAGCGCGATCATCCAGCGAAGTTTCCTCGCAAGTCGTATCGAATACAACCACATGTATAACGTCGGCCTGGTGAACCATGACATGGGAATCACCTATACCTACGGCGATGGCAAGGGCACGGTGATCGCTTACAACTGGTGTCATGACAACTTCGGCGGTTCCGGCATCTATCTCGATAACGGCTCGCGCAACTTCCTCGTTCACCACAACGTTGTCTGGAATGTCCTTTGGAACTGCATCCAGATGAACATGCCGAACAATAACTCACGAGTTTATAACAATACTGTTCTCGGCGGGTCCGCCATATCCGGAGTGGGACCGCCGGGAAAGCTAAAAGAGCTTAACATGGCTGGGACACATATCGTGAACAATATCTTCGTCGGCAGGATGTGGACCGATAGTGGTGGCAAGCTGCCTCCAGGAGCAATGTTTGGGGACAATCTGGAGATACAGGACGCAAAGCTCCTCGATCCGGAGAACTATGACTTTCGCCTCACACCGGATTCGCCTGCCGTCGACGCAGGCCGGGCGATCTCCGGCATCACTGACGGCCATTCCGGCAAGTCTCCCGACGTCGGAGCCTACGAACAGGGGGCTAAGTGGAAGGCAGGCTGCGCACTCACCGAACGAGGCATAAAGGCGAATGGTGGCCAACTCCTGCTCCCGCCGGCTAGCATCCATACCAAGAAAGGAGGTAATTTCTACTATGAGCAAAGCCAGATACGCGATCCTTGCCTTCTGTATCATGGCGGCAATCGGGATAGGCGATCTTGTCAAAGCTCAGAGTGACAAACAAGAAGATCAAGAAGCCTCCTTCAAGATCGTCAAGGGGCCGTACCTTCAGTGGCCGACTCAGCATTCGATGAAGATTATGTGGGAAACATCGGAGCCTGCTTCGTCGTCCGTCACCTTCTTCGAGACCCGCCGGCCCAGATTAGGGTCGGACGGCAAGTTAGAGTCGGTGAAGGAGACTGAGAAGACGGTCAACAACGCCGGACTAACTTCTATACACTGTGTAACGCTAACCAGTCTCAAAGTAGACACTTCTTATAACTATGTCGTAAAGTCGAGAAACAGCGCGGGCAGAATCGTCGAAAGCGGAGAGCATTCACTAAAGACAGCAGTGCTCAAGGACGGGCCGTTCTCATTCGCGGTAACGAGCGAAACAGGCGGATACGGGGCGTACAACAAACCCAATTTCAACGAGCAGTTGTTCGGCCAGCTTGTCCGCTATCGGCCGGACTTCACGGTGTTCGTCGGCGATGTCGTGGGAAGTGGCAGAACATACGAGGAATGGGATAGCTACTTCTTCGGTCCCGGACGGAACCTGTTCGTCAACACTCCGTTTTATCTCGTATTGGGCAACCACGAGTTGGGCTCGCCACTGTACTATGATTTCGTGAGCTACCCTGATCCGGAGAACTACTATTCGTTCGATTACGGAAACGCGCACTTCACAGTTTTGGATTGCACACTGGGTATCGACGATCTCTTCAAGAAGGACAAGATAGACGAGAAGTCTCTGTATAGTAATCCTGAAAAGCTGGCCTTCTCATCGGGTTCGCCCCAGTACGAGTTTCTTCTAAAAGATCTCGCGTCCTCTAAGGCTGATTGGAAGTTCGTGTTTTTCCATTATCCGCCTTACGTTTCGGGCAACTGGGAGATACCCGGAATGCGCGTGCTCTGCCCGATCTTTGAGAAGTATGGCGTGGACATCGTTTTCAACTCCCACACCATAGTCTACGAGCGGAGTTATCCCATCAGGAGCAACAAGGTCGATATGGACAACGGCGTTATCTACATTGTCGCAGGAGGCGCAGGAACATCCAATTGGTTCTACCACAAGCGCGCCTGGCATACGGCGCAGGCGCTGTCGATACCCCACTTTGTGCAGGTATGCATTGCAGGAAAGACCCTGGAGTTGCGGGCGATCGATGTGGATGGCCGACCGTTCGATGTTATGACGTTGACCAAGCCACGCAGGAAATAAAGCCGTGCTTCAGTTGGAGGGAGAATTGAAAAAACGTCTAGTTGTCGCACTGGCCGTAGCCATGTGGCTGGCAGGATCTCAACACGTTATCGCAAATGACAGTGAATTGAAGGCAATCAGGCTTGTATTCGGTGTGTACGATACCAAGCCAACCGCCTGGGATGGATCAATAAGCATCTCAGAAGGCGAGATTGTTAAAATCTCCGGCTACCATTTCGGCAAGGACGACAAGGTCACCGACAACCACAGTTGGGCCGCCTCCACCCGTAGCTGGCAGGATATGGAGCACTGGGGCGCAGTGAATCAGGCTGTGCGTCCTCTACCGCGCCCGACGCTGGTCGATCTGACCGGCGTGAACGTCTACTACCGAGGTCCAGAAACGGCAACTTTTCGCTTGAAGCTCAAGCAGCCGAGGAAACGCCATTCCTTCCTCTGGTCCTGGACGGCTGAGCAGCACGACGCCGCTGGACTTAAATTCTGGCTCGATGAGTTCAAGTTTCGCCCGATGGACATCCCAGAGTGGGACGTTCTTCCGATTCTGAGTGCGCGGATTCAGGTCTATCGCGTGCCGCCTGTGGAGCGTCTGACAGGCCCGGAACATGAGGATGACCACCCATCACTTGCAGTAGAAAAGAACGGGGACGTCTGGATGGCGTGGATCGGCTACAAGAACCCCGGAGATACTGTATTTGTAAGGCGGGGGCATAAAGGAGTATGGTCTGAGCCTGCAAAGTTAACGGAAAGGCCGGGTGATTTCTTCGGCAGTACAGCCGCAGTGGACGGGCTAGGACGCCTCTGGGTTATCTGGTCTGAGCGGATTGGCGCCGACTGGCAGCTTGTGGCCCGCTCTTACAGCGGTGACTGGAGTTCCACTCAGCAGTTGACCAGTGGGCGGGGCAATAACATCTTTCATCGTTTGATCTCTGACCGGAAGGGCAATCTGCACCTGGTGTGGCAGGGATTCCGAGACGGCAGGTCCGACATCTTCCTTATGTCGCTCATCGGAGACAAATGGTCCAGTGAGATCAACTTGAGCGATCCGAAGAAGGGCAGGCAGGCCAATGACTGGAGGCCGGCGGTTGCCTCGGACAGCAAGAGCAGAGTGTGGGTAGCCTGGGACAGTTACGACACAGGCAGTTACAACATTCTTCTACGCCCGGTGAAGGACGGCAAGCCTGGCAAACTGATAAAGGTTACTAACTCTTCTAGGTTCCACGCTAACCCGACTCTGGCGGTTGATGACGACGACCGGCTCTGGGTTGCCTACGAAGAGTCCGATGAAAACTGGGGCAAGGACTACGGGCTTCTGCTCACAGGCGGCAGCCCGATCTACTGTTCTAGAAGTATCCGTTTTGCCATCTTTTCCGACGGAAAGTGGTTTGAGCCGCGCGACGACTTGAGCAAGCGGGTGCCGCCAGGAGTCGAACGTTTCATGGCCTCGCCTCACCTCACGCTTGATGGTCGTGGGCGGATGTGGGTCATATTCCGGCCTCGCACGAATGCGGAGATGCTGATGGACAAGTTTGGCGCATTGGCCGACTGGGAAGTTATGGCCTCATATTACTCCGGAGACCGCTGGTCGGCGCCGATAGTGTTTCCCGAGAGCGCGGGCCGCAACGAGTGTCCTTTGGACGCGGTGGCCGCAAGCGATGGCCGGGTGTCGATCGCTTGGGCAGTGGACCATGGACCACACTGGGACCTTAGGACCAGGCCGGACAATGCTGACATCATGTTTGCTACGGTTACAGCCTCACCGGATGCTGCTATGAGCTTCGGCCAAAGGTCGACAGAACCGCCGACCCGCAAGCAATTGGAGCCGCACGAGAAAGAACAAGTAGCGAAGATTCGGAACTATACTATCCGCGTAGGTGGTAAGACCTACAGGATATACCGGGGCGATCTTCACCATCACTCAGAGATCTCCAGCGACGGCGCGAACGAAGGCAGCCTTCTGGACGTCTACAGATATTTCATAGACGCCGCCAACCTGGACTTCGGCGCCACTACCGACCACGGGGACTACGACGATTATCAGTGGTGGCGAACTATGAAGGTAGCCGACATGTTCCACATCCCCGGGTGCTTCACTCCTCTCTTCGCGTACGAGCGAAGTGTTCCTAATCCGAATGGGCACCGCAATCTCATTTTTGCGCATCGCGGGAAGAGACTACTCCCTCTTGAACCCAAAGAGGTCAAAGGGGAGCTGAGGTCCGGCCCTATCATCTATCCTTATTTGCGTGAGAACCACGGCATCGCAATCCCGCACACGTCTGCCACGAGTAATATGGGGACAGACTGGGGAGACAACCACCATGATCTCGATCCTGTTGTAGAGATATTCCAGGGTGAGCGAACTTCCGCCGAACACGAAGGCGCTCCGTTGGCCCCTGGGAAAACACGTCCGGACTTTGTGTCGGGCGAGGCTGGAGGGTATCAGGATAGCGGCTGGGTGTGGAATGCTTGGGCCAAGGGATACAAACTGGGAGTGATAGCAAGTTCAGACCACGTCTCAACCCACATCTCCTATGCCTGTGTCATCTCGGAGGACGGATCAAGAGAGGGCCTGATAGATGCGATGAGAAAAAGGCATGCTTATGGGGCCACGTCGAACATCATCCTGGACTACAGGATGTGGACATCGCGAGGCCAGGCGATAATGGGAGACGATACAAGCTCAAAGACTATCCCGGAGCTTTATGTGAAGGTGATAGCAACTGCACCCATCAAAGAGGTAGTTATCATCCGCGACAACCAATATATCGAAAGAAGGAATGGTTCTGGAGAGGAAATAGAGTTCAGGTATAAAGAAGAGACCCTTGCGCCAGGTGAACACTACTACTACGCAAGAGTAGAGCAGATCGACGGACACGTCGCCTGGGCGAGCCCTGTCTGGGTCACGTATCAACCGTGACCTGACCCAGACTGGAGGAAGCTATCCGGTCGATGTTGCTCTAGGCTGAAGCCACTTTGGGAGGGATCGCTCTGCATCATCCTCCATAGCCTGAGCTATCTTGTCGATCCAGTCCAGATTTCGCGTCAGCGATTCCTCCACGTGCTGCCGGGCAGCTTTCTCGGCAGCATCCGGGTCGCGTTGCACGATAGCCTCAGCTATTGGAGTGTGAAGTTCCTTGAACTCCTGGACAACCTTGCGAGGGAAGTTCAGGCTGATGCCGAACTCTCTCATGCTACATTCGATGACTGCGCCGTTGTTCGTCATCCTCTCCAGGTCCGGACAATGCGCGCCTCGAACCAGGGCAACGTGAAAACTCAGGTCAGCGTCAACGTGTGCTTCAGGATCGCTGGCCTCGGTGGCGCGTTTAAATGCCTCGTTGGCCGAGACGATCGCCTTTATGTCTTCCTCGGTGGCGCGTTCGGTGCACAGGCGTGCAGCCAGCGCCTCGTGGAACGCTCGAATCCTGTGCAGATCGATTATTTCCTCTCTGCTCCAGGTCCTGACACAGTTTCCGTGTCCCGGAATATTTACAAGCAGGCCATCTCGCTCCAGCATCCTGAGCGCCAATATAACAGGGATGGCGCTCACGCCCAATTCTTTGGCTAGTCTCCTGATAACCAGCCGTGTTCCCGGAGCCAGCCGCCCATCCAGTATTCGGAGCTTAATTTCATCGTATGTAAATCTCTCCGCGCGCGTATATCGCGCCTCTTGTTCAAAGCTCACTGCGCTAATGTTAAATTTCCTCCCGACAAAACTATCAACATATCGTTATAACAGCCTCCGTCAATTCAAGTATGCCACGATTACGGCTCCAAGTCAAGAGAACATCTTCGGCCTCGGCAACAGCTCGCTCAACACGCAATTTCGCCGTTTATCGCAACAGCCTCCTATTTTTTCTGTTTGACTTCCCGCGCAGGAAATGGTAGGATTACTGCTTGAAAAGAGAGGCAGTAAGCAGGTTGATCAACAAGCCGATAACTTATGTATTCGATCTCGACGGCGTCATCTACCGTGGGATGGAGTTGCTGCCGCACGCTTCAGAGAGTGTGCAAGAGCTCAGGCGCCGCGGACGAAAGATATTCTTCCTCACAAATAACTCAACCCTGTCAAGAGAGATATATCAGGCAAAGCTCAGTTCCATGGGCATCCCCGCGGATGCAGACGACATTATGACTTCCGCCTATGCCACAGCGCTGTATCTCAGCGAAAGCGGCGCAGCGGGTCGGAGTGTGTACGTTGTGGGTGAGGATGGCCTCATCAGTGAATTGGAGTCGGTGGGGATGAGAGTGGTCCGGGACTGCGCGACAGACTGCGTAGACTACGTAGTAGTAGGCCTGGAAAGAGGGTTCAACTACGAGAAGCTGACCAAAGCACAGCAGGCGATTATCCACGGAGCACGGTTCGTTGCCACGAACTGTGACGCAACCTTCCCGCTTGAAGCCGGGCGCGTGGCGCCGGGCAGCGGATCGATTGTGAGCGCGGTCAAAACGGCTTCCGGCGTCCAGCCGTTCATAGTCGGCAAGCCGGAAACATATCCGATCAGGAAGCTGCTTGAGAAATCAGGAAGCGCGCCCGAAGAGAGCGTGATTGTCGGTGACCGGATTGAGACGGACGTCCTCATCGGAAAACGCCTCGGTATGCGGACGGTGCTCGTGCTGACGGGGATTTCAACGAAGGAAGACGCGGCTGCCGCGCCCGCGGAATCCGCTCCAGACAGGGTGATCGCCGACCTCTCAGAACTCCTCGACGAGTCGTGGTGGGAAGAATGAGGACCGCACTTACGATCGCTGGATCAGATTCGAGCGGAGGAGCAGGAATTCAGGCCGATCTTAAGGTCTTCGCCGAGCTTGGAGTCTATGGCCTTTCGGTGGTTACGGCGGTTACGGCTCAAAACTCCCAGGGCGTGAGGAAGATCAACAAGGTTCCGCCAAGGGTGGTTGCTGCGCAGATCGATGCCGTCGTTCGAGACATCGGAGCGGACGCCTGCAAGATCGGTATGCTTTTCTCGGAGCAGAACGTGAGCATCGCCGCAGAGAGGATCGAGCGAAGGGATATCCCGAACGTCGTGCTTGACCCTGTGATCTTCGCCAAGGATGGAAGCAGGCTATTGCTTGCGCGCGCGGTGGAACGGATGAGGCGCGATCTCATCCCCTGCTGCCTGATGGTAGCGCCAAACCTGGCCGAGGCAGAGGAGCTTGCAAAGCTCCCGGTAAAGGACATAGAAAGCGCGAAGCATGCGGCAATAAAGATCAGCTCGCTTGGAGCGCGTTATGTTCTGATCAAGGGTGGGCACTTCGACGCAGATCCCATTGACCTGCTGTTCGACGGCGAGCGATTTGCCGAGTTTGCGGGCGCGCGCATCGAGGGTAAGAGCCTACACGGTACGGGCTGCATCTTGACCGCTGCGATCGCGGCAAGGCTCGCGCATGGAGACGAAGCCCGTCAAGCGGTGGCATTTGCGAAAGGATTTGTAGCATCGGCTATAGAAAAATCAGTCAAGCTGGGCAAGGGAAAGTTGTGGTACTATGCTGGAGGCGGTAGATGACCGTCTGAATCGCTGAGACGCTGAAGGAGATGATTTCGCTGAAGAGTACTGACGCAAGATATACCAATAGCAACTATCTTCTATCTGAAATGACGGCAAAGATAATCGCGTGTGCGATGGAAGTCTATAATACACTGGGTCCGGGCTTTGAGGAAGTGTTTTATCAACGAGCTCTGCACAGAGAATTGGTGGCAGCAGGTTTGGATACGAGCCGAGAGGTAGATATTGAGGTTCGTTACAAGGATCAATCCCTCGGGAAAAAGCGCGTGGATTTCGTGGTGGAAGACTGCCTTGTGGAGATTAAGGCAAAGAGTACAGTCGATGATGTGGATAAGATACAGACGCTGTCATATCTGAAAGCGTCCGGCTACCCTGTAGCTCTGCTAACCCGATCTATTCATGAGCGCGGAAGCCGGCCCGTAAATGGGCGTATTTCCGCGGGTTCTGGGACTAACTGAGGCTGCATCCAGACCTGCATAGTCCCAAATGGTGCGAGTTCTCGATTTGTACACAG
>JACPPP010000343.1 GCA_016190935.1 Armatimonadota bacterium | reverse complement strand
TCTGGCATACCTTCTTGGTTCCGGCTCCGCCGGGTTAGGTGATAGTGGGTCTTCCCATGCCCCATGACCCATGACCCATGACCCAACACCAACACCCAACACCCATCCTACATCCTTATATCTTTCGCTGAATCGGAGGAACTATGGACAAGATGCACGGCACGACCATAGTGGCCGTCAAGCGCGATGGTAAAGTGGCGGTCGCAGGAGACGGTCAGGTCACGATCGAAAATACCATAATGAAACAATCCGCGCGCAAAGTGCGTAGGATATATCACGATAAGGTAATTGTCGGCTTCGCTGGGGCTGTAGCGGATGCCCAGGCGCTTACTGATAAATTTGAGACGAAGCTGGAGGAGTCTCACGGCAACGTCCGGCGCGCGCTCATCGAGTTTGCGAAGGAGTGGCGGACGGACCGCATCCTCCGGCGGCTCGAAGCCCTTATGATCGTGGCAGACACGCAGTATCTGATGGTAATCTCAGGCAACGGTGAAGTGATCGAGCCGGATGACGACGTAGCAGCTATTGGCTCAGGCGGCGGGTTTGCACTCGCCGCGGCACGGGCATTATTTAAAAATACGGAACTATCCGCACGGGAGATAGTGGAGGAATCCATGCGCGTGGCGGCAAGTATATGTATATATACGAATGACAAAATTACGCTTGAAGAGATGTAGGGTGAACGGCGAGCGATGAGCGATGAGCGATGAGTTTGAATCGGCCGATGGCCCGGCCCGTCTCGCGCCGGGCCGCATGCTGAGCCTGTCGAAGGACGCGATTCAAAGAATGGAGTAAAATTGTGATCGATGCTGATAGTTTGACACCAAAACGGATTGTCGAAGAACTCGACAAGTACATAATAGGCCAGGACAAGGCAAAGCGCGCTGTGGCTGTTGCGCTGAGGAACCGTTACCGCCGCCGGAATCTATCCGACGAGCTGAGGGACGAGGTCATACCCAAGAACATCCTGATGATCGGGCCGACCGGGGTCGGCAAGACGGAGATTGCGCGGCGGCTGGCGAACCTGACTGCGGCGCCTTTCATCAAGATCGAGGCTACGAAGTTCACGGAGGTCGGATACGTGGGCCGCGACGTGGACTCTATGGTCCGGGACCTGATGCAGGTCGCTGTGCGGATGGTTGAAAACGAGAAGGTGGAGGAAGTGAAGCCCAGGGCTGTGGAGACAGCCATGGAGAGGATTCTGGACATCCTGGAGCCGCCTATGAGGCGGAGGCGGCAGCCGGTGCGCCAGCCGTGGGCAGAGGCGCTAGGCAACATATTCCAGGGAGCTTACCCCGAGGAACCAGAGGAGCCGGAGCAGGAACCCAGCAGTGAGGACTACCGCACCGCCGCGGAACGTAAGCAGCGGATACGGGATAAACTCCGGGAGCAACTCCGGGCGGGCTTTCTCGATGACCGGAAGATCGAGATCGAAGTCGAGGAGACTGCGAGCCCGTTCATGCAGGTCTTCACTCAGCAGGGCATGGAAGAGATGGGAGTAGACCTCCCAGGGATGCTCGGCAGTATGATGCCTAAGAAGAAGAAGACCAGGACTGTGACTGTGGCTGAGGCCAAACAAATACTGGCGGACGAGGCCGCGCGCGAGATGATAGACCATGACCAGGTGACGCGGGATGCCATCGAGCGGACGGAGCAATCCGGCATCATCTTCGTTGATGAATTGGATAAGATCGCGGGGCGCGAGCGAGGCGGCGACGGCGGCGGCCCACAAGTCTCACGCGAGGGCGTTCAGCGCGACATCCTTCCGATAATAGAGGGATCGACGGTCATAACGAAGTACGGCCCGGTGAGTACGAACCATATCCTCTTCGTCGCCGCCGGAGCGTTCCATGTATCGAAGCCCTCGGACCTGATCCCGGAGCTTCAGGGGCGTCTGCCAATCCGGGTGGAGCTCGACAGTCTGACTGAAGAGGATTTCATCCGCATCCTGCAGGAGCCGAAGAACGCGCTCGTCAAGCAGTACAAAGCGCTGATAGCTACTGAAGGAGTTGATCTTGAGTTTACCGAAGGAGCTGTCCGGGAGATCGCGAGCATTGCGGCCGAGGTTAACAGCCGGATGGAGAACATCGGGGCAAGGCGGCTTCAGACGATAATGGAACGGCTGCTCGAAGATCTGTCTTTCGACGCCCCCGACGTTGAGAAGAAGATCGTCATAGACGAGGACTACGTCCGGCGGCAGCTAGAAGATATTGTGAAGGATGAAGACTTGAGCAGATACATACTGTAAGGGTCAAGAAATTTTGGATTTCAGATTTCAGATCGCTCTGACTTATACCAATTGCACATAGTTAAAGCCAGTCTATTGGTTTTTTGAAACGCGAAAGACGCGAAGAAGCGCGAATATCGCGAAAAGGGAGCCGGTTGTCAGGGACCAGGGGCCGGGGATTCTAGATTTAGATGCTGCCCATCTAATGTGTGATACCTGAACCGGGGAAGCGGGGAATGGTCTGAGACGGGGAATTCCAGATTCCTCGCCTCCTTATTTTCCCCGTCTCCCCGGTTCAGGAGATATTACGCCGGCATCCAGCTTTATCCGGGCAACACTTAGATTGATGGTAACAGGTAACAGAGTGTCTTCCCATGCCTCATGACCAACATTTGTGTTATTCGCCTCAATTCGCGCAATTCGCGTTTCAGAAACCTGATTCTATGCCGGTCCAAGCGCAATTGGTATTATATGCCTTTCCGGGAGGGATATGCTATCCTTCAGAGCGGTGGTCCGATCCGCGTAATCCGTACAATCCGCGTAATCCGCGTTTCGACTTCCTCCTTGCCCTACTCGTGCGGGTTGTAGACAGCAAGCTGATCCATCCATGCTGCTGAGCAGATAGGGTTCTCGAGGGTATTGAAGAAACCGCCTTCAACTACGTATCTTGCTGCGTCGTAAGCCGATGGGCCGCAGAAAGGGTGCTCCACATCGTTGATCCTGTTCAGCTCGTAAGTGCAGATCACACGGCACGTTTTGTCCTTCAGGGAAAAACCGGCCACCTCCAGCCCGTCATCTCTGATGATCCCAAGATAACCGCGATCTTCTGTCACAATCCCGGCAATGCGGGGAGTGTTGTACTGGTCGCGCTCGTAACCCATCTCATCCAGCACCTTTCGCAGGGCATCCTCCGGAGACGCGCCGGACTCGAGCTCCTCGTAGATTGGGTCAGTGTGGCTGCCGTTCGAGACGACGACGCCACTCTCTGAGACACGGATGCAATTATAGGCTATGTATGGATTCCTCTTGATCTCGGATGGGTCAAGTGGTTGGATTGCGACTCCCTGGGGGGTTATCCTGGCGACCCGGTTCGGAAACGAACGTGATGAGACCCTGTAAGCCACTGCCGGCTTGTCAATCTTGCCGACAACTACGATTCTACCGACGTACATTAAGCCCTCCTCCAGTTTGCTCAGGTTAGTTTATCATCTCGGAGCCAGCCAGTCAACGAGAGGGGGTTGGGTGATGGGTGATTGGTGTTGGTAAGGGTCATGGGACATGGGGCATGGGAAATGCAAAATGAAAAATGCAAAGTGCAAAATGCAAAATGGCCCCGATGTCACCTATCATCTATCGCCTAACCCCTAACCCGGCGGAGCCGGAACCAAGAAGGTATGCCAGACTCCGACGTCTA
>JACPPP010000342.1 GCA_016190935.1 Armatimonadota bacterium | reverse complement strand
TATTGAAACACGAAGGCCGCGAAGGAGCACGAAGTCCACGAAAGGCTGAATAATTGAGTCAGCCCGGACTTTCGTGTTTTTCGAGCTTCTTCGTGTGTTTCGTGTTTCAGCATGCCGCACTACATATACCCGATTATTCATATACTGCGGGAACGCCGGTTTGTACAGGCTTATCAAGTATAGCTGAGCCGAAGTTCCCGCAGTATTAAGCAGTGCCATATTCCCTTTACTCCTTCCTTTCTTCCGTCCTTCCGTGTTTCCGTGGCTAACATTTTTCCTGCGTTCTCTCGTGCATTTCAGACCGTAAGCGCCTGAACCTCCCTGCAAGTCATATGTTGTGGCATTGGCGGCAACCAGTTGAAGAGCCGTGCCAGGTCAGGCCGAATGCCTGATCGCTGCCGTGTGCTTTGTGGCATGTAAGGCAGAACACTCCGTTAGTAGACGCATCAACCATGCTCGCTGAAGCAAATGTTGTTGCGCCACTCGTTACAAACGGCAGCCGCTCGATCTCATCGAACCCTCGACCTGTTCCGTCCATCCAGTGATCGGGCGAGGTCGTGCCGCTGAGCGCTCCGTCGGCAATGGAATTGAGAGATGACCGCTCGCTGTCGAACGTGGGATGTCTGATGTGACCACCACTTCCTCCTACGTTGGCGCTGCCTGAGAACTGGTGATGGCAGTCAATACAGATGCTGGTCACCTCTCTCAGTGAATCATTCGAGTAAGTGCCGTAAGCGACGTTTGCGGATTCGTAGCGAGCCAAACCCGTGGCCGAAGGATTCACGAACAGCCCGAACTGAGGCTCAACCCCCGGCATCGAGGCCCAGCGCAGGTTCCTGGGCCGGCCGTTGCCGTGTGGATCGTGGCAATCGATGCAGGTTACTGCCGCGCCGGACTCACTCTCGCCCTGGCCGTGACACCGGTCGCAGAGCGGCCCGAGGTTGCGTCCCAGCTTATGCCCTCGCCATCCCCCTGTCCCGACCGGTTGGAAAAACCCCGCTGAACGGTTCATCAAACCATTCGCATCGCTCTCCACGACGTCCGGCACACCCGCATGGGAGTCGTGACAACTCAAGCACACGTCGAGCGGATCGGAACTCTTGAGCAGAATCGCCGACGGCAGGCCCTGCGGTCCCTGGGTGTTGGAACCGGTGGGATCATGGGTCAAGCTGAAATGCATATTGTGGCAATCAGTGCAGATCAGCGTCTCCTTATTGTGGTAAGGCAGAGGAGAGACCGGCTCAATCTGAACATAAGTGGGAGTGTGGATGTCGGCTGTCGCCGAAATAGATATGAAAACAAGCAATATAGATGTAATGACTTGTACTCGCACCCCGTACCTCAACTAGTCTTCGCCCATCATTTTATTCCATCTCAACGGGTGAAGAATGTATAAGATTCTTTCGTGAAGCTGCCAGCTAAATAAAAAGAACAAGCTGAGGCGATAGAAAGACTATTGAAGAAAATATTGCGACAATAGGTTTAGGCGTGTGTAAGTGAGGGGAAAAAAGAACTGGTAGTGTTCGGCAGAACCGCAGGCAAGATTGCCAGGTTCGTTGTCTAGCTACTACCCTTTTTCTCCTTTCAAGTGTTGTGGTAGCATCCCTATGCCGGGGCGTAAGCTCCGGTGCCCGTCGGTCTTTTTCCGGCGGGATTTTTTTTACCCGGTTCCGCGCTCCCGCGCCCTGGAACCAGGTTTTTAGCGTCCGGCCTGGTTGGGTATAAAATTGGAGGTTGGTCCTGAATCAAGTTCAGGATTCTAACCTCTAACTTTCAACTTCTAACATCTAAATAGGAGGCTTTACAATGGCCGATCTTCTAGCTCGAAGGGAAGCTCCACTAACCGGTGAGGAATGGAAAACCATAGACGATGCAGTCGTGCGGGCGGCCAGACGCCAACTCGTCGCACGAAGGTTCATACAAATCTTCGGTCCGCTGGGGGCAGGCATCCAGGACATCGATTTCGATACCTTCCGCGGCGCCGACATAGCCAGAATAGACATGCTGGGCCGCGTTGACACCGAGCCAGTCGAATCAGTGGAACGTATCCACGAAAAGATCCCGCTCGTCTACAAAGACTTCATTGTATATTGGAGAGATATCGAGACCAGCCGCCGGCTGAGTATTCCGCTGGATGTTTCGGCTGCTGCAGCCGCCTCTGCCTTTGTGGCACAAAGAGAGGACACCCTGATCTTCAATGGTAACGCGGACCTTGGATTTGAGGGACTGCTGACGGCGGACGGGCGAAACTCTTTGGACGCCAGAGATTGGGACGAGGCCGGAGCGGCCTTCGATGATGTCGTACGGGCAATCCAGCTACTGGTAGATAACGGGTTCTTCGGTCCTTATGCCGTGGCCGTGAGTCCTCGCAGGTTCGCTCAGATGCACAGAGTTTACGCCAACACCGGGGTGCTGGAGATCAATCATATACGCGATGTTGCCACAGCGGGGGTATTCCAATCACCGGCCATCTCAGACAACGGCCTGGTGCTCTCGACAGGTGTCCAGAACGTAGATATAGCTGTTGCACAGGACTTCGTAGCAGCGTATCTTGGCCCGGAGAACCTGAACCATCCGTTCAGAGTGCTCGAAAGCCTGGTGCTGCGCATCAAGCGTCCGGGTGCGATATGCACCTTCGAGCCGACGGGCGCAACGGAGAAACCCCAGCAAAGCCGTCGCCCGTCGAAATAAGCTCGGTGCATACTAAACTAAGTTAGAGCGATCTGAAATCTGAAATCCCCGGCCCCGTCAAGGGATGTATAAATAAACTGTCAGTCGTCAGCTCGCCCTGGCGAGTTCGTGGCAGCTTCGCACGCAGTTCCTACCCGAAAAATTAGCTCTGTTCAGGGCGTGATGGGCGGAGGCCAGCAGGTCATCGACTGATGCTCCGTGATATGGGGAAGTGGCTACTCCCACGGAGAATGTAACCCTCTGCGGCAGGAGTTTGCCGGAGAAGGCCGAATGCAGCCTGCACGCGGTTTCGTAGGCTGCTGCGGAATCAGTCTCCGGGAGTACAATCGCGAACCCGTCCTCCTTGTAACGCGCGACAAGATCGTAATCCCTGAGCATCCCCTTCAGGGCGGAACTGAGCGCAGCAAGGCATCTGTCGGCCACAGCCGCGTCTTGCGCCGCAACCTTGCCGAAATGGTCGATGTCGATAAGCAGTATTGTCACCGGCTGTCCGGAGCGCTCGGACCTGCTTATCTCCTGCTGGATAAACATGTCGAGATACCGCCTGTTCGCCAGCCCAGTGGCAGGATCGATCAACGACTGCTTTGTCGGAGCCGCAGGTTGTTGCTCTTCCTTGCCGGTCTGTTCCGTCCGCCGCACCAGACTAAACAGGACAGCCGCGACCGGAAGGGCCGGAACAAGGACGGCAAATCCGGGCAGAACGCTTACGGCAGCAGCCAGCGCATAGCCGGATGCCAGTCCGACGGCCATTGAGCCTAAAACAACCGGCCCGGAGCCAAGGAGCGCCTCCAGCAGAGTATACGCGATGCCTGCGGCAAGCGTCCCCGGAACATTAGCAGCTTCGTATGGTACTGACAGATCCCCGCCGGCTAATATGAAGACGAGTCCGGCCATAAAGGCCTGAACAGGCATACGCGCAACCTCATAGGCTGATGCGCGGAACGATTCCTGCCTGTTCGGAACTAAGAGGACCCTTCCCAGAGCTGCGAGCGCCGCGGGACCAGCCGCACCCCCGGGGCCGAGAAACAGAGCAGACGCAAATACAGCCGCGCCGCTCGAATCGACTTCGATCTTCCTTTCGCGCGCCGCCGAGCCAAGCGAGATTCTTATGCCGCCCGCCACGAAGGCAACAACACTAATCAAAGCCGTCTTGCCGACTGAATCGACCGAGAAGGGAAAACTCAGCAGTAGATAGCCCCCCACCAGGCATACAAACAGCCGCAATATTCGTGTTGTAACCCCACCAAATATGCCTACCATGGCATCCTCACCGCCCTTCTTGAACCCCGGAACCCGCAGAGATGCAGCGGACGGATGTCCGCCAGACCCGCGCCGGGGAGGGATCTCCCCGGCGATCATAACTCACAACTCACAACTCACAACTCATAACTCATAACTGATAACTCACAACTGATAACTGATAGCCACGCCATGTCCCCTCTCACCCCCGGCATCTTCAAGGCCTACGACGTTCGCGGCATCTACCCGGCGGAGATCGACGAACCGACGGCTCGGC
>JACPPP010000341.1 GCA_016190935.1 Armatimonadota bacterium | reverse complement strand
GTGGGGGACGAGGAAACCAAACCCTCCCCAGGGAAAGCTTCCATCATCCACCCACATAATGGCAATATAGCATGTGCTATCTCGCTAGTCCAGTTCCCGCGAAACATCGCACGTATCTGCAGCGCCGAAGGCACGTTTGGATTTACTGCCACCGCAAGGTGGCCACTTTTCCCCGGCGAAGTCCGGGGAAAAGTGTAGAGCCTTATTTCTACGGAAGCACGGAAGGACGGAAGACAGGTATTGGGTGTTGGGTGTCGGTAAGGGTCATGGGTCATGGGGCATGGGAAGACCCTATGTTACCTGTTACCTATCCTAAGCAAACACCCTTACAAATCAGTTCGCCTTATTCGGGCTTGGCCGCGGAACGCGCTGATCACTATGCCTATTGCGGCGATGAGCGCGATGGTCGAGGTGGCGTCCTGCATGGCGCGTGTGACAGCGTCCGACTGTGGCAGCAAGGACTCGTATCTGTTCAGCCTGACTACGTAAATCAGCCCGGCAACGGCCGTGCCGATTGCGAAGCCGATGGTGCGGGCGGCGGCAAGTATTGCCCCGGCAACACCCTGTCGGTTTCGCGGGGCTGAACCCATAATCGCGCTGTTATTGGGCGAAGTAAAAAGGCCTATCCCAAGCCCGATAAGCGCAAGATGTGGAACGATCACTGAGGGGCCGTCAGCGGGGTGAAGAGTGCGGAGAAGAAGAAGCCCGGTGACCGTGAGCGTCATGCCGATAGTCGTAGGAATCCGATACCCAATCCTGTCCGACAATGAGCCGCTTGGGCCCGCGACAAGCGCCATCACAACCGGCGTCGAGATCAACACAAGCCCTGCATCCGCCACCGGATATCTGCTCGCGACTATAAGATAAAACGGCATCAGGAAACTCATGGATGCCGTGGCCATGTAATTCAAGAACGCTGCAAACGTCGATGCCGCGAACAGCCGGTTCGAGAACAGGGCAAGATCGAGCACAGGGTGGGGGATGCGCCGCTCCACAAGGATAAACGCCGTGAACGACATGGCTGCAACGATGAGCGAAGTGACTGTCAGCGGATTGCTCCAGCCTATCTCATTGCCCTTGCTGAGGGCGAGCAGCAGTGTGGCGAGAGCGACTGCGATTGCAGCGGCGCCGACGGGATCGAAAGGCTGGCCTGAGCGAGAGGATTCAGATTTCAAGCTCTTCATGGCGACGGGTATGACGATGGAGCCGATAGGAACGTTAATAAAGAAGATGGACGGCCAGCCGAGATGCTGGGTGAGGAAACCTCCAAGAGCGGGTCCCGTTGAAAGCCCCAAATAAGTCACCGTGGCTTGAAGACCGAGAGCGCGCCCCCGCTCTCCACCCGGAAATGCGCGCGTTAGCACGGCGGGGCCAAGCGCAAAAAGCATAGCCGCACCAACAGACTGGACCGCACGAAAGGCAATCAGCATGCCTATGCCGCTCGAAAGTCCACAAAGGACCGAACCGACCATAAAGATTCCAAGTCCGGCAAGGTAGATCTCCCTCTGCCCGTAAATATCAGCCAGCCTGCCGAACACCAGGAGGAGCGAACTTACAGTCAGGAGGTAGATCAGTACTACCCATTCAAGGGTCGTAACGGGAGCACCTGTGGCCCGCCCGATTACCGGAAGAGCAGTGTTTACGACACTTCCGTCGAGCGCCGACATAAACGTAGCGGCAGCTACAACAGCCAGAATCCACCATTTGCGCTCTATGCCGAGTCGCTCTGTCGGGACGCGATCGATTTTAGGTATTCCTCCTCCGCTTTGGCGATATCAGCCTCACTGGGCCGCGCTGCTGGCTGCTGAGAGGCTTTTTCAAGCGCGGCAGGTTTCTCCTGTGATCGTTTGAAATCAGGCTTTGTTTTCGTTGGCGGCTTTCCCTTTCCGTCCTTCAGCAAATCGGAACTGTTGACCAGAATGTTGTAGCTGAGAACTACGGATTTTTGAGCCTCGGTAAGCCTTTCCCTTTGCTCCGAGCCAAGCCCGTCCATCCAGCGGCGCCTGATGGCGTCCTGCACATTGATATGCCTCTTCCGAACGTTATCCGGAAGGCTGTCCTGGTCCACGCATACGCACACCGTATGATCCTCATAGATCTTCTCTACTGTGCCGGCCAGGTTACGGAAATAATCGTAGAACATTCCCGACTTGACATCGGCCAGGGTCATTTCGCGGTCAGCGATCCTTACGCGGTCTCCCGTTTTGAACGACATAGATACCTCCCACTCTGTAAGTAACCCATGTTAGCAGCCCATCCAAAGACGCTGCTAACTGAGCACTAGTTACATTACTTATACACACGAGCCGCGAATACCTGCTAACATATTATCTCAATGACTATTTGAAACGCGAATTACGCGAGGAAGCGCGAATGACGCGAAAAGGGGGGTTGGGGGTTAGGTGCCAGGGGCCGGAAGTTAGAAGTTAGAGGTTGGAGGTTGGAACCTGTTCCCTTCTAACCTCTAACCTCTAACCTCCAGACTGGCCCGTCTCGCGCCGGGCCTCATGCTGAGCCTGTCGAAGCATACCGCACGTCCCCGTGTGGGCCTTGGGTGAAAGATAACCACTGACCGCTGAAATAGGAAGAGGTTCATGAGCTACTTCTATCAATTTGATGCAATTCGCAAGATTGACCCGAAGGGTCAGTTCACCTATAATTATATCAGGAATTGCGGGGTCGTCCAAAGGCAGGACACGAGACTTTGGATCTCGTTATCTAGGTTCGAGTCCTGGCCCCGCAGCCAGTTTCTGTTGTCAGTTCCACCATTACTACTCCAACGAAAGTTTCTTGCAGCCGGGCGGTTGAAGCCTCTTGAAACGCGTCCTTCGACAAGCTCAGGATGCGCGGATTGTACGGATTTCGCGGAAGAAGCTGTCAGCGGTCAGCGATCAGCCTTCGGCAGGGGCCGGGTCGGAGGAAAGATTCCTCCGACAACACAAGGTCAGCTCTCAGCAGTCAGTGGTTGGTTATCTATCACGCAAGGTACCGCACGGGGACGTGCGGTATGCTTCGACAGGCTCAGCATGAGGCCCGGCGCGAGAC
>JACPPP010000030.1 GCA_016190935.1 Armatimonadota bacterium | reverse complement strand
GGGCTTCCCCACTTCTTGTCCAGCACCACGTTTCGCCCCTTCGGGCCGAGCGTTACCTTAACTGCATTCGCCACCATCTCCGCGCCCCGCTCGAGTGCGCGCCTGGCATCTTCGTTGAACTTTAGAATTTTTGCTGGCATATTACTTGTCCCTCCTGTTACTACTCGCGTATTGCATAGATAGAATCTTCATCGAGAATGATGTAATCCTCGCCGTCGACGGTCACTTCGGTCCCGCCGTACTTGGCGAATACGACCTTCTGGCCTTCTTTGACGTTCATCGGGGCGCGGCTTCCGTCTTCGAGCACGCGACCCGGCCCAACCGCGATGACTATGCCCTCCTGGGGCTTCTTCTTCGCAGTGTCGGGGAGGATGATTCCTCCCGGACTCTTTTCCTCTTCCTCCGTAGTCTTTACGACTACCTTGTCAGCAAGCGGTCTTATTGGCACTTTTTGGTCCACCTCCTGATGCTGATATGATTTTTTCTGAGCAGTCGTCGACCTGCTCCCGTAACCGCTGTTAGCACTCTCAGGTTTCGAGTGCTAACGCATTTTAAACTACGGAGGCGGCAATTGTCAATAGTTCCGAAAAAAACAAGCCTATTGTGTTGGAGCCTCACCACGATCTCTTGACCGTACTAATCGTTCTGTGGTATAAAAGGTAGGTCGCGATGCAGATAGAGTAATTCTCGTATATCAGCACCACGGCGATGGAGTCCGCCGCAATTGCCCGGACTGGGATGATGACTCCTGCGATACTGGAAGTATTAACGGAGGTCATCATGCTCCAGAAGATTGTCTGGCTGGCGTTTGCCGGCGCGTGCGGAACCATAAGCCGTTATGCGCTTTACGAGATCACTGCCAAAGCGAAGATAGGTCAACTACCGCTTGGGACTTTTGCTGTAAACGTTCTTGGAAGCTTCCTTTTTGGTCTTCTCTACTCACTGGCGCAGAGAAAGCTCAACATTAGCGGCGAGATGAGGATGGTCATGCTTGTGGGGTTTATGGGCGCATTCACCACCTTTTCGGCCCTTGCTTTTGAGACGGCACAGATGCTGAAGTCGGCCCAATGGCTGCTCGCCTTCGGTAATGTGTTTGGCCAAACCGCTCTTGGTATAGCCGCGCTTGTGGCAGGAGTGCTCATAGGCAGGGGAGGATAGGCTGTTCCGCTTTCAGCAGGAGCCGGGGCCAGGTATCGGGGATTTTAGATTTTAGATTTTAGATTGAAGGTTTAGGGAGAGAGGTAACAGGTAACAGAGTGTTTTCCCGTGCCCCATGACCCTTACCAACACCCAACACCCAGCCCCCAACACCCGCCGAAGGCTAGCTAGAGCCCCGGGATGTTCATTCCGGGCGGCAGGCCGAGTCCGCCCGTCAGCTCTTCCATCCGCTCTTTGCGGCGCTCGTTTGCCCGCTCCAGCGCCTCGCGAACCGCGCTCGTTACCAGGTCCTGGAGCATCTCAACATCATCCGGATCGACAACCTCCGGGCTGATCTTAACGTCGATAAGCTGGGCAAGTCCGTTTACAGTTGCCGTAACCATACCGCCGCCTGATGATGCCTCGATCCTCTCCTCGGCAAGCTCACTCTCCAGCCTCTCGGTATCCGCCGCAAACTGCTGGACCTGCTTCATCATAGCCTGAATATTAAATCCGCCAAAATTGGGCAGCTTAGGCATTTAGCCCTCCTTCCAGGGATCATAATCCTCGCCGTCGATGTTTTCAACTGTCTTTATGTCGTCTATATCCTCAACTATTCTTCCACCAAACATGGTAAGGACATCCTGGACCATACCGTTGTCCTCCGCCGGGGGTTCGGGGGCGCTCTTCTCGGCCACCGGAGCCAATGGAGCCGCCGGGGCTTCCGGCTCCTCCGCCCGATTCACAATCGCCTTAATATTCAGCTTCCTTCCCAGGACGCCCTGGAGCGCGCTCTTTACGGCCTCGACGTTCGCCGGCCTCTGTATGTTTTCGATGTGAAAACGCCACTTCTCGTCGAAGCCCAAACACAAAACCCCGTCTTCGACGGATATAACTCGTGCCTCGCGCAGTACGCCGATAACGAGCCTTTTGCGCTGGACATCATTGATGTGCTTCAGGATGCGCGGCCAGGCCTTTCGGACGAGATCAACCGTCACCTCTCCGTCAGCCGGGGCAGGCGCAGGTTCTTCCGGCTCGGGGCTGGTTTTCTTGGCTTCAACCGGAGCGGGCCTGCTCTCTGTCCGCACAGCCGGAAGGGGCATCGGCGGACGTGAAGCGGCGGGGCTCGGAGCAGCATCGGGCGCTACGGCCGGAACGGTAATCGCCTTGAGAAACGCCATCTCCAGAGCCAGCTTGTGCTGCTCGCTCCACCTCAGTTCCCGCTCAGCCGCAGAGAATACCTCAACGAGAGAGACCAACTGCTCCATCTTAAATCGCTGGGCGCGCTCAGCCGCGCGCACGCTTACATCAGATCCTGAACCGACCGATGCAACCAGCAAGTCTCTGAAATGGCCGGCTATAGCCCGAATGAGTTCGCGGACGTCTTTGCCCTCGTAGAGCAGCCTCCCCGCAAGCTCGAACGCTGCAGCGGCGTCACCCTTTGCTACGATGTCCGATACCTCAAAAAGCACCTCTTCATCCACTGTGCCAAGCACCGTGTTGACGTGATCGGCAGTGAGATGCTCACCGGTATAAGAAAGCACTTGTTCGAGCACGCTGAGCGCATCGCGCCAGGAACCCTGTCCGCTTCGCGCAACGATCTCGATTGCGGCGTCATCGGCCTCCCTGCCCTCACTCTGGATCACATATCGAAGGCGTTCAGCTATATCCGCGACGCTTCCCCGCCTGAAATCGAACTGCTGGCACCTCGACCGGATGGTAAGCGGTATCTCGTGCGCCTCGGTGGTTGCCAGGATGAATATGGCGTGCGGAGGCGGTTCTTCGAGCGTCTTGAGAAAGGCATCCTTGGCGGTGGCCGAAAGCTGGTGCGCCTCGTCGATAACATAGACCTTGTACCGGAGCCTCATAGGAGGATATTTCACCCCCTCACGCAGGTTATCAACGTCCTCTACGCTCCGGTGGGAGGCCGCGTCCATCTCGACGACATCGACTGCGGAGCCGCCTGTAATGCTTCTGCATGCCTCGCACTCGTTACAAGGTTCCGGGGTAGGTCCATTCTCACAATTAACGGCCTTGGCCATCAACCTGGCCACCGTAGTCTTACCCGTCCCCCTGGAGCCGCAGAAAAGGTAGGCGTGGCCGACCCTGCCGGACTTGATCGCGTTCTGCAGCGTCCGGGTCACATGGTCCTGCCCCATCACGTCCTCGAACGTTTGGGAGCGGTACTTTCGGTAAAGAGATACGTAGGACATAGTAGCTATCAGCCATCAACCGTCAGCAGGGTGTTGGGTGTTGGGTGCTGGGGGTTGGGTCATGGGGCATGGGTCATGGGAAATGCAAAATGAAAAATGCAAAGTGCAAAATGCAAAGTGCAAAATGGCCCCCCGCTCCTGTTGGGGCC
>JACPPP010000335.1 GCA_016190935.1 Armatimonadota bacterium | reverse complement strand
GCAATACGGTTCACTTAAGCAAGATTTCGGTTCATTTAGGTCGAAGCCTGAGCGTGACGGCCAGCTTGCTCGCCTTGATTTTGGACGTTAAGTGAACCGTATTGAGGCTAGGCGGCCTCGCTCGCTGGCGGTGAGGACGACTCACCGACAAGCCTCACACCGACGCTTGCCGCCAGCCTGGCCTGCGCCGCATTAAATCCGGCAATCGCGGCGACCAGGTTCGTACGGGCGCGCGCGAGGGCCTCCTGAGCGCGCAGCACCTCCAGTGTGAGGCCGACGCCATTTTTCAGCCGTCTTTCCGAGATTCTGTAGGCTTCCTCAGCGGAGGCAAGGCCAGCCTCGGCGCTCGATATCTTTGCTTCGGACGCGATGGCGGCGTTTCTTGCCTCCGCAATCTGCATTTTGACCTTTTCGCGCACGGCCTCGTCATCCAATTGCGCCTGCAAGAGTTGACTCTGGGCCTTCCTTATCTGTCCCCTGGATCTCGCACCGAGGTGGTCGAGGATCGTAGCACCGACAAAGAACCAGCCCAGCCCGGAGCCGGCAGCGCCGCTCAGCCAGCTCTCCCATCCGAGCCTCGGCAGCACCGCGTTCCATTTTGCGGATTTGCTCATCGACTTCGCGGACGCGATCTCTGCGGCGCTCTGCTTTACCTCCGCCCTGCTGTCGAGGCCCTTTGCAACTAGTTCGTCCAGTTTCGCCCCTGCATCCACCCATCTCACCTGACGAATATCGGTATCTTTTGGGACAAACAACGTCGTCGGTTCCAGGTTCAGCATCTCAGCCAGTCGGAGAGATACCATGGCATATCTGCGCTGGGCCTCCACAAGCTGCTGTTCTGCTTCAGACGCCTGCGCCCTGGCCTGCAGCGTGTCCGACTCCAAACCGAGGCCGCTTTTCTCCAGATCCTCATTGATCTGGACCAGTTCCCTGGTCTGAGCCACAGACTGGTTCACTATATCCATCTCAGCCAACGCCTTCTCTAGCTCGAAAAACCGCTCCGCCACCGAAAGGATGACCAGGTTCTCCTCCGCCTCCGCCGTCGAAGACGCTGCGACGACCTGCGCCCGGGCAGCGGCGGAACCAAACGCCGCCTCCGCTGGATTGACATCGAACCTCAACCTTGTAGAAGGGAGATCGGAAGCTCTTGAGATGCTGCCCGAATATTTTCCGCTTCCTGCGGCCACATCCAGGCTGGGAAGGAAGGCCGAACTGGCTACTGTCTTGTTAGCTTCCTGCTCTGAGATATTCTCGCGAGCCATCTTCAGGTCAAGGTTACGCTTCAGTGCCAGGGACATTGCATCTTCGAGACTGATAGCCCTCTGTGGCCCATCAAATGGCCCCAACCCCACGTCCGGGAGTGGAACGGAAACATCAGCGCACGAAACGGCGGGGAAAGTGAGTATAATGACCAAGATGGCTGCCAGCGTGACCCTGAAACTCATCTCTCACCACCTCGTGACACTCGAACTTCCGCGCCGTCGGAGAGCCCGCCCGTTCCAGAGATCACCACATCCTTATCTGCGCTGAGACCCGAAATCACCTCGACATCGATGCCGTCATCTGCGCCGGTCACGACACGAGTCTTCTTCACCTTCCCACCGTTCAGAACGTACAGGTACCGCTTGTCCTTCTCCGCCGCGACCGCCTCGGCCGGCACCGAGAGCACACTCGTCTGGCGTTCCAGGCCGAGTTTTACGGTCGCAAACATTCCGGCCTTAAGCCTGCCGGAAGAGTTCTCCAGTTCCACTTCCGCCCTCAGCGTCCTGGTGACAGGATCAAGCGCTCCTGCGGTTCGGACAATATGACCGTCGATCTTCCGGTCCGTAAGCTCCTTCACCTCGACGGCTACAGGAGCGCCTATCTTCACACGAGGAACTTCGGACTCCGGCACATCCAGATAGACGCGCAGCCTGTCCGTTCGCGCCACGACCAGTATCGGGGTTGCCGTTCCTGGGGAAACGAGGGCCCCAGCATCGACGAGCCTTTTCGTGACCACTCCGTCAAACGGAGCGGTTATCCTGGAGAATCCAGCGATGGTGAGGGCGTGGGCGAGCCCGGCCTTGCAGACGGAGAGCCTTGCCTCGGCAGCTTTGACACGGCTCTCGGCCTGACCGATGGCCGCCTTCGCGCGGGCGATGTTAGCTTCGGAGACGGAGGCTCTTGCTCCCACTGCGGTGACTTCCCCTTCGGATGCCCCAACTTTGGCCTCCTCAGACCGGACCTTGGCCTGGACCGCCTGCGCGTTCGCCGAAGCGGCGTCCACCGCCGACTTCGCCTGCTGGTAGCTTCCCTCTACTTCATCCAGGGCCTGTTGAGTCACGGATTTGTCCGTACGCAGATCGCGATAGCGCTCAAGAGTCTTCTGCTTGACAGACTCGTCCGACTTTGCCTTCGCAAGCTCAGCCTGTGCCGACCGAAGCTCCATGCGCGCGGCATCTAACCCGGCCCTGGCAGACTCCACACGCTGTTTGGGAGCCGCCACTTCCGACTGCGCGGCCAGGAAGTCCGCTTTAGCGGCCTGGTGTGCGGCGAAGGCAGCATCCAGATCGGATCGAGCCGTCGAAAGTTGCGCCTGTGCCTCCAGGCAGGTCGCCTGTGCCTCTGTCACGTCGTCGCCCGTCTCCGGGGCGCTGATGACCGCGAGCACCTGGCCCTTCTTGACGATATCCCCCTTGTCTACCTCGACCGAGCTTACGTAGCCCGCCGTGCGGCCATATAGGGTCGCCTCCTCGTAGGCGTTGATGGTCGCGGGCAGCGATATGGTCCGAGTGATGTCAGCCCTCGTCGGGCGCGCCACGGCGACCACCGGCACGGGAGGGCTGTAGTTTATGGACCCGTTGACGGCTGCGGTGCTCTTCTCCCCGCCGATCCTCGTCCCGATAGCACCGCCAAGGACGAGTATCACGGCTGGAAATGCTACTGTGCCTGCGCGGATATTCATTGAGACTACCTCCTCGCGCTTTCTGGTCTCTTAAACAGTGTGTAAAGCAGCGGGACTACGAATATGGTGAGGACTGTTGATATACTGAGTCCACCGACTACTGCGCGGGCAAGTGGTATGTTAGCCTCGCCGCCCCGCCCAATCCCGATCGCCATCGGCAGCAAGCCCAGTATCGCCGCGATCGAGGTCATAAGGATCGGCCGCAGCCTGACTCTGGCCGCTTCGAGCGCCGCGTATGCCGTCTCCGCGCCGCCTTCTTTCAAGCGGTTTGCAAAGTCTACCAGAAGGATGCTGTTGGAAACTGATATGCCTACCATGAATATAACTCCCATAAGAGACTGTATGCTGATTGCTGTGTTGGTCAGCAAAAGAATAAGGATAACGCCGATCAGACCGAGCGGCACAGCGAACATGACGATGAACGGATCGAGGAATGACCGGAACTGAGCGACCAGCACCAGGTAGACCAGGATCGATGCCAGAATGAGTCCAATACCGAGGTTTCGGAACGAATCGCTCATGCTCGCTACCTCTCCGCGCATTCTGACGAAGTAGCCGGACGGGAGGTTCATCCCGTCTATGGCAGGCTGGATCTGAGCCGCGACCGATCCCACGTCCCGGCCCTCAACGTTGACGTAGACATCGGTCACACGGTTGATGTTGTGGTGATGGACCTCAGCCGGCGCGCTCCTCCTGTCGAAGGTCGCGAGGTTGCCAAGAAGCACGGGCTGATCCTGCAGCGGACTGGTGATCGGTATGTTCTTGAGCGTGGCAATCGACTTTATCCGTTCCTCGGGGTATTGAGCGCCGATGAAGTAGTGGTTTCCGTTTGCGTTGTCGATCCAGAAGGATGGATCGAAGTTGATGCTAGAGTTGGTGGCGGTGACTACATTCTTGACCACCTGCTCCTGAGTCAGGCCCAGATATGCAGCCCTCGTGCGGTCAACGTTGATTCCAATCTGCGGGTAGTCAAGCTGCTGCTGGATGCGAACATCCGCAGTACCGGGTATCTTTGCCACATAGTCACGCACCCCCTCAGCAATCCCCTGTGCAATATCCAGCTTGTTTCCTTCGATCTGGATATCGATAGGCGAAGGAAGCCCCGAGTTTAGAGCGGCAGTGAGCATTCCTCCCGTATCGAATGCGAACGAGACTCCCGGGAAAAGGTCCGACAGCTTCCGTCGGAGCAAGGCTGCGTATTCTTGTGCGCTCCTCGACCGCCGCTCCTCAAGCTGGACGAGGATGAAAGAATCGTGCGGGCCTGCGTTCGGAGTGTACGCAGCCGGCCAGTCGTAGAGGACTCCGATGTTGGAGATGACCATCTTGATGTCCTGCTTCGGGATGTGATTCCTCACGGACTGTTCGACCCTCGCGATCATCTTCTCTGTATCTTCAACCCGCCTGCCGGAGTTGGCGCGCACTTGGATCGTAAACTGACCGGCATCGACTTTCGGGAAAAGCTCCCGGCCGATTGAGGGGACAAGGGCAAGCGACGCCAAAAAGACCGCGGCAACCGCCAATAGAAACCGACCCCTGAATCTGAGCGCTGAAGACAGAGCAGCGCCATAAGCGTCCTGCAGTTTGGCAAAGAGCCTGTCAACCCTTTCCGCGAAGCCCCAGGGTTCTCTCTCCGAGACGGTGGGCGAGGCCTCCTGCAAGTATCTCGCACAGAAAGCCGGGATAAGCGTCATCGAGAGCACGTATGACGCCATCATCGCGAAGCCCACGCTCAGCGCGAGAGGCATGAAGAGGAACTTGCCGATACCGGCCATAAAGCTGATAGGAAAGAAGACCACAACCGTCGTAATTGTGGCTACAAGCACCGGAGCGGCCACCTCCGCCGCGGCGTCTTGAGCGGCCTCACCAGGCGCTTTCCCCATTGCCACGTGACGGTGGGTGTTTTCCAGAACCACAATCGCGTCATCTACGAGTCTTCCTACCGCGAGCGCCAGGCCGCCCAGGGTCATGGCATTCACACTGTTCCCGCTGTAGTAGAGTCCGATGAACGCGGCCAGTATCGAAAGCGGGATCGAGAGCGAGATTGCGAGCGTCGAGCGGAAGCTTCCCAGAAACAGGAGGATCATCCCACAGGCCAGCAGCGCACCGAGAATACCCTCGTGCACCAGGTTCTTGATGGCGTGCCGGACGTAGACCGACTGATCGAGAACGACGTCCAGGTTGATACCTTTCGGCAGCCGACTGAGAATAGTCGAGATAGCTTCCTTTACCCCGTCCACCACGGCGATAGTGTTCGCCCCCGGCTGTCTGTAGATCGGGATGTACACCTGGCGCTTGCCGTCAACCCGGACTATGTTTGTCTGGATTTGATGAGAGTCTTTCACCTCTGCAACGTCCTTTACGAAGACCGGAGCACCGTTCTCCACCTTGATCGGGACGTCGTTTAACTCACTGACTTTGTCGACCATGCTGTTCGCGTCGATCTGGTAGTCGAGGCTCCCGAACTTGGCGTTACCGACGGGGATCATCAGGTTGTAGTTCTTTATTGCCTCGACTACGTCGATCGGCGCAAGGCGTCTCGCGTAGAGCTTATCAGGATCGACATATGCCAGAATCCGCCTGAGCTTCCCGCCGTAAACCGCTGGGGCAATGACGCCGGTTATCCCTTGAAGCCGGTTCCTCAGGTCGAAGTAGGCGACGTCGTAGAGCTTCGTCTCGTCAAACGTAGGGCTGCTCACCGAGAGAAGCGCAAGGGGAACGCTCGCCGTCGGATCGAACGGCATCACCATCGGCGGGATTGTGCCGGGGGGAAGGTAGTAAAGGTCAGACATCGCAAGTGAAGTGACCTGTGACATAGCCGTGTTTGGATCGATATCCTCGCGGAAATAATCCTTCACGACGCTGACGCCGATCATCGACTTCGACTCCTGCCTGGCTATCCCGTTTGATTGCCCGGTCCATCGCTCAAGCCGGGACGTAATATCCTTCTCCACAACCTCAGCAGGCATACCGGGGTAGAGGGTCAGTATCTGCACGGCCGGAGTCTTGAAAGTTGGCAGCAGGTCTACCGGCATCTTGAAGATGGCCATCAGGCCGATCACAAGGATCAGGAGGCAGAAGACGATAACAAGATAAGGATTGCGCAGCGATATGCGAACTAAACTCAACGTTTAAACCTCATTAGGAACTCGTGTTAGTTTAGATTCGAGACAGGGGCGCCGTTTTCTTCAAGTTGCCGCGCGCGTGACCCGTCACTTGTCTGCGGATGCGGTCTGCCGCAGCGCCGCTTTGGCCGCGGCCAAAAGCACCTCCGGTTGCAAACGAACCTTGTAGTTCGGGTTGACATACTCGAAGTTGATGATGCCGTCTTTCCCAACTACGAACACTGATGGGACTGGCAGCACGTGGTGCCTCTCACCCGTGGACTTCTCCAAATCAATGCCATATTGTCCATAGCGTTCCAGAGTCGTGTCATCTACCTTAAATGCAATGCCCAACGCCCGCGCGCCGGCCATTTTGCTGTCGGAAAGGAGGGTATACTTGAGGCCGTGCTTGTCCATGCTCTTTCGCAACTCTTCGGGACGATCTGGGCTGACAGCAAAAAGCTGATACCCTAGATTCAGCAGATCCGGCTCTACCTTACGAAGCTGAACTAGCTCCAAATTGCAATATGGTCACCACCCGCCGCGATAGAAAATCAGAACGGTCGGCTTCTTAGCAAGGATTGTGTTGAGGTCAAACGCCTTGCCGTCTACTGTGACAAAGCTGAGGTTGGGCAGCTTCGTCCCGATTTTCGCCGGACAGACTTCATCGGCTGAGGCCGGGACCGGCTTCACCTGGGCGGTCCCCGCTGCGTCCTTTTTCGCGGGAGCGGCGCTGCCTGCAGCCGCACTGAAAGCGAATCCGGCCAATGCCAGAAGAGCTACACTGGAAGAAATCAATAGTCTCACGGTCAAGTCCTTTCGCAAGCATGAATTCGTTGTCTGTTCTGCAAATGTTGTAATCAAGAGAGTGCAAGCGGCGATTCGTCGGCCAGGTGGTCGCATTCAGTCAAAACCGCCGCCCGCACAGCACAAACAGAATCGGTCAGGATGATTTTACAGCTTCGCAGCCACGGTGGGCACGCCGCAGCAGTCGCCGGCCTTGTCATAAGTCGCGCCGCAGTGGGTACATTTGTAGACCGCCGCAGTCGCGGATGATAGCCCTTTGACGTCTTTTACGTCTACAATCTGGGACCCCGGGAAGAGTGTCCCGGTCACTGTGATCTTCGCGGACTTGTCGGCTTTGCCTGCGATCAAGTCTTTCGAGTTGTCGTTGGGCAGAAAGGTGTAAATCTTGCCATCCGCAGCTTTGAGGGCATGGTCGTGCCCGTAGACATTGCACTGAGCCTTCGCTCCATACTGTGTCTTGAGCTCACAGCCCATACAGATCAACGTGCCAGTAAGAGTCACATCTTTCGGCTTGTTGCTGTCGGCGGCGTTCAAGGCCGCGGCTACAGCCGCGACTACGAGGGCGACGATGACAGCGAGAATCAGTTTCTTCATACACGGATACCTCTCTTTCGGTAGATTCGGCCCGCGGGAGCGGATCGGTTTCACTATTAGATACGAGCAAGAGTGGCGTTTTTCTTTACTTCGAGACCTTTCGGGGAAGAATTCGGCGGCGTTTAGCGCTGAAGCGGAATCACAGCTCTGAGTTCGATATCCACGGGTTCGAGGCAGGTCTTGTCATTGCAGGGCTGGTAGTTGAGCCGCACTGCGACGCGCGTGCCGCCGACTGACCCGGAACTTTGCACGCGGAATGGCACGCGTATCTCGACTCTTCCCTCATAAACGGAGAGACGCTCGGGACTGAAGCCAAGAGTGACCAGCTTGCCGGCCGGATATGTCGGCTCCCCCGCGCTGATTCCTGACCCGCTGACCGTTACTCTGGTGGGGATAAGATACGTCTGGATCGGTTTGTGTGAGTTGATGTGCCAGCCGCGATCTATATCAACCCGAACCAGCAGGGTTCCGGCGCCGTCGGATGAGACGCGAGGGACCGTCAAGGACGCCTTGACGGGGCCTTTTTGGACCAGAGTGGGGGGCTGTTCGGCCGGGACCGGACCTTTCAGTTTTCCTCCATCGTCGTGGTATGCCGCCAACACGCGCGTCAGCGTCACCGTCGATGCCGGCGACCGCTGGATCGCCGCGCTGAACGTCCTGATCGTCCGCGCGGCCTCGTCCTTATAAGCAGCTTCACCGGTCAAAAGATAAAGCCCGAGCAGTACCTCGGAGGCCATTCCGTTTGAAGACGGGAGGGCGCTGTCGTAGACGTCCTTCAACCTGATCAGTATCTCCTCGTGATGTTCCGACGTAGAATAGAAGCCGCCGTCCTTCGGATCGGAGAACCTATCGAGCATTTCATCCGCCAGTCTGCGCGCGACACCTCGCCATTTCTCGTCCCTGGTCGCGTCGTAAAGATCGAGTAGGCCGCTTGAGAGGTAAGCGTAGTCGTCCAGAAAGGCCGTCACCCCCGCCTTGCCGTGCCGGTATCTGCGAAGGAGCTTCTTTTCGTACAGGTGCTTCAGGATGAAGTCGGCGGCGGTGCTGCCCGCTTTTGTGTATCTCGGCTCGGACAGAACGCGCCCACAAAAGGCAAGGCTGCCGATCATCAGGCCGTTCCAGCCGGTCAACACTTTGTCATCGAGCCCCGGCCTGACTCTTTTGCCGCGCAGGGCAAGCAGTTTCGCGTGCGCCTTTGACATACGGTCTGGAAGGTCCGCCTGTTTCATCCCGGCAGCGAGTTTATCGATCGGCTTCTTCAAGTACGGAATGTTAGAACCGGTCTTCCGGCCCGAAGCCTCCTCCGCGAAGTTCCCACCGGCTTCGATGTTGTATACACGGCAGAAAAGCTCGCCTTCTCCCCTGCCCAGCGCCCGCAGTATCTCCTGCTTGGTCCAAGCATAGAACTTGCCTTCTTCGCCCTCGCTGTCCGCGTCCAGAGCGGAGTAGAATCCCCCGCCCTTGTCATGCATCTCTCGAAGAACCCAGTCCAGTGTTTGAGTCGCGCGCTCGCGATAGAGCGGGTTCTTTGTTATGGTCCAGGCATCCGCGTAAACCCGCGCCAGAAGCGCGTTGTCGTAGAGCATCTTCTCGAAGTGTGGAACGAGCCATCTCTCATCGGTCGAGTAACGATGAAATCCCCCTCCCAGGTGGTCGTAAACCCCGCCGAGCGCCATCGCGTCTAGGGTTCGGGTTACCATCAGCAGGGCCGAATCATCCTTCGTTCGCCTGTACTCGTCGATGAGCAGCCGAAGGTCGTTGTACGGAGGGAACTTCGGCTTATCGGAAAACCCGCCGTGCTCCCGGTCGAACCGCCTCATCAGACTCCTCACCGCGTCTTCGACAGTCCGCGCCGGTGGAATTGGCCCGGACTTGAACCTCCCGGCCGCCAGCTCGCGAAGGCGGTCGGTTATCTGGTCCGCTGCTTCATCAACTTCCTTCCGGCGGTTTGCATACGCGTCGGCGATCTGGGTGAGGACCGACTCGAACTGCCGCCTGGGGAAATACGTCCCCGCGTAGAAAGGCTTGCCTTCCGGTGTCAGAAACACGCTCATCGGCCACCCTCCGCTTCCGGTCAGCAGTTGGGTCGCAAGCATATAGATGTCGTCTATGTCCGGGCGTTCTTCCCTGTCCACCTTGATGCAGACGAAATGCTCGTTCAGGAGCTTTGCGATCTCTTCGTTCTCGAAAGACTCGCTCTCCATGACGTGGCACCAATGGCAGGAGGAGTAGCCGACCGAAAGGAATACCGGCTTGTCCTCCTTCTTCGCTTTCTCGAACGCCTCCTGACCCCACGGGTACCAGTCGACCGGATTGTGGGCGTGCTGAAGGAGGTAGGGACTGCTCTCGCTTATAAGCCTGTTCGTATGTCTGGCCGTATCGGGCTTGTTCGGGGAAACCTCGTGAGTTCGAGTGAGGGAGACAAACCCGGCAGCCGCAAGAATAGAGACCGCTAACAGCACCATCATGACGAACGCCTTTCGATTCATGTTTTCTCTTTGCCAACTTCGCGCCGGGTCTCGATCAGGCTGAGTGCGGCCTTCGCTTCGCGGCGCACCATTGGCTCCGGGTGCCGCGCCGCAACTCGCTTCAGATCGGGCAGCGCTCGACGGCTGCCGATCCTTCCCAGCGCTCGGATCACTATAATCACGCTTGTGTCGTCTTGTAACGCCCGGATCAGGCCCGGCTCCGAGCGCGGGTCACCTATGTTCAGCAAGGCTTTAGCGGCGCACTGGTGAACGTCGTCGCTCAGGGAAGGATTGTTCAGCGCGCGGACCAGATCCTGGACTGCGCGCGCGTCCCCGGTCTCTCCCAGCGGAACACACATGCGGCAGACTTTCCGGGTGCCGGACACGTCTCTCAGCGCCGCCAGGAGCGGAGCCACGGATCGCGGATCTTTCATTTCCGCCAGTCGCGCCGCGGCCAGCCACCGCCCCTCAGCCCGCCCGGACAGCATCTTTTCCAGCTTCCCGCGGTTGTCGTACGCGTCACCCAGCCAGTACCGCAGCGACCGGGACTCTTGCCACTGGTAGGTGGCCCCAAAGGCCGCCACAACCGCGCTCAAGGCCAGCCAGGCATACAGGTTTTGTCGTCTAATTCTCATAGCCGAACCGCCGGAAGGCTAGCTGCGTCTTACGACTGGATATATCTTGAGTTTCGGAGCGCTTGCATGGCCGCCCTGCGCAGTGTGCTTCTGCACGATAGGGATCAGTTCTTCGGTCTCAAGCTCTGCAATGACCACGACCGTTCTGTCCCCCGACTGGCAGGCCACAAGTGTGGTATTCCCAAACCGCCCGACGTGCAGCTTGTGCCCGTTGCACAACTTTGTGTCGAGCTTCTCCAGCGCGAAGCGCGCGCCTTTTATTTGATAGACAGTTATACGGGTTTCGCCTTTTTCGTAGAACAGGAACGCGAGCGGGGCTCCGTTCAACTCGCATCGTCTTCCGCCAAGCAAAGTTATGCCCCGGTTCGACAGGTCGACGGCGTGAACCCGGAAGCCAAGTTCCTTGCTCAACCAGGCAGAGACCACCTCCGCGTTGGCGCTGGCCATCTGCGCGGGGTTCGGCTTATCAACATATTGCCGGTAGTCCGCCAGGAGACCAGCAATCTGAACGGTTGCGGTTGGCGACGGGCCGGATTGATGGAGAAGCAGTGAAGCGACCACCGCGAGACACACGACTGCGGCCGCGGCTGCCGTAGCCCACCGCCAGCGGACAACGCGCTTCCGCTGCTGCTGCTCGCGTGATTGGGCCACTATTCTTCGTGCAAACGATTTGTCCAGGCAGTCCGGGACGACGTTAAAAGCGGCAGCGATCTTGGTGATATGAGCTGCCAGACTGTTCTTCTCGAGCGAGCAGTCCTTGCACGAGTGAAGATGCTGCCCGATCTCCATCATCTCTTCGGGCGTCAGCTCTCCAAGCAGATATGGCAGGAGTGTTTCTCTGGTTTCTCTGCAGTCCATAGTTTATATATCCTCAGCCTCTATAGCGCGGCGGATGATCTCCGTGCCTCGTCTGATCCTTGTGGACACGGTCCCGATCGGCAGGTCGAGTATCTCGGCGATCTCTTTGAAGCTCAGGTCGTCGAGGTATCTGAGGGTAAATGGTATCCTAAGCTCGGTGGGCAGCCTGTTTACAGCCGACAGGATCCGCTTGGCCTCGTCCCGGCGGCAGGCGGCTTCCTCCGGGTCCGGCGCGGGCTCCCACGACTCTATTGCGCGCTCCAGAACATCATCTATGCAGTCAACACATGTCTCTCGACGTCGGGGCTTCCTTAGCTGGTCGATGAATAAGTTCGTCGCGACGCGCTTAAACCAGGTGCTGAAGCGGTAGTCGGGATTATACTTGGGCAGCACGCGGTAGATATGCAGAAAACACTCCTGGCAAAGGTCTTCGGCATCTTCCCTGTTCCCGGTCATCGCGTAGGCGAGTCTGAAGAGCGCGGACTGATACCGCTCCACCAAAGCGGCAAAAGCCTCCGTGTCTCCTGTCAACGAACGCTCGACCAGTGTCGTATCATCTATTGTGGTCATCAACTAAGCCAATCGCAATCACCGCATGTATATGCAGCGGCTAGGTTCATATCATGTTACGCTGACCGGAACCACTGTTGTTCTCGGTTGGTAACACGCTCCGAACATGATACGGATTTCGCTTCAGGTTTTATTGCGGTAAGGGGTTTAGAACTACAGATTACGCAGCATCCCTTCCAGCCGCTGCCTCAGGTCGGGCGGCACGTCGCTTATGTGCGACGGCAACCATGGTGACAAATGGGTTTTGAAATGTCGATGTCAGATACCGACATTACGAAACCTATCCAGGCTGCAATAAAGCGAATTGTCAATACGCTCTGCTATGTCGACTGAAATGGACAAAGTCCAGCTAAGATTACAAGGTCAAATTGAACGGTCATTTTTCTTGGTCAGTCCCAATCACGTCGTCACCAACACTCTGAGAACGGCCACATCGTCTCTGTACACAGAGCCACAGGTGCTAGCTACTCGCTCGAGGAGTTCATTGACGGAAACCACGCCAGTTCGCTTCAACTCCGAATATATATCTATCAGGCCTTCCAGACTCATGAACGTCGAGCCGCACTGGATTTCGTACAGACCGTCCGTAGCCAGCAGGAGTTCGTCTCCCTGACTTAGCGGGATTGTCCTCTCCTCGTAACGAGCGCCCTTCAAGGCTCCGATGAGGGGCCCAGTGTTTTCCAGGGATGATGCGTTGCCTTCCGAGGCTCGCCACAGGATCGCGGGCTGATGGCCTCCATTCGCGTAAGTCAATGTCATGGCTTTGCAATCGAGTATTCCGGCGAAGATGGTTATGAAGTCCTCGGAACTGGTATCTCGAACGATGGTGTTGTTCACCTGTTCCAAGACGAGCGGCAGACTCTGGCATTCGTAGGCATGGCTTCTAACGCAGGCTCTTGCCATGGCTACCATAATCGCCGCCTTGAGGCCCTTTCCAGAGACGTCGCCGATCACAACGGCGACTCTGTCTTCGTCCATCTGGAAGACATCATAGAAGTCGCCGCCCACTCGGGCTTCGTCCAAAGCGGCACGGTAGAGAGTCTCAAACTCGAAGCAGTTCATCCGGCTGGGAACTTCGGCAAGCATACTGGTTTGAAGGGTATCGGCAATATGGCTCGCCCGCTGGTAGTCTCGATGAAGCTCCTGAGCCAGTTCCTGCACACGGTGTTTGGACCTGCGCATCGCCAGCGTTGCAAGCCCGACAACCAGCGTGCCGATGAAGAAAGCAGTTAGTTGCGCCCAGCCCTGTGGAGACAGTTGCACCGGCCAGTGGAAGTTGGCAGGGTAAAGGAATGAATAGGTGAAGGCGGCCAGCCCGAGGAAGAAAGCCAGTGTGGCCGGGCCCTCGCCGAACAGGTAAGCGACGACCATAATCGCCAGCACATAGGGGATTGGGAACCTGGCGAGTGGAAAACTCGGCATCAGGGCGGCGAGCCCCAGAGTAAGCCCGATCTCGATTAGCACAGTGATCGGGTATCCTATCCACCTCGGCCATCTCATGTTGGGACCCGTGCGCCCGCGCGGCGATTGTTCTTGCTCTGAGTTATTCTGCATTTTCGTAACCACATATTCTGATACGGACGCTGGCAAATCCGTGTTCCCGTCGCTCAGATGTTCCGCAGCATCGCCGCCAGCCGCCGTTTCACGTCCGAGGGTAGACCCTGCCGCCCGGCCTTCTCTCTGATCTGGTCCAGCAGTTTACGCTCAAAGCCGAAACGTCTGGTGCAGGCCTCGCACATCGCGAGGTGTTCCTCCACCCTCTGCCGATCCCGCTCACCGATCTCCCGATCAAGATAATCGAAAAGCTTCTCTTGGGCCTGCCGACACGTAAGTCTATCCATCCTGTGGGTTTTCATATATAATTCATTTCCTTTGCGTAGTTATAGAGCTTCCTTTGCAGTATCGTGCGTCCGCGATGGAGCCTGGACCTTACAGTCCCCATAGGGACTTTGAGAACGGCGGAGGCTTCTTCATAGCTCAGGCCGTCCAAATCGACCAGCCCGACGACCAGTTGGTAATCCTCCGGCAGCGAATTGATTGCGGCTTTGATCGCTTCTTCTCCAAGTTTTTCCAACACCAGGTCTTCCGGGTTTTTGCCTTGATGAGGCTGAACTCCGCCTTGATGGGGCCGGATTTCAAATCCGGCCCCATCAAAGGATTCAGTCAGGAGCCGTTCGTATAGAGAGAAGCCCTCCTCCTCTGCATCAAGCGACTCCAACACCGGTTCTCGCGCCTGCTGTCTTCGTCGATTGATGAAGAGGTTCGTCATAATCCTAAGTATCCAGGCTTTGAAGTTAGTGCCCGTTTGAAACCTGTCGAAGTTCTGGTAGGCTCTGGAGAGTGTGTCCTGAAGGAGGTCATCTGCGTCGTCGGCATTGTGTGTCAGCCTGAGCGCGTGGCGGTACAACGACTCTCCGGCGGCCAGCACTTCCGTCTCGAAGTTTCTCCTGCGATCTTCTGGGGAAGTCTCGCCTCTCAATGTGTCTTGCCAACGCTTGGCAGACCGTAGCCAGTTGAGCCGCATTACTTTGCGTTAACCTTTCGCATCGCATCGCCGCCGATGGCCCGGCCCGTCACGCGCCGGGCCATATGCTGAGCTTGTCGAAGCATGCCGCACGTCCCTGTGCGGCGCCTCCAGATTTGAAATCCAGCCCCATCAATGACCGTTGCTCGGAAATGCTTCCGCATTTCCGAGCAACGGTGCGATGGCGCAGCCGGCACTCACGACCTTCTCGCCAGGATCCCGTACAGTATTCCCAGAATCGCGCCATATATCATGTGTCCCATCAGGCTCGGCAGGCTGGCTGCTATACCCGCTGCGCTCCAGGGGAGCGGCATCCCGAGCCAAAGTGGCATGATGAACAGCGGCCCGAGTATCCACCACAGCACACCATAGCCAAGGCCGGAGACTAAACCGTGCCTTCTTACATATTCCGTGCCGGCAAAGACCACTCCATAGAAGGCTCCGATTAGCGCGGAGTTAACCAGGTGTACCCCAAAGCCTACAGCGGCCGAGTTGGAGCCGATAAGCATGGCGACCATCGGAAGGAATCCCATCATTCCCATCAGCATGCCGAAGACGATTCCGCCGGCGATGCCTGAGACGGCTCCGATGCCGGCCCTTCTCAGAGCATTCGACACAAACGCGCCGAACGTGCTCTCCTGCGCGTCCAAACCCAACGAAGTCGCGCAGTCAATATCATTACACGTATCATAACGTGCCATAGAAAGTCACCTCCACAAGGTCTATTAGCGCCTTAACTTTGCGCTTCACCCATTTCAACAATCTTCAGCGTCTTTTTGTTCCCATTATTTTTGAAGAGATGATATCTGTGCTTGTTACCCGCAACGGGGGCCAGACAGTGGGCGCACGGATGGCAATCAAGGCCGCCCATGTTCACGAAGCGACTGTAGTAGCTCAGAAACCGAGGCTTTCGCAACGCATATAGTGGTATCCGCGGCTCCATAATATACGTACAGGTCGTCATCCTTCCGTACGTGTCCACACGGGAACACAACATTCGGCACTTCGCCCATCATTTCGTAGCTCTCGTGTGGGCCCAGCACCCAATATGGCAGTCGGGCAACCAATCTCTGGGGGTCTTCGAGGTCAAGAAGTGCAACTCCCATCCGGTACATGGGGCCTGCAGGGAACTGCTTGACCCCGTGATATAGTATCAGCCAGCCATCCTCTGTCTGGATTGGTATCGTAGCGGCGCCCACTTTATAGCCATCCCACCAGGGTCCACCTCGCTCTTCAATGACGCAACACACACAGCCCCAATGCTTCAGATCGAAGGATGCTGTAAGCCAGATATGTCCGACATCGCCGACGACCGGACGGTGCAGCATCCAATATCTGCCGTCGATTTTCTGCGGGAACATGGCCCCATCCTTGTTATTCGGCGCCAGCGCCAGGCCGAGACGTTCGGCGCTCTCAAAGTCCTCAGTGGTGGCCAAGGCCACACCCGCTCCGAACCGGGAATATGCTGTGTAGGCTATTATCCATTTGCCAATATCTTCAAGGTAAGTCAGTCTAGGGTCCTCGCAGCCGAACTGCTCGTAAGGATTGTCTGCCTCGTCCGGGGAGATCAGAGGACGATCCTTGATTCTCCACCCTGTGATTCCGTCCTTGCTACGGGCGACTGTCAAGTGAGACCGCCCCTGCAGGTCTTCTATCCTTAGCAAGAGAAGTGTTTCACCATCCACTAGAGTCGCACCGGGATTGAAAACGGTGTTACACGCGTAAGGGATGTCCCTAAACGTTATAATCGGATTATGTTCACTTCGTTGAAACAGTCCATACCTTGTCATTTCAGATATCCCATTGTGTCTTGAACTGCTGGCACTTGTTCACACTTACCCACAGCAGCCCTCCGTGTGCCCAGCCACCCGGCTCGTAACAGACGCGAAGAAGGCTTCGGAGAGGCTGGGGTGGATCATGATCGTCTCAGCCAGATCTCGCGGTGTGAACCCCGCTTTCATCGCCAGCGCCGCTTCGTGTATTAGCTCAGGAGCCTCTGCACCGAGGATATGGACGCCAAGTATTGTGTCATTCTTTGCGTCGAGAACGGTTTTCACAAAACCTTCAGTCTCGCCCGCGATGATGGCAGAACCCGACTCCGCAAAGCTATAGCGGCTGATCTCCACGTCAAATCCCTGTTCCCTGGCCTGCGACTCCGTCAGTCCAACGCTTGCCACAGGTGGGTCGGTGAACACCGATCTTGTGACGAATCGGTAGTCCGGAACCTGCTTTGCATCGGTTAGAGCATTGGTCGCCGCCACTCTGCCCTCGTAGGAGGCTACCGGAGTAAGCTGGAACCTGTTCACCACGTCTCCGGCGGCGTAGATGTTGGGGACCGTGGTCTGCAAATACTCGTTTACCTTCACTCCTCGCCTGTCCCGCTCTATCCCTATTTCCTCTGCTCCGAAACCCTCGATGTTCGACACCCTGCCGGCTGCAAGCATGACCATCTCGCACGGAAAGCCCTTCTCTCCGTCGGCAGTCTCTGCTGCCACCGTGTGTGCCCCCGGTTCGCCCTCGACCCGCAGAACTTTGCTCCCTGCGTGGACGGTGATTCCTTTCCTCTCGGATACCTCCGTCAGCGCCGCCGAGATATCGTCGTCCTCGTCTGTCAGAATCCTTTCCATTGCCTCCAGGATGGTCACCTTCACGTCAACAGCGTTGAAGATGTGGGCGAACTCCATCGCTATGAAGCCCCCGCCTATTATAACCAGGCTCTCAGGCAGAGTCCGCAGGTCGAGCGCCTCGTTGCTTGTTATGGCCTTTTCTATACCCGGAACCGGAAGGACCAGCGTCTTTGACCCGGTAGAGAGGATGACCTTTTCTCCACGAACCGCTCTATCGCCGACTGTAAGCTCAGTGGGAGACTTGAAGACAACCTTTTCATGGAAGAACTCGATTTTTCTATTTCTTAAGGCGTATTCCTTCCCACCCTCGATCCCTCTGACAATCTCGTTCTTACGGTCTATCACCGCGTTCCAGTCGCAACTTATGTCGGATGCAGAGACGCCGAATTCCTTCGCTCGCCTCACCATGCTGTATCAGGAGCATCGTTTTTAGCATATTCAAGGCATCCTGAGCCTGTCGAAGGGTGCCGACTACGAAGCGCCGCACCTTTC
>JACPPP010000029.1 GCA_016190935.1 Armatimonadota bacterium | reverse complement strand
GCTTGTCCAGTTCCCGCGAAACATCGCACGTATCTGCCGTGCCGAAGGCACGTTTGGTTTTACTGCCACCGCAAGGTGGCCACTTTTCCCCGGCGAAGTCCGGGGAAAAGCGTAGATCTAATCGGCTCACTTCATCTGAAATCTACCCTCATTGAGGCACCGCTATTCTACAGGTCAGGCCTGATCTGGCCCAAAGGTGGCGATACGGAGATCGCCACCTATCGTCTGATATCACTCTTTGTGGCACATAGAGCAGTATTCGCGCTCGTGACACTTGAAGCATGGCGAGCCTTCTTCGAGACTTGCGCCCTTGCCCTTGTGCCCCATCATCCATCCAGAGGGATGCGGCATCTCAATACCACCGTGGCACTTGGAGCAGGTGTTCTCCTTGCCGTGACAGCCAGCGCAGGAGGATTTATCTTCCGTCTGCCCGTGTGTCTTTTTCCAGTCTGCGGATGAGTGCCCCGATGGCATTCCTCCCGAACTCCCGCCGTGACAGCCTCCGCAGAGCTGGTCCTTGGGCTTGATCAAGTTCGCCTGCTCACCGGTGCCGTGCGGAGAATGGCAGGATGTACACTCGATTCCATCCGGCAGCTTGTGGTGCTCACCTTTCTCTGCCTTCTCCCTGATCTCGCCGTGGCAGCGGCATCCGGCGCCGAACCCCTCCCGAAGCATCTTTGCGGGCTCCGCAGGCCGGTGCATGTCGTGGCACAGGACACAGGAGATCTCCTGCTTGGCGTGGCCCGTCTTCTTCCAGTTGTCGCTCGTCACCTTCGGCGAGTGGCATTTCAGGCAGACATCGTCCTTCTGCGCGGCTGTCAGCTCTGAGAACTTTCTGATTGCCTTGCGGTCGGTGGACGTATGCTTCTTGCCGGGACCATGACATGCCTCGCAACCCTGCTCGGCGCCTTTCCTGGAGGGGTCGAGCAGCGCCTTGCTGTGCGGGAAACTCGGCCAGTTCTTGGTAAACTTGATGTGGCAGGCAAGGCACAGCTTGCTCCCCACATACTCCGAGCCGGACTGCTGTTTTCCCGGCGCCGGTGCTTTGTTTGCAGATCCGGCAAACGAAACTAGCGCGATTAACGCGACCGCTACAATGATTGCGAGAATTCTATCTTTCTTCATGACACTTATTACAGAACGTCTGTTTATGGCACTTAAAGCAAGTCGAGTTGGACTTGAAGCTGGCCTCTTTCTTGTGACCTCCCATAGCCCATCCGGTGGAGTGGGGAAGTTCAACCCCGTGGCACTTCGTACAATAACTCTTCTCGTGACACATTGCACAATCCTGTCTGTCGGACTTTGCCCGTTCTCCGTGCGAAGCAAGCCAGGTGTTCGTATGCGAGGAAGGCTTCACGCTTCCTTTCTTATGGCAGGTGTCGCACGAGCTCTTGACGTGACACGTGGTGCATGCGGAGGAGGATTTCCGTCCGTGGGTTTGCAGCCAGTTTGCGCTGTGGGATGCCGGGCGGGCGTTCTTGTGGCAGTTGCTGCACAGGTCACGCGTATGGCAGTTCATACACGCTCTGTCGGACTGCCTTGCCTGGTCGCCGTGGATGCTGATCCATTTGGCGGTGTGGGTGGCCGGTCTGCTTCCTCTGTGGCAGGCCGCGCAGAACGTCGGCTTGTGGCACCGCTCGCAGGCGGCGCGATTCTGCCTGGCGGCAGGCCGATGGGCCGACTGCCAGTTTGCCGGGTGCGGCATTTGTATTCCGTGACACGACCGGCAGGAAGATTCCGTGTGGCAGGCGCTGCAGTTCCCACGGTTGGCGGCTGCCTGGGCGCCGTGAGCTTGGGTCCAGTTCCTTGAGTGATCCGCAGGCCGTTTGTTCTTATGGCATTCCATGCAGAATTGTTGGTTGTGGCACGAGCGGCATCCCCCGCCGTTCTCCATCGCATCTCGCTTATGATTCTCGCCCCACGCAGCCGACTTATGTGAAGTGGGCACCTTGTTCTGGTGGCATCCCACGCAGAACTCGGCGGTATGACAGGTGCGGCAGTTCTCGGGTCTTGACTGGGCCTGTCCGGGATGAAGTTGGAGCCAGTCGGCAGGATGATGCTTGTAACGGCTGTGGCAGTCGCTGCAGAAGTTGCGTTCGTGACAGCGGTCGCAGGAGGCGGCATGCTCGCGCACGGCCTCAGGATGTTTAGAAATCCAGTCGGCCCTGTGAGCGCGCTTGACTCCGTGGCATTCGTCGCAGAACCCCGCCCACTCCTGCTTCGGGTGACACGTGTTGCAGTTGCTGGGGTTCTCCTTGAATCGCTTGGCGTGTACCTGGATCCAGTTGTCCGGATGCGGGGTCACCATGCGGTGGCAGTTGTCGCAGGAACTCTTATCGTGACATCGCGCGCAGCTATCCCGGCCCTGCTGCTTTACCTCAAGTTTGTGTCCCTCCACCCATTCAGGGCTGAACGCAGTCACTCCACGGCTGCCGAGCGTCTCATGGCACGTACCACATGCATTCGGAGCCGTCTTGCCATCGTGACACTTGAAGCATGTCTGCATCGTAGGGACGTTCTTTCCCGCAGGCCGGCCCCCATGCACCAACCGGGAATGGCACGTGAGACAACTGATATTCCTATCCCAATGCTTTTTGTGGGTGATCTTCAGTCCGTGATAGACTATTACGTCGCGGGTTTCGGGGTGACACGTCTTACAGTTTTCATCTGTGACTCTGCCGTGCGGCTTGGAGGGGTTGCCGGATGCGGCAGCTTCCTCGTGGCTCACAGCCCCCAGCTTCACTTTGACCATCCAGGTCCAGCCTGGCATCTCATGACACTGGTCGCATGAAACGTTCTTATGAGAGGACGTGCCCCAGGATGAGAAGTGCGTCCGCATCTCGTGACAGGACGAACACGCAACAGGCTTATCGGAGAATCCTATGATTGCCCCTCCCGCTGCCACAATGCCTATAACGACAAGAAGTGCTACAGGGATGCCCCAGGGGATGAAGGGAAGGTGAATGGTTGACCGAAGTAGCCCCGCAATCCTGCGTCTTATTTCCTGAAATCTCAAGCTTTATCGACCTCTTGCTGCCCCGACTGCTTTTTTCTCCGCCCGTTGTGGCCGGCCGCCTCACACTCCGCCATCAGCTTTTCGTACTCGATCGGATGGTGGTGCATCATGTTTTTCTTCGATATTTTCCCGGTGAGCCAGGTCCGGTTCATCGGGAAATTGTCCGGGTTCCAGTGTACATTGTAGAAATGCCAGACGATAATTGCAAGTGTGGCGAGCAAGGCTTCGTCGCTGTGAGCCTCGCGGGCCATGTCCAGACAGAATTTCGGCAAGATGGCCATAGCAATATCCTGGCCCCAAAGCATGAGGCCCGATGTGATCATTACCACCGTGCCCCAATAGACCGCCCAGTAGTCGAACTTCTCTACGTAGCTGAAGCGCCCAAACCTGGCGCCATGCCTGGCCATTCCGAGGAAATACCGAACGTTCCGTATCACATCTCCCACATCTCTTGGTTTTGGCAGAAGCTCGCGGAATTCCTTCCGGCCTTCCCTGAAGAAGAGAATATAGCCGACGTGGAACAGCGCCACGCTTATCAGCAGTGCGGCCCCGATGCGATGCACAGCTCCGCTGGCCCCGACGCCGCCCATAAGTGAGAAGAATATCCGAGCTACAGCAGTATCCGGGAACTTCATCGGCAGACCGGTGATGATGAGCGCCACGCAGCTTGTCATCAGGCAGATGTGCTGGAGCCGAACCACGAGGCTGAAGCGCACGAATTTCTCGTCTTCCTCTTCCTTGGGCTTTGAGGCGGCCTTCCGCTCGGCCTCCCTTGCCTCCACCGTTCGAGAGAGACGCGCCCTGATCTCTCGCCGCAGTTGCCGGCGCACCTCCTCCTCGGCCTCCTCCACAAGATCCGGGTCCGCCTTTTGGCGAAGCTCCTCAACGGCAGCCTCGATCTCGGCATCGAGTTCATGTCCTGCCAAATGCTCTTTTTTCCCTGTGTCCTGTTCCATTGCGTCCTCAGCCCTACTCACTCTTGCTGCCAACCTTCGTAGGCTCTACCTCGACTCTTGCCGGTGGAATCTCCTCGCGCCTGATCCGTTCGTATTCGAGCGGATGATGCTCCTTCAGCTCTTCCTCAGAGATGAGGCCCGTCAGCCAGACCTTGCTCATAGGAAACGAGCTCGGGTTGAGATGAACGTGATAGCAATGCCAGATGACAATGGCCAGGAAGGCGAGCAGCGCTTCAAAGCTGTGGATGACTCTGGTGACATCCAGCACCCACAGGGGCAGAACCAGCATCGCCTGGTTCTCAAACCAGAGGAGCAGCCCTGTCAGGATCATCACTACCGACCCCCACCCCATGGCTAAATATTCAAACTTCTCGATCCAGTTGAAGCGGTCATGTCTTGGCGTGGTTCTACTGAGGCCGAAATAATATTTGAGCTGATGGAACAGGTCGAGCGCGTCCTTTTTTCTGGGGATGAAGGCCAGAAACTCCTCATGGCCGCGCTTTGTGAAAAGCACCCAGAGAACGTGATAGAAGCACAGAACGATCAGGATTACGGCTGCAACCCGGTGGAGACCTGCCCGAACCGCCATCCCGCCCATCGACTTTATTACCGCGCCCGCGGCTTTGGTCTCCGGATAGCGGACGGGAAGCCCTGTGATGACGAGGGTCATAAAGCTGATTATCAGGACGATATGCTGGGCCCTCTGTGACAGCGACAACCGTTCGTAGTAACGCTGAGTTTGTTCTTTATGATTATTCTCCGGACTCATCTTGACCCTCCTAACCTGGCGTAGCCGAAAACCAATTTAATCACGTCAGCATCCTGAACCGGGGAGACGGGGAAAATCAGGAGGCGAGGAATCCGGAATTCCCCATCGTGAGGGAATTCCCCGTCTCATATCATTCCTCGCTTCCCCGGTTCTGGTATCATGTGTTAGACGGGCAACACCTGGTTTCGTGATAACAAGCTGTGCGTGATGCATGCTATTTCACTTGTAAGCGCCTAATGCTCCTGTCTTCCTCGCCGACGCCATCTTGAGATGAGGTCGAGACCGATATATCCCGCGAAGGATGAGATCAATCCAATGATAAACGTCGTATAGAACACCCGGACCCAGTAAACGCCCTTGTCTTTCTCCGGGCTCGGCGTGACGTGCACACTGCCCTTTGCAAAGTTCACGCTTGCACCGGGATGACACTTGCCACAGGTCTGCGGCAGGTTCTTCTTGTTAACGAGAGAGCGAGGATTGCTGGACGGCAGAATGTCGTGCGCGCCGTGGCACGTCGCGCAGTTAGCGACCGTCGTCTCTCCATATTTATTTGCAATGCCGTGGTACGATCCTATATAAGTCGAAAGCCGGTTGGCGGGAAGCCCATAAGTCTTCTCTATCCGCGCGTCCTCGTGGCACTTCGAGCAGGTCGCCACCACGTGTGTAGGGTAGACGCTCGAGTCCGGTGACGAGGCGGGCTGGATCGTGTGTTCCCCATGGCAGTCGGTACAAACCGGCGCGTCCTTGATCCCTGCCTGCCGCGCTTCGCCATGGATGCTGATCTTGTAATCCTCCAGCACCTTCTTATGGCACTGTCCGCAGGTCTCCGGAATATGCGGACGGTTGATCGTGGAACTTGGATCTTTGGCGGCCTTGATGCCGTGAAATCCGTGGCAGTCTATACAGACGGCTGCCGATAGAAGTCCCTGGCCTGTGACCGCGCGGCCGTGGATGCTCTTCTCATACAGCTTGAGCGGCTGCTTTACTGGAATATTGTGCTTGGTCGTGATCCTCGAATCGCTGTGGCAGGCGGCGCATGTCTTGGGAATGTTCGCTCTGAAGGTCCTCGACTTCGGATCCTTATGGCTTCGCACATCGTGGTAGCCGTGGCAGTCCTTGCAGCGCGGCGCATCGAAATCGCCTGCCGCCGCAGCCTTTCCGTGGACGCTGTCCTGATACTCGTCAATGGGACTTGCCTGCGGGGCGCCCTCGCTATTTCCCATCTGGTGACACCGGCTGCACATTACCGGCTCTGCTGCCGTCTTGTGGGGAAACTTCTGCTCGGCCATGTCGATGTGGCAGTCAACACACAGCCTGCCGCCGTGTACCGAATCCCGGAACTGCGTTTGATTCACATGCAAGGATACCTGTCTGCCCTCTTTCCCAGTCTTCGACAGCCCCCTGGCGCTGTGGCACATCAAACACTCGGAGTTTGAGGCCGAGAATGCGGCAGACGAAGCAATGAGCAGCACTACAATAGCTATCAGGAAGGTCGTCTGTTGCAGCATATAGGCCAGCCTAAGCCGCATCTTGAGCATCCTGAGCTCCGTCGAAGGATCGAAAGGTGCGGCGCTCGGATGGCGGCACCCTTCGACAGGCTCAGGATGCCTTGCGGGTGTAACATCAGGATGCCTTGCACGCATCACAAACGATGCTCCGGCTGCGGGAATGCGCTCTATCATTAGTGTTCACCCCGTCTCTTTCTATACTTTGCGGCCAGATCGAGAGTGATGTGGCCGACCAGTGCGGTCATGGTAAGGATTGTGAGCCATTTGAACCCATTGCTGACATAATAAAGCAGAGATTCTTCCTTCCGGGTGATGATGACATGAATCTTACCCCGGGCGAAGTTCTGATTGGCGCCTTTGTGGCATTTGCCGCATGTGCGAGGCAGGTTCGCCTTGTGGACCGACGACTTGGGATCAGAGGATGGACGGATATCGTGCGCCCTGTGGCAACTTGCGCAGTTCGCGACAGTAAGGCTGCCGAACTTGTTTGCAATACCGTGATAGCTTTCCCTGTAAGTCTCCACGCGGTGCTTGGGAAGTTTGTATTTCTCCTCGAGGCGTTCCGAGGCGTGGCAGCGAGAGCAGGTACCGGGGACGTTTGTGGCGTAGACCGAGGAGGCAGGGTTCTTCGGCGATTTTATGCTGTGCTCCCCGTGGCAGTCGGTGCAGACGGGAACGTCCCTATTGCCCTCCTCCAGCGCGCGGCCGTGGATGCTCTCCCGGTAATCGCTGTAGATGTCTATGTGGCAGGCGCCGCAGGTCTGCGGCACATTCTCACGATGGACCGGCGACTTAGGGTCGGATGCCAGCACGATATCGTGACTCCCGTGGCAGTTCTGGCAGGTTGGGGCCTTCTGGTTCCCTGCGGCCAGGGCGGCCCGGTGAACACTTTCACGGTATTCCGCCGGCTTTTTGGGCATCCTCACGCCTTCGATTTCTTCAACGTAGTGGCAGCGGCTGCAGTTGACGCGCTCTATTGCGTGCCTGTGGGGAATTTCCTTGATGTCGGTGTGGCAGTCGGTGCAGGTCCGGCCGGAGTGAACGCTGTGCGCCAATGTCTCTGAATCAACGTGCAGCAGGATGGCAGTGCCGTCGGCTAATTCTTTCTTGAGCTTCGGATTGTCGTGGCATCCGATGCAGACCGTGTTGTCGGCAGAGGACTTCAAGCTGACAGGGATGCCCGCGAAGGATTGGGATGTAAGCAAAGCGACGGCAAAGCTGAACAAGATCAGCCAGGATAACGGAAAGTGCGAACGGCGCATCATCTCACGGTCCTTTCGTCGCCCAGATTCGTGAATTCCTGCACGGAATTTCGCGTCAAACTTACCAAGATTCCCACGGTGTGGCAGTTTTCTCCAGTGAGAACTTAACAGAAGCTAAGGAAACTCTGTGATTTCCTTCACATATAATATACCCTACCTCCTGCCTCCCTGTCAACTATTATTAACAAAATTTAAGGTAGATATTGGAGTAGCGAAAAGCGATGAGGGATGAGGGGCGCCATGGCCGGGGGATTCCTTCCCGGCGCCGAAGCGCCGGCTTTTCTCGTGTTTTCTGCCTTCGACACGGCGTACGGCCTTGAGGTGAAGCGTTACTCCATCGTGCGGTCACTCAACGTTCATAAAACTATCTTAGCCCTGTCATTGACAACGACGCGATAGTACGGAATACTGTTAGTAAACCGATCAATGTTGGTCGGATTATTTTGCTCATCATTCTTGCTACAAGAGCTGTCCTCTTACGATCCGCAGCAATGCGTTGTGCTGCGATGAAGGATAAGGAGGCAAGACTTGCATTTCCGAAATGGCTCTGAGAATCAGCTTGGGTTCGGTATTATGCGTGGATCAATTTTGGGGTTAGTGGTCGTGCTCCTTGGGATGAGTCCCCTGGCATGTGATGCAGATTCATCTGATATAAAAACCTCAGCACTTCCCGGTCGTCTGGGCAGCTATTATGAGGCCACGGTTCCTGATACGCTCGACCTGGCGGAGCGCGCAAAGCTTGGAATCAACCACTTCACATCCATCATCAGTCCAAAGGACGACTACGAGATGTATTGGACAGGAGGATACGAAGCGAACCATACGCAGTTGACGCTTGCTTTTCCATCGCTTACAAACGTACAGCCGGAGGCGTGGGAAGCCTTGACCATGGAGCGGCTGATGTGCGGCAGCAAGCAGAACCTGGACCGTGAGACCGGGATGGTGAATATGCTGGCATCACACTTAGGCGAGGAAGGAATTTACTGGGTCTTTCCTGACGAGCGCAAGCCGTGGCTGATTGGGGAGATAAAGAAGCCCTACGCTCATATGTACGGCCAGGGGGCTATCATGCTGGCTATGATCATCTACTGCCAGTACACGGGTGATCCGGTCTGGAAGATGCAAATAGACCGGATGGTGGACGCTATGGGCAGGATACTGGTGGTGCACAAGGATGACTATGCCTATTTCCCGACTTATGGGGCTATGAGGGAGGAGTCCTGGCGGTCTTGCTACGTCAAGGGAGTGGACTGGGTAGACAAGACGGAGCCTCAGACTGAAAAGGGCGGGGAAGAAGGCTCAATGTTCCTGCACCAGGGGAGGATAGCTGGTGTGCTGGCGCAGTGGTATACGTTGACCGGGAACAAGCAGGCTCTGAAACTGTCAGGGGAGTTGGTCCGGTTTCTGACGAAGACAAGATTCTGGGCCGACCATCCTGGTGGCGAGTATCCCGGCGTATTCGGGAGCAACCACGCCCACTGGACCGGAAGGGCGCCGGGGCACTATCAGGCGCTGACTTCGATCCTGGAATATGCTATAGCTACTAATGACAGTCGGCTCAAAGAGTTTGTGCGGGATGGCTATGAGTGGTCGAGGCAATATCGGCTGCCGAGACTTGGTTTCATAGACAATGGAGAGGGCTGTGCTGCCCCCAGGTTGATGAACCTGGCCATAAAGTTGAGTTACGCCAATGTGGGGGACTACTGGGAGGATGTGGATCTATACATCCGCAACAACCCTGCGGAGTATCAGTTCACTCCCGACGACGTCTCCGCTGCAAGACAGCTTGTGGGGAACAACCCTAGATGCGACCCTCCAAAGATCGATGCTATCCAGGCTGCAGTAGGAGCCGTCCCGGCCGGCATCAACGAACGGGGCAAAGCCCTATGGTGGCTCTGCTGCACATCGCACGGGAATTTGGCGTTCTATTATGCATGGGACGCAACGCTGAGGTATGATAAAGGTGTCGCCCAGATAAACCTCCTGCTCAACCGCGCCTCTCCCTGGATGGACATCGACAGCTACCTGCCTTATGAGGGGAAGGTAGTGCTCAAGAACAAGAAGGCGAAAGAGGCGCTGGTGCGGATTCCGCTATGGGTGGACAAGGAAATGGTGAAATGCCGGGTCGGGAAGAAGCAGGTAGATCAGGAATGGTTCGGGAGATACCTGCGTGTGAGATCGCTTAAGCCGGGAGATATTGTGACGATAGAGTTCCCAGTGCGAGAGAGAACGGAGCAGTGGATCGGTCAAGAGTGGATACCTGCCCCTCAGATAAAGACTTTCGACCTTAAGTTCAGAGGCAACACGCTCGTGGAGATATCACCAGAGATGTTTCCTGTGGGATGTACTTTCTATAAGGGCCGTGCCGAGCAGTATCGCGCTCAGAAAGCGCGTATGAAGAAGGTAACGAGGTTTGTTACACCACTGATTCTAAAGTGGTAATAGCAGCAAGTGATTGATTCTATTCGTGTCTTTTCAAGATTTCAGGATGATTGACAAACGACGAGGAGGAAGGAAAATGCTAGTAGGAAAAGCGAGGCGCGGATTCACCCTGATTGAGCTGCTGGTTGTAATCGCCATCATTGCAATCCTAGCGGCGATTTTGTTCCCGATATTTGCTCAGGCTAAGAGGAATGCGATGCAGACCAAGTGCGCGAGCAATATGCGCCAATGCACTCAAGCGTGGCAGAGATACACGGACGACTACAATGGCCGGACTCCTCCGTACATCGCCAGTTACGCTCCATCGCCAGGCTCGCAGGGTTGGAGGACCATGCTGCCCTGGCCTGGATGGAACTACGACAGCATTCTAGCGGATTACGTAGGCAAGTCCAGGGATATTTCGGTTTGTCCGGTCTATCAGCCCAATAACGCTGGGCCAATGCCCAATTCAGAGTGGTTCCGTCCCTTCATCGCGGTCAATGGCTTCTATCTTGTTTGGGGAGGAAAGGACAGGCAGTGGGGTGCGCAGGTCGAATCCACAGGCACCTCGTACGTGACCGTGTCACAAATCCAGACCCCATCCCAGACGATCTGTTTTATAGACGGATCAATAGACCAGTGGGCGACATCACCGAAGGCGCCACAGGGATATCCGCCGTGGTGGTATGTCGATCAAGCCAGTCGGCACAACGACGGCTGGAACGTGAGCTTCTGTGATGGGCACGTCAAGTGGTTTCGTCACGCGGGACGTACTGACGCAATTGCCAGGAGTGATTATTATTGGGCGCTCGACAAGACGCGATGGATCAGGTTCAAATAGATCGCCATCAATAACTTAGGCTAAGGGTGTAGTCGATAAACAAAGCGGCGTCGAGCCGCCGCAGTCCATATGGGATACAGCAACCTAGATCAGCAATTGGCGATGTTCCTCGTGCGTTCACGTAGTGGCCGGAGAAAATCGCACAGGGGAACCGTGCGAGGCCGGGTTCGCTCGGCCTCATTCTCAATAAGGGATTTCAGAGGAGGTGGAGAAGCAACAAGAAGATTTGTTTAGGAGATAGAAAAGAATCTCATTGAAGAAAGAAGCAAATAACGAAAGGAGCAATTGAGATGGACAAAAGAACATTTAGAACACTACTGATTTTGACTGTGTGCTGTCTTGTTATTGGCAGCACTGCTGCCGCTGCAGACCCTGTCATGACCGATCTGGGCGCGTGGTATAAAGCCGATGCGCTTGCTTACAATGATGGAGACCAGGTGGTGACGTGGCCGGACAGCAGCGGAAACGAGGTAGACTTGACAATGGTATGGGGGATCGGCGGCAAGTTCAAGCCAAATTACCTGAACGGTTTGCCGGTGGTGCGGTGCGTTCAGGACGCAATATGGTGGACCACCGGCAACATTCTGCCGGCGTCGAACGAGTACACGATCTTCACGGTGACCGCGAACTGGAATGTGGGCACGCCACTCTGTGTCCGACGAGCATCGCTCGACAACCAGGTGATCCACGGCCTCTATGGTACGCCTGAGATCCAGCATTTCATCACAACCACGGACTATTCGGACCGCCTGCACCAGAAGACGGTCCCGATGGGCGGCGGGATATTCGAAAGCAAATGGGGGTCCACTTCGTCGGATATGATGAACTACGTGGACGGTGTGGCGAGCACGCTTTCGGTGACGGGCACTGCCAGCGATCTGGATAACATTGCCCGCATGATCGTCCTCGGAGAGGCACAGGGCTTCCCTGCTAGTCTTATGACGGGTGATATCGCCGAGGTCCTTGTCTATACGCGCAAGCTCAGTGAAGTGGAATCCGAACAGACCGGCATATATCTCGAAGAAAAATGGGGGCTAAATACCGCGTACGGAGGAGTCCAACAGATCGTTGCGACTCCGACGTTCAACAGAGATGCCGGGAACTACGCGGTTCCGATCTACGTGACGATTGCATGTGACACTCCCGGCGCCACTATTCGCTACACAACCAACGGAGATGATCCGGATTCCGGCAGCGACGAATACACCGTCCCAGTGCTGGTGGACCATACTCTTACGCTCAAGGCAAAGGCGTGGAAGGAAGACTATATCGCCAGCAATGTCAAGAGTGCCGAATACACAATAACCGGAACCCTGCTCGGCGCATGGTTTAAGGCGGATGCGCTGGGCTTGAACGACGGGGACGGTGTCGTCACCTGGCCGGATAGCAGCGGTAACGGCAAGGATGCTACTGCTGTTTGGGGGCCCCTCGAAGGCGCACGATTTACGACAAATGTAATCAACGGCCTGCCGGTGGCGCGTTTCCTCGGGGATCGTATCATGTGGACCCCTGCTCTTGAGGCAACGGATGAGTATACGGTGTTTACTGTTACTGCCAACTGGACGGCAGGGCCGTTCATCATCTTGCGGAAAGCCCCGCTTGTAGAGAACTTCATACACGGTTGGTTGGGACTGCCAGCAGCCAGGATGTTCTACAGTACGACTGCGGGATTTGTGGTACGCGACCATCAAGATGATGTTCCGGATACGGGAGGGATCTTTGAGACAGTATGGGGTCCCACCACGCCGGACATCAGGAGCTACGTCGACGGCGTGGCCAGCACGCTTCCCATAACCGGAGCAAACCCGGCATTCAACCCGGTTCCGCGTGAGATCACAATTGGCGACTCGCAAGGATTCTATGCCGGCCAGATGTATGGCGATGTTGCCGAAATACGGGTCTATCTGCGGAAGCTCACGTGGGATGAGCGGCAGCAGGTCGGCAATGAATTGGCGCTGAAGTACGGGCTTACAACCGATTATGGCCGCGTTCCAGATCCAGAGTTCAATCCGGGCGCGGATGCCTATGATGGCGCCATTTCGGTAGAGATCACCTGCGAAGCGCCGGGAGCGACAATACGCTACACGACTGACGGAAGCGATCCTACCACGAACAGCGCTGAGTATAACGGCTCAGTAACTGTGAGCCAGAGCCTGACTCTCAAGGCCAAAGCCTGGAAGGACGGGTACATCGAAAGCTCGGTGGCCAGCGCCGATTATGTGATCGTTTATCCAACCAGCATTGCCAACATTAAGGCTCAAGCCGACGGCAATTCGGTTGGTTGTGGAAACGCGGTTGTGACCGCGATATTCGGTGACACATTCTACGTTGAAACAGAGGATCGGTCGAATGGGATACGTGTTGATTTGCCTGGGCACTCGGTAGCAGTTGGACAGAAACCGCTGATAAGCGGCACGGTTCAAACCGATCCAGTGACGGCCGAGCGCTATATACAAGCTGCCTTGGCAAGCAACAAGGGAACGGGAAGTGTCGCCCCTGTCGTGTTGAACAACCGCGCTCTGGGTGGCGGGCCTGCCGGTCTGCAGCAGGGTGTAACCGGCGCGACGGGACCTAACAACATAGGGCTGCTTGTAAAGGCCTATGGCAAAGTGCTTCAACCTGGCGTGGACGAGTTCTCCATAGACGACGGATCGGGTGTCAGCGTGAAGGTAATCTTGCCCGCAGGCAGTGGTGTTCCGGCGGCAGGAGTGTTTGTGACCGTGACGGGCATAAGCTCCTGCGAAAAGGACGGAAGCATCATCAACCGACTGATCAGAGCGACAGGAAGTGTTCAGGTGCCGTTGGGGCCTGATTCCACGGGCATAGCGTTCTCCACATTCGGAGGCGGCAAGCAGATCTGGATCAGAGGAAGCAATTTCGTCGGTCGGAGCGAGGCAGGAGGCTCGCCGAACTTCGTCTCCGATCCTGGTTCGGGAAGCAAGGCCCTGACCGGCTCTGCGTATCACTTCTACCGGAGTACTGCCTCCGCCCCCGCCGAGCAACTCGATTGGTGGGTGCAGTACGAGATTCCTGCTGCGGACGCGCCGTTCGATCTCAACGGCTTCTGGGCATTCTGGGCACGGACAAGCCAGTCCGTCAGCAGTGCCGCGGAGTCGGACTGGGTAATTGTCAACGGTGATTTTGACGATCTCAACGTCTCCAATCCTACCGATGCCGACTGGTTAGCGGGATTGCACATGGACAACGCGACCGAGCGTATCCTGGACGGTATTATGTATGCGGGCCTCGTCGGATACAACTTCGGATGGTTTAGTGAAGCTCCCGGCGGACCTCGCTGGAAGCAAATGGGCGTCATCGACGGGAAAGTCGCGTTCAGGATTTACGAACGCGAAGCGGGTCCCACGAATGCGCTCATTGACTTGATTTGCTGGTCGGATGACGATCTGTACGTGCCGACCGACACTGACCTGCTCTCCCTTGCCGGATGGTAGTCCGGGAAGGGTCTGGCTGAAATGACCGCGGTCGGTCAAGGCCACCGGCGCGGCATTGCCACAATCTCCGTGATACACCGAACACTAAGCGCTTGAGCATGACATCGAGCGCGGTGGATCATACCTACCGCTTGCTTACCGCGGTAAGCAAGCGGTAGTGGACAATGCGTTGGGCCCGCCCTGCGTAGTGGCCGGGGGCGGGCCCAATGTGTAGGGGCCGGGGGAGCGAATCAGGTCGGGTGGCGCAAGGTCAAGAGGTTCGTTAGCGATGAGAATGTGGATTACTAAGGGTACTACGCGCATTACGGGGGCAACGGAGGATAGACTGGGAGTTCATGTGAGGCGCATACCGTGTGTGGCTGCTTTGATCGCACTGGTGTCATTATTACTCACGCCGTGCCGTGCTGTCGAAGCATTTCCAATGCCCATTTGGCCGCGGGAGTTTCGTCTCACAACGGAGAACAAAGTCGAGTTTGCCTTCCCTGTCACTCAAGCTGGGAACATCATGGTCGATGTTGAGTGGGAGGGCCGGCCGCTGACCATGGTAATAAGAGACCCTCAGGGCAATCTCACGGGCAGTCAGATCGGCATTCCACCGCCCGTTTTTAGTCCGAAAGCCAGTGTATCCTATCCGGCAAGCGAATCGGACATCGGGAAAGGGTTGATGTGGACGGTGACCTTGGCGCCTTCAGTCATCTGGACATTTCCCGTGGACAGCAAATCGGACCAGCAAGCTGACGACTCCGGGCTGGTCGGCAAAGGTCATGTAAGCGTAAAGACACCTCCGGCAGACGAGGCTGCCTGCTCCGCTAAGCTCCTCGAACTGCGCGCGCAACGGGTCCACAAGCTGGAGAAGAAGTTCGCACAGGCAGCCGGTCAGATAGAAGATGATGTAGAGGCAGCCTTGCGGGACTTGAGGTCGGCTAGAGTCGCGGAACTAGCTTCGCTGGAAAAGAAACTGAAGTCTAGAATGCAGGAAGGAGAGCTGTCCAACAAGAAGTCTGCCGCAAAGCCGGTCATCAAGACTCTGTCGGGTTCATCTGGTGAGGCGGGCGAGCCGGTCTTGATCACCGGTTCCGGGTTTTGCAAGTCCTGTGAAGTGCATTTCGCGACTGCTGAAGCAGCCGATGTGACAGCGACGATTGTCGCTGTCACCTCCAGACACATTCTGGTGCGCGCACTGGAACCAAGCCCCACTTACTCCGGCTCTTGCCGCGTATACGTGAAATGCGGCAAGGAAGAAAGCTCGTCAATGCAATACGATCTGAAACCACAGACCGATTACGCATGCTTCGTCGTTTCCGAAGCCGGCATAATGGAAGATTCAGCGTTTATGGGTGGAACACCGAAGTTTTGTCTTTCCGATGCCGGGGCTTCACCGGAGAAGGCCGCGGCCGCCTTGTTGGACTCGGCCTCAAACGATGCTTGGACTGTCGCGGGAAACAGTATCATCGGAAAGCACATAGCCGGAGCATTTGTTGGAAGTGTCGGTTCAGATGAGTATTTTAAGAGCTTCAGCCTGAAGAATGGCTGGAGGGTAGAATCGATATGTTCTCGGATCGTACAGGATCCAAACTCTATTGAGGCGAATGCAAGGATCGTCGAGGATCGAAAGGGAACATCTTCCTGCTATGTCAGGATCGACTGGTGGAACTCTCCACCGGAGGATGGGGTTGTCTACATTTTATCGTATATACTGGCGGGCCCCAAGGGTTTGTCGTATAGATAACGAGCTCGACTCGAAATCGCAGGTAGAAGGGAAGTAAGACAAGATGTCACTGCACCGGTTTTGCAAACTCACGTTCGTCCTTGCTCTCGCGCTGGGGTTCACCCCCGCGGGCTATGCTCAGCAGGCCAAGGCTGTGTATGCTGAAGTTCAGCCGAAGTCCAAGACTGGGATAGACTACATCAGAAAGAGTATTCCCAAGGCAAAAGTGCCGCAGATTACGGGGAAATACTACAACGACCTGGTTCCCGACACTCTGGATCTTGCCGAAAGAGCCAGGCTGGCGGTCAATGCGCTCACCCGGCTTACAGCAGAGAAACTGGACTACGAGGTTGCCTATCCCGGAGGGATAACGGATGTCAACACCGCGGCGTGTTGGCAGAAGTCCATGGAAGCTCTGCCGTTAATGAGGACGATCAGTGGATCGAGCCAGAATCTTCACGTAGACAAGATATGGAATGGGAACATTCTGCATTCGATGGGCCCAGACGGGCTCTACTATGCGTCATTGGCGGGACGCCCAGCCAGGTGCCAGCCCGACAAGTGGTTCTATGATGTCAAGTTTGTGGTTGGCCAGGACTACTGGTCACCGACGAATATCGGTCGAATGCTTGCGCCTATGGCATTGGACTATCTCATCACGAAAGACCCCGTATGGCTCGAAGAGGGAAAGAGAATGGTTGATGGCTATCGCCGAATAGCCATCGACAAGGGAGACTACGCCTATTTTGAGACTGGCGGATACCCTGTAAACGCGAGAATCCCCATCAACGAAGGCCAAATGCCCTCTCCCTGGGACGGCACATTGACAGCGTGGACGGCTCATGGTCTTGCGCAGTTTTACGATGTTACAAAGTACGAACCTGCCAGGGATCTCGCTGTCAAGCTCGCGAATTATATGAAGGATCATCAAAGATTTATTAGGCCCGATGGCAGTTGGGGCAGTCATTTCCACACGACCACTTACGCCATACTTGCCTTGACGGATATCGCCAGGATAAGCAATGACAAGGCCATGCTTGACCTCGCCTACAAGGCATACAACTTTGCCAAGACCCAAGGATACCCCGAGGCCGGTTTCTTCACCGAGTACGCCTTGGATTCGTTCCCGCTGTCTTTTGGAGGCCGAAACGAGCAGTGCTGCACAGCGGATATGACGGCGTTGGCGATCAGGTTCGCCCGTGCGGGTCACGAGGAGTGTTGGGAGGACGCCGACAAGTTTGTAAGAAATCAGCTCGCGGAAGCTCAGGCTGTAAACGTGTCACAGGCCGGCGTACCGGAGGCTGTTGGGGAGTGGCATGCTTACCCCACTATCAACGATCGCTGCATGGACAGAGGGTATGGTCTTGTCTGCTGCAGTCCGAATGCCCAGAGGGCTCTCTATCACGTCTGGGAGAGCATACTTTCCCTCGACGCAAACGTGATGAAAGTCAATATGCTTCTGAACCGCGCCTCCGCGTGGGCGGACGTCTACAGCTACATACCCTACCGAGGCCGGGTCGATATCAAGATGAAGCAGCCGTACAAGGTTCTTGTCCGAATTCCCGCGTGGACTGACAAGGCCAAGGTCGCGTGCAGTGTGAACGACAAGCCGGTCGACTTCAGTTGGTCCGGCAGCTACGTCGACGTCGGCAAGGTGGCGAAGGGCAAGACGCTGAAAGTGACATTCCCCATCTCGGAGCGGACGGAATCAATCACGGTGTGCTCGACCGACGTTCAGGTGGGCGAGGACAAGACCAAGACGGAGACATACACGCTGACGTTCAAAGGCAACGAGATCGTATCGGTCCTGCCCCTGAGCACGCACAAACCGTGCTATCCGACGTATCAGCGTGAGCACTACAGGTCGGACCAGCCAAGGTTCGTTAAGGTCAAGAGATTCATTCCTGACCTTCTGATAAATTGGTAACGACGGAGGAAATACAATGAAAAGGCAATCTCGCTTCTCGTTATTGATCCCCGCTGTATTAGCTGCGATGTCAATGTTGGCGTGTTCCTGCGCGGGCGAGTCACGCCCGGAGCCGAAGAGAAGCACCGCAATTAAGTACATCAACATGGAAGTACCCAAGATCGTTTTGCCGGAGTACAAAGGCAAGAGGTATGAGGCACAAGTCCCGGACACGCTCGATATGGCTGACCGGGCTGCGCTGGGCATCAATGGACTGGTCGGCGTCACTGATCCCGATGCCGACTACGAGATTTACTGGATTGCCGCCTTCCAGTGCAATCCGCCCCACATGGTCCACGACTTCAACGACCACGTGCAAATCAAGTTCATGGAGGCTTTGCCGCTGATGCGTGTGGTTAGCGGGAGTCGTGAACGCGAAGAGGTGGACCTGCGCTGGATGGAAACAATCATGCAGATGCAGGGACCCAATGGCCTCCTCTACCAACCGGTGGTTGGACGGCCCTGGACCAGACTGGGGGTATACGGTGACATCCCGAAGGATGCGGAGCAGTTCACGGAGCCTTATTTCAACGGCAGGCTCCTCGGCGCTATTGCCATTTATTATGAACTTACCGGCGACGAGCGATGGAAGGAGGTTGGGAAACGAATCGTCGACGGGTTGGCAGCGGTGGTTGTTGACAAAGGAGAGTACGCGTACTACACCAAGGCCGTATACGTTATGAATGAGGTGTCCGATCCGAATACAGTGCCGGATAAGTGGACGACCATGATGTCGGGCTGGATTGTTCAGGGGCTTGCGCAGTTTTACAAGGCCACCGGCTACAAACCGGCTCTCACGCTGTCGGGCAAGCTGGCGCGTCACATCAGGTTCATTGGTGGGATCTTCGATGCCGAAGGACGATTCACCGACATTGTAATGCATTTTCACGGACATTTGTATCCACTCCTTGGTATGCTCGAATACGCTGCCGCCGCGGGGGACTGGGATATGATCCAGTTTACGCGAAAAGGGTTCGAATACGGTATTGTCAATATGCACTCCTCCACTGTCGGGTTTAGCCCGGAGGTGATAGACCCTGAGGCATGCTCCGAGATATGCGGTGTTGCTGACATGATAGCTCTGGGCTTGAAGTTGTCTCTGGCAGGCGCGGGAGACTACTGGGACGACGTGGACAGGTGGACACGAAACCAGTTTGCCGAGGGCCAGCTTATGAGCGCCGACTGGGTTCCCAAAATGATCAAGGATCTGCCTCTCAGGACTGACCTCCCGCCGTATGCTTGTGCTGACAACGTCGCCGAGAGGTGCGTAGGGGGGTTCGCGGGTTGGCCAACAGCTAACGACTGGCACGGACGAGAAGGTGGCGCTATTATGCAATGCTGCACAGGTAACGGAACGCGGGCGATCTACTACGTATGGGAGAATATCCTTGCATATGACAAAGGAAAGCTCAAGGTGAATCTGCTCCTCAACCGCGCCTCTCCATGGGCAGACGTGGAAAGCTATGTTCCCTATCAAGGCCGCGTGGACGTGAGAGTCAAGACAAGATGCGATCTTTCTATTCGTATCCCTGAGTGGGTGCAGGCAAAGGACGTTTCGTGCAAGGTGAACGGGAAGGATCATCCACTGTCCTGGAATGGTCGCTATGCCATTGTCGGCAAGTCCAGACCCGGGAACGTGGTGACACTTAGGTTCCCGATCTTCGAGCGCACAACCACCGTTCACATTCAGAAGAAGGACTATCGCCTCATCCTCAAAGGAAACGACGTGGTTCATATTGATCCTGAAGGCAAGAACTGCCCGCTGTATCAACGGGAACATTATCGCTCCAGCACTCCACGGATGCGGAAAGCTCAGCGATTCGTGGCCGACAACCTTATCCAGTGGTAGCTTCTGAAACTCGATCAAGGAGGACAATGATGGGAAACAAGAACATTAGCCGGCGGGATTTTCTGGTTGGCGCTGCCACAACAGCGCTTGCGACAACTGTCGGAGGGGCGCCTATGGGGGCCGTTTCCGCGGCGGGTCCGAGAAATGTGGAGGAGGACAAGGCGGTTACTCGTGGCGAGAAGCGTTACGAGGCAGTTGTGCCCGACACACTGGACCTTGCCGAGCGGGCCGCGCTTTCCGTCAATGCCCTCACCGGGGCTGCGGACTACAAGAACGGCTACGAGACCTTCCAGTGCGGGCATCTGGACTGGCAGCCTAATTACATGTCGCGCAGATTCGGCGGCCCGTGCTTCCAGAAGCCGGTCGAGGCCCTGCCCATGATGCGCGTGGCGAGCGGGAGCGCTCAGAACGCGGACGTCGATGAGAAGATGGCCGATTTCATAGTCAATAACATCGACAAGGATGGACTATGGTGGCTGCGAGCCGAAGGGAGACCGTGGCAGGCGAAGACCCTTGGAGGCGACCAGGTCTGGCCGGTGGCCCAGGGGCGTCTAATTTCCGCTATGCTGGTCTGGCACAGGTATACCGGCGACGACAAGTGGCTTCGCGTTGCCGAACGGCTGGTTGGCGGGCTGACCAAGATCGCTCTAGTGAATGGCGATCGTGCCTGGTTCGGGGCCAAGCATACGCCTGGCGGATGGGGAGGCGACAACACGCCGTCGGCTGCGGTGACCGGCGCGAGCTCGGAACGACCGGTCCTCACCGAGCCTCCGCATGTCACCCCGTATGACGCGGCTCTTCCTTTGCGGGGATACTCGGAATGGTATGCCCTTACCGGGGACAAGAAGGCCCTCGAAATGGCGCACAAAGTGGCGGCATTCTTTTTCAAGGATACGATGTGGCGGTCCCCCTATGACCGTGAGCGCGGTGTCTGGTACGCTCACTTTCACACATTCACCATGTGCCTGATGGGGATACTCGAATACGCGATCGCGGCGCAAGATGCGAAGCTGCTGCGCTTCGTGGCTAACGCCTATGAGAACGGACGCCCTAACGGGATTCCCCGCATAGGGTTCTTTGAGGCGGTTCGGGGGGGGAAAGAGCCGGGCGAGAACGGGATCAGCGATGAGGGCTGCGCGGTCGCCGACATGCTCTGCCTGGCGGTGAGGCTGAGCGAGATAGGAGTCGGCGACTATTGGGAAGACGCCGATATGTATCTGCGCAATCAGCTCATCGAGCATCAGATGGTGGACCGCGGTCTGATGCGCCAGTTGCTATCGACTGAGAGGGAATCGGCCGCCGAATACACGATTGACCCCATGATGGACGAGACAGAGAATGTTCTTGAAAGGAACGTCGGCAGTTTCGCATCCGGCACTGACCCGACCTGGCTCTACGGCTGGTGGACAATGTGCTGCAACGCCAACTGCGCCGTTGGGCTCTACAAGGGTTGGGAAGCAATAATCCGCGAGGCCGACGGCGTCGCGCAAGTCAATCTGCTTCTGAACCGGGCGTCGGCCTGGCTCGACATCGACAGCTATCTGCCCTACGAGGGCAAGGTGGTGCTCAGGAACAAGTCCGTCAGAAAAGCCCACGTGAGAATCCCGAGCATGGCCGATAAGCGCGCGGTTTGCTGCCGGATCAACGGGAAACAGATCGCGAACCAGTGGTTGACCCAGTATCTAGTGATCGAGCCGCTGAGGAGAAACGACGTGGTGACTATCGAGTTCCCGATGGTCGAGACGCGGGAAACGTGCACCGAGAACACCTATCCGAAACAGTACATCGGCGATTTCAAGTTCAATACCCTCGTGGACATTTCGCCGCGCGGGGAACGTCCGGTGCTGGGGAACATGGGATCGGACGATGGTGCGAGTTTCAAAGTCGTGAGGGGATATCCCATCTATCGGCGCGATAACTACAAGGCGGATAAGGCCCCGATGAAGAAGGTAGTCCGATATGCCTCGAAAGTGATTGTCTAGTGCTTAGTTGCTTCGGGACACCTTGTCCCGAAGCAACACTGACGTGAGTGATCATAGTCACGTGGGTGCACGGACAGGGCCGTGCTTGCTGCCGGCGGCTCGGCGTTGCCCGAGGCCCGCGCGGCGATTCAGGGATGGAGGACTGAACGTTGGAGATCATTGATGGATACCTGCACTGTGGCCTACGAAAGTTCAAGCCAATCGAGGATGTGCAGAATGTATTGAGTGATGTAGCCGTCGCACGGGCAGTTATCGTGCAACACCTGGATGAATACGATAATTCCTACATCGGCGGCATCATTCGAGCTAACCCGTCGCGGTTTGCAGGGACGGGCTTGGTTGACCACACATCGAAGGACGCGTGTTCGGCGCTCAATCATCTCCACAGTTCGGGATTCAAAGGGGTGCGCTTGACAGTCGATACACTGGAAACCAGGTCTGATATTTGGGATGTAGCCGCCGAGCTGGGAATGATAATTGTGTTATATGCGCCGAAAGGTGTTGCCTCTTCAGTCTCGCTACTGCAGATGTTCCTGGACAGACATCCCCGCTGCAAGCTGGTCCTTACACATCTGGGAAACCCGGATATAGAAGAAGCACCGCGCTTTGCTCGGTACGCCACAGTCTTCAAGTTGGCTGCCTATCCAAACATTTATTATCAGATTTCCGGAATGAAGATGTTCTGCCCGTATCCTCACGAGGAACTCTATCCGCTGGTGGCCGGGGCGGTAGAGGCTTTCGGGACAACACGGGTGATCTGGGGGTCCAACTACCCGGTGGTCGGAAACGAACGGGACTACATCAGCGATCTGCGACTGCTGCTCGACGGTCGGCTGCCACTCCTCGACGGGGCCATCCCTGCCGTCGCAGGGGCCAACGCTCGCAAGCTATGGTTTGACAAGTGAGGCTTCGGCTTGCCGCTGGGCTTCCTGAAGTATGCGCATGGCGGGGAGGACATCCTCACCTGTGATGGCCGGGTCCCGACCCTCCCGCACTGCTTCCACAAACTCTCGGTTCTGCTCGTGTAAGTCCGTTATAGACCGCTGAGGGATGATGATGGTGCCGTCGGAATCATAGAGCGCGCCCATATCGAAGTCCAGCGTATTCTCTTCCCCTATGAACGTCATCCGCCATCGGAACTGGTGCACGTTATAGGACTGAGCCAGAGTGAAAAGCTCCCCGCTCGGCAGCGCCATACTGAGAGACAGGTCCATAATACCCTGTGTCGGATGGACGGGACCGAACCGGCAGGAGATAGTCTCAGCCCTGCTGTTGCCGGTGGTCCAAAGTGCGATATCTACCATGTGCGCCCCAAAGTGCCATAGCAGGTTGTCAGTCCAGGAACGAGGATTACCCGCTGAGGTGACATTTGACCTGCGAAACAGCCCGAGGAAGCCCACCATATGATGAATCTTCAGTTCGCCGTTTGCCACCCGGCGTGGGACCTCCTGAATGGCCGGAAAGTACCGCATAGTGTGTGCGATCATCAAACGCAGGCCCAGATGTCGTGAGAGTTCGGTGATACGCTCGGCGTCTGAGAGGTTCAGGGCCATCGGAATTTCCAGGAGCACATGCTTTCCGGCCTTCAAGGACCTTGCCGTCTGCTCTGCGTGAAGCTCATTGGGAGAGGTTATGACTACAGCGTCCACTGAGTCATCGTCCAGGGCTTCCTCCAAGTCGAGTGCATAGTTATCAAATCCCCACTTGGACGCAAACTGCGCGGCGGGTTCCTTCCGACGCCCAACTAGAACTCGGGGATGTACTCCGTCTATCGCGCTAAATGCCTCCATGTGCTTCTCGGCTATCGCTCCATAGCCTACCACGCATATTCTCATTTCAATGCCAGTATCTACCTTCCTTTTGTGAATTGGCCGTCCGGCCGGTAGTGAAGATAGTCGCCCACCAGCAGAATGCGCACATCGTAGTCCGGCTTACGCCGCTCGACCAGCCTGCCGAACTCCAGTATGTCGCCGGTGTACGCGCGCCAAAGCTCCCAGTGAAACGGCAGCAGGAGCTTTGGCCTGAGTCGTTCGGCTGCATCCAGCATCTGGGCCTCGCCCATATACCACTTTCTGCCGAAGGCTACTAATGCAATGTCTACTCCACCCTTTGTCCCGATCTCGTCGAAAGCCGGGCCTTCTGAGGTGTCTCCTCCGAAGAAGATCCTGACGCCGCCTGATTCTATCATATATGTTACGGCCTGCGGCTCGTACTCGTCGTACGCGGGCCAGACGGTTACCGCTACATCCTCGACCTCAAATCGGTCTCCAGGCTTGACCCCATGAATTCTATTCCCTGGCAGGTTGTACGAGACCATCTCCCTGACAGCCGAGGCTGGGCCGTAGAACGGAGCACCGGTGTTCCGCGCCATAGGCTGCAGCGTCTGCTCGTGGCAGTGATCGTAGTGATCGTGGCTGATTAGAACCGCGTCGGCCAGACGTATCCGGGACGGGTCGAGCGGAATCTGCGTAGCTCGGTAGGCATACGGGGCGCATTCTACAGGGTCGCCGCCGAAATATGGGTCCAGATAGAGCATCGCCCGCGGCGTGCGGATGGCAAAAGTCGGGCCGCTCAGAGCCCAGAGCAGTACCCCATCTTGAATGCTCATCCCCTCCAACTCATCTCGGAAACTATCCTCCCAGAAAGCGACATTGTTCTTCTGTTTCACTTCAATACTCCTCTGAAAATAGGGGCTGGGGGTTAGGGGTTGG
>JACPPP010000357.1 GCA_016190935.1 Armatimonadota bacterium | reverse complement strand
TAGAGCGTGCAGTTCCGCATCCTGAGCTCCGTCGAAGGGTGCGGAACTGCGACTGTCGGCTGCAAAGACAACTGGTATAAGTGCTATTGGGCTTGATGTCGATCCGGACAAACAATGTGCATCACTAATGTTTGCCCGCCTTGCATAGCGGGTAAGCTGTTTGCAGTTTTTCGGGAACAGACCCGGCCTTATTACGGTCTGAAGAAGTGGCCTCTGCCAATCCATAATCAAGAATAGAGGCTGCGGCCTTTATCTGTTTGTAGTGGGGTAGAAGTTGTCCAGATATCTCCTTTCAACCGTGCTTATAATCGCCGTCTGCGCTGGCTCCGCCGTCGCTGACGAAGTAATTACGCTCCAGTTGGAGACACCTGGCTTCGACAGCCCGGCTCCCGAACCTGAAGAGTCGAAATCCGCGGATAAGGTCACGACCGTCACGGCCAAGGCGTCACAAAAGCCAGTTGGAAGGGTCGCGTTGATCACCTCCGACAAAGCCAGTATCCACGCGAGTCGAAGCGATAAGTCGCGGGTGCATGCGGTCTGCGTCAAAGACACTCCTCTTGCGATAATTGCGGATGCTGGAGGCTGGTATGGCGTGTTGATGATCGACGGCAGCACGGGGTGGGTGCGGGCGAACAAGATCAAGCTGCTCGACTACGGAGTAATACCACGCTCCAGGAAATACAGCTACCGTGGCAAATCAGCGGACCGCGAAGTGGGAAACGCCGTAATTCAGACCGCGCTGCAATACCTGGGTGTGCCGTACGTATATGGTGGCAACAGCGTGATCAGCGGCATCGACTGTTCCGCCTTCGTCAAGTCCGTGTTTGCCGATTATGGGGTCAAGCTGCCCAGAACCGCGCGCGCGCAGGCCGATGTCGGCGTTCCGGTGCCCGTGGACGAGATGGAGCCGGGTGACAGACTGTACTTCTCCTGTAAATATTCTTACGTCGATCACTGCGGCATATATATGGGCAATGGTTACTTCATCCACGCCTCCGGTGCGCGAGGCCGCGTGACGGTGGACAAACTCGCAGACCGATATAGTCGCTGGCTCGTGGCCGCAATGAGATGATCTGAAGCTGTCAGCAGTCAGCTATCAGCCGTCAGTTTTCAGCTTTCCAGCCCCTGCGGGGCTGATGGCCGGGCATAGCCCGGCCACTACAGTGATTATTGCCGTCGGCGGGGGCCAAGTCGGAGGAAAGATTCCTCCGACAACACAATGTCAGGGCCAGGGGCCGGACGGATGTCCGCCACATGTGCGCCGGGGAGGAATCTCCCCGGCTATCAAGATTATTTAGTCAATCTTCATAAACCCAGCCCAACAGGAGTATTCCTCGCCTCTTCATTTCCCCGTCTCCGCGGTTCAGGAGTTGACACCACCGAAATCGCTTGTCTACCTCTCCGCCCCCACCACCCATCGGACATCAGACCTCCGACCTCGGACCTCCACAAATCGACCCGCAATCCATTTGAAGGCTATCGAGCGCTGCCGGCTCTAAATATAGTGACAGGAGCCATATATCCTGCAGGTTGTGCTCACACGAAAGGGGATAGACAAATGAAATCCAAGTTGGGTTTGGTGCTGATTGCGGCTGTAGCTGTGATTACCGTTTTTGGCTTCGAGCGTTCCAGAGTGGCGGGAAGTCGATTGGCCTATGCTGCCGGCGTGGACTCCAAAGTGAGCCAGGGAGAGCTCAGAGTGCTGGGCGAGGACGGCCAGCCCATCGGCCAGTGTCCATTGAAGCGCACGGATGTGAAGGCGGAAATCTCTGGATTCGTGACGCGGGTGGACGTAACTCAGGAGTTCGTCAATCCGCTGAACGAGAAGATAGAAGCGGTTTATGTATTCCCGCTTCCCCAGGATTCGGCAGTAGACCGGATGGAAATGACCGTCGGCGGCCGGACCATCACGGGTGACATCAAGCGCAGAGAGGAGGCCAGGCAAATCTATGAAGCTGCCAAGAATGCCGGGCATGTCGCAAGCCTGCTCGACCAGGATCGACCGAATATCTTTACTCAGTCCGTGGCTAATATCATGCCCGGCGAGCGGGTCTTGATCAAGATCAGCTATGTGGACATTCTCAAGTACGAGGACGGTTGGTATGAGTTCGTGTTTCCAATGGTAGTCGGCCCGCGCTACATCCCTGGAATCGCAACTGGAAAGTCCGGAGAAGGCTGGGCGCCCGATACTACTCAGGCGCCGGATGCCTCCAGGATCACTCCTCCCGTAACGCCCAAGGGGACCAGGGCAGGGCATGACATTTCGATCAGGGTCAACATCAACTCGCCGGTACCCGTAAACGACATCCGTTCAGTGCTCCACGACGTGAGCGTGAGCAGGACCGGTTTAGACGAGACGAGCACGGAAAGGGCAGCCGTTGAGCTGAGAGACAAAGACACGATCCCCAACAAGGACTTCATCCTGCGCTATCAGGTTGCCGGCAAAGAGGTCAGCACCGGGCTGCTGCCTAATACCCGCGCAGCGGGCGACGGCTATTTCTCACTTGTCCTTGTGCCTCCGAAGTCGCCGAGGCCGAGCCAGGTGTCGCCGAAGGAGATGATCTTCGTCATCGACTCCTCAGGCTCGCAAATGGGCTGGCCGATCGAGAAGGCCAAGGAGACTATGAAGCTCTGCGTCGATCAGATGAACCCCGGCGACACGTTCCAGATGCTGGCCTTCTCAAATGATGTGATTACGCTCTTCGACGAACCTCGGCCAAACACTGCGGAGAACCGAGCGCTGGCGCAGGAGTTTCTGTCTACGAGGCTCGGAAGCGGCGGGACCGAGATGCTGAAGGCGGTTATTGCGGCGCTTACCCCGCCCCCCGATCCGAAGCGACTCAGGATCGTGTGCTTCATGACCGACGGCTATGTTGGCAACGACTTCGAGATTCTGGATGCAATAAAGAAGAACATCGGCGCCGCCAGGCTGTTCTCGTTCGGGATCGGCAACAGTGTCAACCGATTCCTGCTCGATGGTATGGCTGAGATGGGCCGCGGCGCGGTGGAATATGTGACGCTTCAGGAACAGGGGCGCGGCCCGGCGGAACGCTTCCACGACCGAATTGCCAAGCCGATCCTGACGGATATTTCGATAGACTGGGGCGGGCTTCCGGTGGAGGACGTCTATCCTGAGCGAATTCCCGATCTGTTCAGCTCCAAGCCTATCATACTGAAAGGCCGGTATGTCGCGCCGATGGATGGATACATCACGATCAGCGGCCGTTTGGGCGGGAGGACGTGGCAGGAGCGCGTGGAGGTAAGCCTCCCGGCCAGGCTGGAGGAGAATCGGGCGCTGCCGTCCCTCTGGGCAAGGGCGCGGATTTCGGACCTGATGTCGAGAGACCTGATGGGGCTTCAGAGAGGAACGCCTGACTCGACGCTCAAGGAAGAGATCACCCAGGTTGCGCTGGAGTATCAGCTTATGAGCCAGTTCACCTCTTTCGTGGCTGTGGAGGATATGGTCGTCACGGAGGGTGGCAAGTCCAGAAAGATAGCTGTTCCAGTCGAAATGCCGGAGGGGGTGAGCTACGAAGGGGTGTTTGGTGATGGCAGTGGGCTCGCAAGTCCCACACGGGCTACGATAAAGGCGGTCAGGGCAGGCGCAGCCGGAGCCGCTGGCCCACCTGCAAGTCCGGCTGTGAACGGAGTTTTGTCCGCTGGAGTCCCTTTGGCAAAAATGTCGTCGAGCGCCGATCTTGCGTCCGCCGAGAACATCATAGTGGTCGATTCACCAGAGGAACAAAGAAGACGGATTGTCGAATCCCGCCTCGCCCCGCTTCTTCGTGACCTGAAGAGCAAGCTCGACAAGCACGGCAACTACTCGGTCTCGGGCAAGTTGGATGTGAAAGCCGGAAAGGTGAGGGTATCGATCCGGCTCTCGGATGATTCCAAAGAGAACATCGCCAAATTGAAATCGTGCGGGTTCGAACTATCAGCCTCAGCTCGAGCAGTGAAGATGGTGGTCGGCGTTCTGCCGGTCGATAAGCTCGAAGAGATTGCCAAACTCGATTTCGTCCTTTGGATAGCTCCCGTAGCGTAACCGGCCTTCGGGCCATGGAACGAATTCCGTAGTTTCTGCGTAATTAATAGTAGCACATACGCTGGTAAGCCTTTCCTTTAGGAAAGAGATCTTTCCCGTCCAAAGAAAGATCAGCTGAACAGCCTCCTGAAAGAGCCCCGTGGGCGGCCGCTTAGCCCGCGGGGTTTTTTCTTTTGTTGCAGATCCAGTGCCAGGCACTTGACGAACATTGCCGAGTGTTGAATAATCTTTATAGACGCAGCCGTGGTCTGTAATTCGTTCCGGCGAAGACTATTCATTGGGAACAAGTGAACATAATCCCGGAACTGGAGAATTGATTTGGCGGAGATTCACGACAGACCGACAATTGAAGATGTAGCTCGGGAAGCTGGAGTGTCTGTCACCACAGCATCGTATGTGCTTTCGAAAAGCAAGTACGTAGAAGAAATAGCGGTTCGCACGAGGCAACGTGTCCTGGCCGCTGCGGAGAAGCTTGGCTACAGTCGCAACGTAACTGCTGCTGCCCTACAGCGCGGCTACGGTAACACAGTAGTGCTGCTTATAGACAAATGGGAAGTCGCGGAGGCTCACGCGCGTGCTATCGCGGCGATCAGCCAAGCGGCGGCAGACAGGGGATTGGAGACGGTTTACCGCGTAGCGCCAACTGGTCAAGACACGGGCACTTTCCTACGCAACTGTCTATCACTGAATCCCTTCGGTCTGCTGCTGCTGTGGGATGCCGAGGTAGTGGGTTCTGAGGAACTTGCTGAACTGCATTCACGGGGGCTTCCCGTTGTTGATCTGATTCCTTCGAGCCCCGAAGGGATCGTCTGTGTGACAGCGGATCGTGCCGAAGCCACTGCAAAGTGCGTGCAATACCTTATGGAGTTAGGTCACAGGCGCATAGGAATCATCCTCCATTCCGCCGCAAAATCCCGGACCAATAGAGAGATGCTGGTGGGATACAAACGCGCGCTTCGATCGGCTGGCATAGAGTTCGATGATAGTTTGGTAGTGGATACAGGGACAGTTGATTTCGATGCCGGCCACGAGGGATTTGAGATGCTTTTCAACCGCCGCCCGGACATAACTGGAGTGATATGCATGAACGACCTGGGATCTCTCGGGGCAGTCCGTGCAGCGCAGGACATGGGAGTGAATATACCGGCGGAGGTCTCGGTTGTCGGAGCCGGTGCGTACAGGGAGGGGACGTATTTCCGACCGTCTATTACTACTGTCGAGCTTCCACATAACAAGATTGCAAGAACGGCAATAGACATAATCATCGGAATTCGGGAAGGGCGCGCGCACAACCCGGAGCCGATATACGAGCCAATGCCGCTAATAGTTCGTGAGTCCACAGCTCCCGCAAGAAATGGATCGAGTTCATAAGCCCTCCGTCGTGGTAATATTATCTGGGTTTGGTATTTTTTCTCCTTTTTCTCTCCATTGTATATTGACATCCGGAAAGAAGCATGCTAGTATGCGATTGGATATGCTATTGCCCCTTGGGCGCATTGCACGTTCAGAAAAAACTTCGTTAATTATCTAATGATTGTGGAATAAGAAAATAGTTAGGTTTGCAGGGTTCTGAAACGTTTCAGATTTGCCTTTGAGCGATGTCCTGAGGAAACGGGAGGAAGGGAGGAAACAAAAATGTGTTGTAAGATAATCACCATTGCGATAATCAGCGTCGCGAACGGAAGCAGGGAATCAGCCTCGTAGTTAACGGGGTGGCACTATTCAGGGAGGCGCGGATACCTTACTTTGATGGTGATGGGTGTCGGCGTATGAAGCTCCAATGACAGATAGAGGCGCTCGCCACCTTGTGGTCGAGCTTACGAACCAGGCCTACAGTTTGGATGTGAAGATACACACACTCCTGGACGACACACCGGTGCAGGAGCGCTGGGTTGAAATCACCAACAGATCCGACAGTGCAGTGGCCTTGACCAAGATCTATCCGTGGTCGGGTCGGTTCTGGCACTGGATCGGCGGGAATGCCTATGATCTGGGCTATCAGTCGAACCGGGGACTGGGGTGGTTCGAGCGGGCGTCACTTCCAGGTGGTACGACGGCCGTGGAAAGCATGAGAGGCCCCGGAGGATTTGACGATCCATTCTTTATCGTGCGTAATATGATGAACGGAGAGTACTATATAGCTCATCTAGCCTGGACGGCGAACTGGCGCATGGAGTTTACGAACGAGCAGAATCCGTCCAGCCCCGATGCGGGGCTGTCATTCCGAATCGGGCCGAGATCAGCTAACGCGCTCAGAGTAATAGACCCTGGCGAGACTATCACGAGCCCTTCGGTCCATCTGGGCCGCGTCAAGGGGGATTTCGACTCTGCTGTGCAGGCAATGCATGATCATATCCGGCGGTTCGTGCTGCCGACCCGCCCGCCGGAGAGATCGCATTTGATACAGTACGTAGTTGGAGGCAGCAGCGAAACAAATATACGGAACTCGATCGATGTTGCGGCGGCTGTCGGAGCGGAGTTGTTCATTATCGACGCGGGATGGTGGGACATCTATGGCGAGTGGACACCTTCGCCCGCGCGCTTCCCCAATGGGATCGGACCACTGGTGAACTATGCGCACTCCAGGGGGCTGCTCTTCGGGCTTTACGCCGAAGTTGAAGGCGGGCGCGGCAATTGGGACCAAAGCGAGGTCTATTCGCAGCATCCCACCTGGTTTTATACACAATTATTTGACGGAGAGCGGAAGTATTTTCTACGTCTCGAGAAGCCCGAAGTTGCCGCATATATGGAGTCGGTGCTTACCGGGTTGATCGATCAATACGGACTGGACCTCTACCGGCACGACTATATTCCCGGCTACACCTATGAGGGACTTTCGACCTTCCGCAGCGGCTTTGTGGAGAACAATTATTGGCGCTACTACGAGAATTACTACGATGTTTGGGAGCGAATCCATGCTAATCATCCTAACCTGATCCTGCAGATGACCACCTGCGGGGGCGCCCGCGAAGACCTGGCTATGATGAGCCGCTTCCACGAAACGTATACCAACGCTGGCCACGCCATGGATACTGGAAGGAGTAGCGCCAAGTCTTCAGGAGTTGAGTCCTGAAGTTCGGGACCTGTACCTACGATACGCCAATATCTATAAGACATTCATAAGGCCGCTTCTGGCAACCTGTAAAGTCTATCATCATACGCCGGTGTCATCCCGGGGCCGGGTCGCATCGAGTCCATGGTTTGCGATGGAGTACGCCTCACCAGACCGGACGAAGGGATGGGCTACAATTGTTCGAAACGGGGGCACATCGGACAATTACGTTTTTAAGCCTAAAGGTCTGGACTCAAACAGGACATACAGAGTAACTTATGACAGTACGAACGCTGCAGTAACAATAAATGGAGATACCCTGTTGCAATCCGGGCTTCAGATAGGACCATTGCCGGTCACCGAATCTGAATTGCTGCTGTTTGAAGCCGTGTAAAGCTGCTCTTCGGTTCAAAAGCATCTCCCGAAAAGCGGCGAATGTAATACCAGTTGCTCATGGAGCGAGCAGTTCCGCATCCTGAGCATGCTGAGACCGTCGAAGCACGAAGGGTGCGGAACTGCGATTGTCGGCAGCAAAGGCAATTGGTATAAGGATGACAAACGTGACGGGCGTTGGCGAATGAAATATGACATGTTTGAAATGGTTTACTCACTTTGAGGCAAGGATTACAGGCATGAGGTTTATGAAACGATTATTACTTGTCGCTTTCTTGTGTTTTTTGCTGGCGCAGGCGGCGCTCTCGCGCGCTTACCCGGCGGGGAGCACGGACATCTCCGTCAGTCAGGCTCGGAACCGTGAGGTCCGGTTCACATCCGGGAAGACCCTCTGTGTCGAAGGGCTTGTGGATGGGATATGGTCCACCCGCTACTGGGCCGCCGACGGACGGCCGAATGTCCTGGTTAGTTGCCCCTATCCCGAGTGGTTCACCCCTCAGCCTGCATTCTATCTGGAGGTAAAGGACGATCCAGCCCAACCAGCAAAGCCTCTGTCCGGCGGCTGGGAGTGGGTTTCGGGCAGGGAGCTTCCCAGGACCGAGAGAGGAAGCCGCCATTTCGTAGTCGAGCTTGCAAACCAGAGCCGTCCTATTGCCGTTCGGCTGCACACGCTGCTGGACGGAACTCCGTTCATAGTGCGCTGGCTCGATATCACAAACAAGTCGGATAAGTCTGTGGCCTTGAGCGAGGTGTATCCGTGGTCCGGTCGGTTATGGGGGATAGTGTACAACTTCGAGGTCGGCCACCAGCCTACCTCCGTCTCTCCCTGCGACCCGCCCTTCGGATGGACGGCCCTTCCCGATGGAAAGACGGGCGTCGAGAGCGTTATGGGCAACGGATATGACGATCCCTTCTTTATGGTGCGAAGAAGCGACGGCGCGGAGTACTTCGTGGGCTACCTTGCCTGGTCGGCCAACTGGAAGCTTGAGCTTGAGTGCGACCGCAAGGAGAGCAGCCCGACGGTCGGGCTATCGTTCAAGTTCGGCCCATCGGCAAAGAACGTGCTGAGAGTAGTTTCGCCGGGAGAGACCGTAACCACTCCAGCCGTGCATCTCGGCCACCTGGAAGGTGACTTCGACGAGGCGGTGCAGGCAGTGCACGAGCATGTGCGCCGCTCGGTGAGACCTCCTCTCAGGGCTGACAGGAACTGCCTGATCCAGTACGACGCTCCCGCGGACCAGGGTGTTCATCCGAATGAGAAGTTCAATGAGGAAAACGTCCTGAAGGAGATCGACTTGGCGGCGGCGGTAGGGGTTGAGATGTTCATAATGGACATCGGATGGTATGACGTCTTTGGCGAATGGGTCCCCTCTCAGACCAGGTTTCCCCGAGGTCTCGGGCCGATCAGGGAGTATGCGAGAAGCAAGGGGATGCTCTTCGGCCTTCAGACGGAGATAGAGGGCGGAAGAGGCAACTGGGAAAAGAGCAGACTTATGAAGGAGCACCCGGACTGGTTCGGCAAACAGAACATGCTCTACTTGGACAGGTCAGAGGTTGCCTCCTACTTTGAGAAGGAGATTATGCGGGTCCTGGGCGACTCCAAACCAGACCTCTACCGGCATGAGTATATTCCGGGTTGGACCTACGAGGGCCTGGAAGTGGAGCGAGAAGGCTTCGTTGAGAACAACTATTGGAGGTACTACGACTCGCTATACGCCATCTGGGACAGCGTGCTGAAGGAATACCCCGACCTAATCATGCAAGCTGTTGACAACGGAGGCACGAGGGACGACCTCGCTAACAAAAGCAGGTTCCACGAGACTTACTTCACCGAAAGCGAGATTCCCAGGGGATTTGTGGAGTATTCGGGCAAGTCTATCAGCCTTCCACCGGAGATGCTGATAATGGGACTTGGGCTATCCCAGAAGAGGGGGCCGCTGGACACGCACCTCAGGATGGTGTTCGGGATCGGTGTGCCACACATGGTATCGTCGATCGATCCGACCCTGGACGAGCTAACCCCGGAGCGAAAAGAGCGTTATCTCCACTACGCGAACATCTATAAGTCGTTCATCCGGCCCATAATGCCGACATGCAAGGTATATCATCATGCTCCGGTCTCGGCGGCAAGAGGGGGAGCAATAGTGAGCCGCACCTGGTTTGCAATGGAGTTCGCAAGCCCCGACAAGACGAAAGCGTGGGCGACTCTGGCCAGGACGGGCGTGTCCGAACATGACCCGGACGTGTTCATCTTCCGGCCCAAGGGCTTGAGTCGGAGCCGGACGTATCAGGTTACCTTCGACAGCGAGGGCGAGGTCGTTTCCATAGACGGCCATCGCCTGATGCAGGACGGACTTGCCATAAGGCTTGAGTCAAACGGGGAGTCCGAACTGCTGCTTTTCGAGGCAAGAGAATAGCTGAATGATGAGGAGAAACGTTTAGAATGAGTGAAAAAAGATTGATGAACTCGGTGCTGATTGCTTGCGCGCTCCTGGCTTGCGTGTCTGCCCTATGGGCTGAGTACGTCGATGTCAGGGTCGAGAACACCCCTGAGAGCCGAATCCACTTCGTCACGGGCAAAATGGTATATGTCGAGAGTCTGGTGGATGGCAGATGGGCAGGCCGGTACTCAGTGCCAACGGCCGGGTTCATCCGCCCCGCGAGCAGTCCGACCTCCAGGCTTTTGAAATACACATCAAGGACGACCCGTCGATGTCGGTGGGAGTACCTGTCACAGCAGGTTGGCAGATGGCGCAGGCGAAAGAGCTTCCGCGGACAAAGGACGGTCAACGGCATTTCGTGGTCGCTCTCACGAATACTGTCCGGCCCGTCGAGGTAAAAGTCCATACGCTGCTTGACGGGACGTCGGTTATGGTCCGATGGATCGAGATTACGAACAAGTCCGACAAGTCCGTGGCTCTGACGAAGGTCTACTCGTGGTCGGGTATGCTCTGGCAAGAGGGAAGTGAGTTTACAGTCGGCCATCAAACGCGAGACGAGCCTGGGGTCGAGGGGTGGTTTCAGTGAAAAGAGGTCAAAGCCGGGGGCAGGCTTGCTGCGAAGGGAACGAGGGGGCACGAAGGGCATGACGACCCATTTTTCATAGCCCGAAACGGGAAAGGAGACGAATACTTCATCGGGCATCTGGCCTGGTCAGCGAATTATCTGATGGAGTTCGAGGCCGGAGGTAAAGGTCTTTCGTTCCGTATAGGACCCGAGGCCAGGGATGCGCTCAGGGTGATAGCTCCCGGCGAGACCATAACTACGCCCGCGGTGCGTCTCGGACACATACGCGGTACCCTGGACGATGCCGTGCAGACAATGCACGAGCACATCCGGCGATCAGTCCTGCCCAAGCCGAATTCAGAGAGGGCTTACCGCATCCAGTGCGGCGTTCCCGGCGACCAGGGGCACTACACCGGCGGAAGGAAACCAGATAAACCTCCTGTTCCGCAATCAGACCAGTCCTTCGGGAATGGTAACAGACAATGCAACAAATCCAACAAACACAGTTACGTGGTCCGGTGACCAACTGCCGGTCTCCACTGTCGCGGCGACAACGGGAACATACATCTATACGCAAAGGCTCTATCCTGCGACTGCCAGGGTCGTTGGAGGCTCCGTATCCAACATTAGTTTCATTCGGGAGTCGAATACCATATCTTATGGGATCTCACCGAGTGAGAACATCCTCTTAGGTGTGGGGGATCAACTCCAGATAACAGGCATTACTGCCGCTCCAACTATTCAGATTATCCCATTGAAGACGAATTAACGAACTCAACAAGGCGCTGTTCCAGCTTAATCTCATTACTAACATTGAAGCGTCGCAGTCGCCCCTGTTGACAAACGCGCGTTCCCATGATATGTTAGTTATTAGTGAACGGAGGCGACGATTATGAGCAGAGTATCTCCGGAGTTCGGCACGGTTATCAAGGACTTTCTGGCCAGGAACAAGCTGACATTTAGGGCTGCAGGATTCAAATCGAACATCAGCGCAGCCTACTGGAAAGACATGGCCGACGGCAGGGTACCATCGGAAGATATGATCTCAAAGATGGCAGAGTCATTCGATGAGCTTGACGAGCAGGAGTTGCGGGCGGCTGCCGGTTATGTGCCCATTCCCGGACGTGTGGATGCCGTAAGAGCAGTCGAGTTCGCCCTTCGCGGGCAGAAGAGCATTCCTGAAGAGGGGAAAAGCCAAATTCTCGACTTCGTAAGAAGGGTCGAGGAGAAGTATGTAGAGAAGGGCTAACGCGTGGCAGATCTGTATTTTACTGACGACGCAGAGCGCTTCGCGTACAAGGCGTGGGAGACGCTCAAGCTGGAGCCGCCGGTCGACGTCGATCGGATAGCTGAAAGGCTCGGCGTAGACCTCTACCGCGAGGAGTTCGTCGAGGAGATAGACGGGTTCTACCTCAGGATACCGGGAGCGCCACCGGTTGTGGCGATCAACAACAGCTATATCAAACCTTGCGGCAGGCAGCGGTTTACGTCCGCGCACGAGATAGGGCACCATCTGCTGTGCCGCCGGGTGAAAACCAAGACCCGACTGTTCTATCTGGACAGCGTCAGGACGAGAAAGACTGCGCTGGAGAGAGCCTGTGATCGGTTCGCCGCACTCCTGCTCATGCCGGAACCCCTGGTCAGACAGTGGTTCGAGGATCTGTCGGCCAACCCGGAGAACAGGGTTGCGATCATGTCCGAGCGGTTTGGTGTATCTGCCTGGGCAATGAGGGTGCGCCTGCGCGAGCTTGACCTCCCTTACCGACGTTGGGACCGGCGGAGGAGAAGTCAGGGATTAGGGGCTGGGGGTTAGGGATTGGTAAAGGTGATGGGTGATGGGTTATGGGTCATGGGGCATGGGAAATGCAAAATGGGAAATGCAAAATGCAAAATGCAAAGTGCAAAATGTCGATGGACCGGCCCGTCTCGCGCCGGTCCTCATGCTGAGCCTGTCGAAGCATGCCGCACGTCCCCGTGCGGCGGCCCCATCAGTCTATCACTAAGTAAGCATTTTCATAAATACGATGACGTATTATTCTGTGGTATAATCTCCTCAAAGGAGGAGAGGAATGCCTCAGAAGAGTCCGTTTCATATCGAGTTGACGCCGAAGGAGAAG
>JACPPP010000362.1 GCA_016190935.1 Armatimonadota bacterium | reverse complement strand
ATTTTGCACTTTGCATTTTTCATTTTGCATTTCCCATGCCCCATGACCTATCACCCAACACCCTTGCCCGGCCAGCACGCTTGACAGAGAAGGTCTAAGAGCGTAAAGTATGTGTGCGAGCAGGCTGGAGGACATAAAGTTCAGCCGTTCGTATAGGACGTGATTTGTTATGTTTCTTTCTGAGGTAATTGGTAAGCCGATTACGGATGTGACAGGAGAGCAGGTTGGAACGCTGCAGGATCTCGTGGCGAGTCCCGGCGCGCAGTTTCCTCCTGTGACGGCGGTGGTCATATCCGTACGCGGCGGAGATACGGTTTTTGCGCAGTGGCAGCAGGCGCGCGTTATTGACAGCAACATCAGGTTGACTGTGCCGTTGCAGGACATCAAACCTCACCAGGCGCAGGAAGGCGATATCCTGCTGAAACGCGACGTTCTGGATAAGCAAATTGTCGATGTTCACGACTATCGGGTCGTGCGAGTGAACGACGTGCGCTTGGAGGAATCGGATACCGGGCTTTTTCTGGTCGGTGTTGACACAGGTATGCGCGGGCTTCTTCGCAGAATCGGGCTGGAGAAGATCGTGGACAAGCTGACCCGGAACTTGAGATGGCGCCCGCACACTCATATCATCGCCTGGGACGACGTCGAGACATTTGAGAGCGCGGAGGGACGCATCAAGCTGAAGGTTCCTGTGGAGAGGCTTGCCAGGCTGCATCCTGCCGATATTGCTAAGATCATCGAAGGTCTGGACCCTGCTCAAAGGACAGAGTTCTTCAAAACTACAGACGTCGAAACTGCTGCTGAGACTCTCGCGGAGGCTGATCCTGAGGTGCAGGTGGCGATTGTCGAGAGCCTGGACGAGGAAAGAGCGGCGGACATCATCGAAGAGATGGAGCCTGACGAGGCGGCCGATGTTCTTGGAGATTTGTCGGCTGACCGCCGGGAGGGGATTCTGAGCGAAATGGAGGCCGAAGAGGCGGAAGACGTTAAGGAACTCCTCGAGTACGACGAGGAATCCGCTGGTGGACTGATGACTACGGAGTTTATATCGGTGTCGCCGGAGATGACTGCCGAGGAGACGATCAATCACCTGCGCGAAGTCGGGCCCGATGCCGAAATAGTGTACTACGTGTACGTCCTGGATAAGCAGGAACGTCTCGTTGGTGTGATCTCGCTGCGTGACCTTATCATCGCACAGCCACAGGTGAAAGCTGAGGAGTTTATGGTCAAGCAGGTAATTCACGTGCACGTAGACGCGTCTATTCAGGAAATCGCCCAGATTATGGAAGATTATAATCTGCTTGCCCTGCCCGTAGTTGATGAAGAGAACCGTATGCAGGGGATTGTAACAGTCGATGACACCCTTCAGAAGGTGCTTCCTGAGGACTGGCGGCGGCGTATACCGAAAGTGTGGTCCAGGTAATGGAGGAGTCCGATCAGGCGGATAAGTCGAAGAGGTTTGCTGGCCTTTCTGGTTGTAATGGGGCCGGGGATCATTACGTCGGCAGCGGACAACGATGCCGGAGGCATTGCAACGTACTCTATAGCTGGCGCAATGTACGGCTATCAGCTTCTCTGGGTTATGGTGGCCATTACGTTCGTGCTGGTTATCGTGCAAGAGATGGCCGCGCGTATGGGAACAGTGACCCAGAAGGGGCTGGGGGAGCTTATCCGCGAGGAGTTCGGTGTCCGCTGGACCTTGTTTGCGCTGCTGGTGCTGGTCGTTGCCAACCTGGCTACGACGGTAGCTGAGTTTGCCGGAATCGCCGCCAGCACCGAGATACTGGGCATATCTCGCTATATTAGCGTTCCTTTTGCCGGCATCGCCGTTTGGTTTCTCATAGTTCGGGCAAACTTCGGGACGGTCGAGAAGGTCTTCCTTCTCCTTGCGCTGCTCTACGGGACGTACATAATCTCCGGTGTGCTTGCTGAGCCGAATTGGCATCTCGTCCTTCGCGGCGCTACGCAGCCTACAGTGCAGGCCGACCCTCGTTATCTGCTGCTGCTCATCGCAGTCATCGGAACCACGATCACCCCCTGGATGCAGTTCTTTCTGCAGGCTACAGTAGTCGATAAAGGCGCGGACCTCAAGCATTACAAATACCAGAAAGCGGATGTCATCATCGGGTCGTTTCTGACGGACCTGGTATCGTTCTTCATAATTGTGGCCGCAGCGGCAACCCTTCATCACGTGGCGTCCGGTCCCGTCCAGATCGACAGGCCGGAGCAGCTTGCCGAGGCTCTGCGGCCTTTTGCGGGTGGGTATGCTACAGTGCTCTTTGCCGTCGGCCTGTTCGCTGCTTCTCTTCTGGCATCCGCCGTCCTTCCGCTTTCGACGGCCTACACCTTTACCGAGGCATTCGGGTTCGAAATAGGGATTAGCCGCCGATGGAGAGAGGCCCCGGCGTTTTACGGCATCTTCACATCGGCCATTGTAGTCGGCGTCGGGGTGTCGCTCCTGCCGGGATTCAACCCGATCGTGGCCATGATATGGTCGCAGTTCATAAACGGCCTGCTCCTTCCCATCATCTTGTTCTTTATGCTGAGGCTGGTAAATAACAAAGACATAATGGGGGACTACACCAATTCGCGTCCCTACAACGCTGTCGTCTGGCTTACGGTGGTCGCGCTCGTCATCTTCAGCATCATAATGCTCGTTACAACCCTCTTCCCTGGTCTCGCAGCATAGAGGGCGAAGGCGAGATCGCCCCAACTAGGCAGTGTGCAGAAATAAAGGTAACAATCACAACGGTGATGGGTGTTGGGTGTTGGGTGCTGGGTGCTGGGAAGACTCTTCCCTACCAACACCTAACACCCATCACCCAATACCCGGATGATACCTTTATTTTTGTACGAGCCCTTATCGAGAACTTGGGCCCGAAAATTGGGGTTGCAAATACTGCCTCGGATTTTGTATAATTTTACGGAATTAGCACTCCGATTCTTAGAGTGCTAACAGCTTGCGGGAACTACAACAACAAGTAGGAGGTGCATTTATGCTAACACCGCTGAGCGATAGGATCATCGCAAAAGGCACAGAGACCGAGGATGTCACAAAGGGCGGCATTGTCCTGCCCGATACCGCAAAGGAGAAGCCGCAGGAGGCAGAGGTAGTAGCCGTCGGACCTGGGAGGCTGCTCGACAATGGCAAGGTTGTCCCTATGGACGTCAAGGTCGGCGACAAGATCATCTTTGCCAAATACGGTGGCACTGAGGTCAAAGTCGACGGAGAAGATTATAAAATTCTCCGCCAGGACGACGTGCTCGCAGTGCTTGAGTCCGGCACGAAAGGAGGCAAATAACGTTGCCAGCAAAGGAATTGAAGTTCAATGAAGACGCGAGGCGCGCTATCGAGCGAGGCGTTAACACACTGGCCGACGCTGTTAAGATAACGCTCGGACCAAGAGGCCGGAACGTCGTAATCGAGAAGAAGTACGGCAGCCCGACGGTCATCAACGACGGAGTCACCATAGCAAAAGAGATCGAGGTCGAAGACCGCTTTGAGAACATGGGGGCTCAGCTCGTCCGTGAGGTCGCGTCCAAGACAAACGACATCGCGGGTGACGGCACAACTACGGCTACTGTCCTCGCACAGGCCATAGTGCGAGAGGGGCTAAGGAACGTTGCCGCAGGCTCGAACCCGATGGCGGTCAAGAAGGGCGTCGAGATGGCCGTGGAGAGGGCGGTAAACGAGATCAAGAAGATAGCGACACCGGTCAAGGAGCGCTCCGAGATCGCACAGGTCGCGGCTATATCCGGTAACGACAAGCAGATCGGCGAACTGATCGCAGAGGCGATGGACAAGGTCGGGAAGGACGGAGTCATTACGGTAGAAGAGTCCAAGGGAAGGGAGACATCGCTTGAGGTAGTCGAGGGGATGCAGTTCGACAAAGGCTACATCTCGCCCTACATGGTGACCGACCCCGAGAGGATGGAAGCTGTCCTTGAGAACCCCTACATTCTGCTCTTTGAGAAGAAGATAAGCGCGGTTGCGGACCTTGTTCCGATGCTGGAGAAGGTGGTTCGCTCCGGCAGGCCTCTGTTGATAGTTGCTGAGGACATAGAGGGCGAGGCGCTTGCCACGCTTGTAGTGAACAAGCTGCGTGGGACGCTGAACTGTGTTGCAGTGAAAGCCCCCGGGTTCGGAGACCGCCGAAAGGCTATGATGGAGGACATCGGGGTTCTCACCGCCGGGACTTTCCTCACCGAGGATCTCGGCCTCAAGCTTGAGAATGTCGATCTGGACCGGTTGGGCACGGCGAAGAAGGTTATAGTCACGAAGGAAGAGACTACGATCGTAGAGGGCACCGGCAAGCCGGAGGCCGTTCAGGGTCGTATTGCGCAGATCAAGCGGCAGATCGAGGAAACGGACTCGGATTACGACCGAGAGAAGCTGCAGGAGCGGCTTGCTAAACTCGCTGGAGGCGTTGCGGTAGTAAAAGTGGGCGCAGCGACGGAGACCGAGCTCAAGGAGCGCAAGTCCCGCATCGAGGACGCTCTGAACTCGACGCGCGCCGCTGTTGAGGAAGGCATCGTGCCGGGCGGAGGTGTGACCCTTCTGAACATCCAGCCCGCTCTGGACGAGATAAAGGACGGCGCCGACGTCATGGTAGGTGTATCTATCGTCCGCAGAGCGCTTGAAGAGCCGACGAGGCTGATCGCTTCGAACGCCGGCGCTGAAGGCTCTGTTGTAGTCCAGCAGATCAAGGGGATGAATAAAGGAACCGGCTACAATGCCGCAACCGGCGAATACGAAGACATGGTCAAGGCCGGGATCATCGATCCGGCCAAGGTAACTCGGAGCGCTCTGGAGAACGCGGCAAGCATTGCGTCCATGGTGCTTACGACCGAGGCGCTCGTAGCCGAGAAGCCCGAAAAGGAAAAACCGGCACCGCCTATGCCACACGGTGGAATGGGCGGGATGTATTAGTCAAGGGTCAGGGTAAGTTGAACCTGACTCCTCACCTTAATGCTGCGGGAACTCGATCCTAATGAGGTTCGGAAGGGACGGCCCCGGCGTTCCCGCAGCAGCATAACCAACTATACACAGCAACGGCGCCGTGTATAGAAGCGGCGGACTCGAGTTCGTATTCCTAGCGTGCCAAGAATGGAATCCTGGCTTCGGACTTCCCACGACGGACTTCTATCTTCGAGGAGAACACAATGAACGCTTTCCGTAAGTCACTCCTGGCAACGATTGCCGTGGGCTTCGTAGCCGGTCCCCTGTTCGCTGCCGTGCAGCCGAGCAGGGAAGAGCTGAGGTGCGCGCGCCGCTGGGCAGATGCCCGGTTCGGGCAGAATGGGGGCGAGCCGCCGTTTTCGTTCGTCTATGCGGGAAAGCCGTCCTCGGGCTTTCTCAAGAGTTGGAACCGAGAGCGGAGCGAAGAGAAGATAGACAGGAACCGGAGGCGGTTCACGCTCTCCTACACTGATCCTGCGACCGGCCTGGTCCTGCGCTGCGAGGGGGTTAGGTACAACGACTACCCCACCGTCGAGTGGACGGTACACCTCAAGAATACCGGCGCGGTTGACTCGCCGATAATATCCGATATACAGGCCCTGGATACAACTCTGGAACGTGATTCCCAGGGCGAGTTCACGCTTCATCATTTTAACGGCACGACAGTCAGCGCGGAGGACTACAGGCCCTTCGAGACCATATTAGGGCCGAAAGAGAACAAAAGCTTCATTTCGAGAGATGGCCGTCCGTGTGGCACTTCGTTTCCCTACTTCAATCTGGCGTGGCCCGGTCGGGGCGTCATCATAGTCGTTGGCTGGCCCGGCCAGTGGGCCGCCCGGTTTGAACGGGATGAAGGGACGGCCATGCGTGTGGCCGCAGGGCTGGAGTCGATGCGCTTCAAGCTTCTCCCCGGCGAGGAAGTCAGAACGCCGCTCATAGTAATGCAGTTCTACACAGGGGATTGGATTCGGGCGCAGAACATCTGGCGGCGCTGGATGATAGCGCACAACGTCCCTCGCCCCGGCGGGAAGCTTCCTCCTCCGCAGATGACCCCGTGCAGCTCCCACCAGTTCGCGGAGATGATTAACGCCAATGAAGAAAATCAGAAGCTGTTCATCGACCGCTATCTTGAAGAGGGCCTGAAGCTCGATTACTGGTGGATGGACGCCGGCTGGTATATATGTGGTGGCGCGTGGCAAACCACCGGCACGTGGGAAGTCGATACTCAGCGGTTCCCTCGCGGTCTGCGGGCCATAAGCGATCATGCGCATAAGAAGGGCGTAAAGATCATCACTTGGTTCGAGCCGGAACGCGTCGCGCCGGATACCTGGATTCAGAAGAACCACCCGGAGTGGCTCTTCGGTATCGGCCTGTACAAGCTGTTGAACCTGGGCAACCCGGACGCGCTTCAATGGCTTACCGATCACATCGACAGGCTCATCACCGAGCAGGGAATCGATCTCTACAGGCAGGACTTCAACATCGACCCGCTTTCGCACTGGCGCAGTAACGACTCCGAGGACCGCCAGGGCATCACCGAAATCAAATACGTCACCGGATATCTGGCCTACTGGGATGAGCTTCGCCGCCGCCATCGCGATATGCTGATCGACTCCTGCGCGAGCGGCGGGCATAGGAATGATCTGGAAAGCATGCGCCGCGCCATACCGCTCCTTCGCAGCGACTATATCTTCGAGCCGGTCGGGCAGCAGTGCCATACCTACGGCCTGTCATTCTGGCTGCCATTCCATGGCACCGGCGTAAAGGCTCTGGATGCCTACGGTTTCAGAAGCACAATGTGCTCCGGGATAATACCGTGCTGGGATGTGCGCCGGACTGACATCGACTACGGACTCCTGCGCCGCCTGACGACCCAATGGAGGGAGATAGCATCGAACTACTATGGAGATTACTACCCACTGACCCCCTACAGCCTGGACAATTCGCGCTGGATTGTCTGGCAGTTCGACCGGCCGGAGGCGGGCAGAGGGGTGGTTCAGGCGTTCCGACGAGCCGATTGTGCCGATGATTCCATTACGGTCAACCTGAGAGGGTTGGACCCTAAGGCCAGCTACAGCCTCACCGACGTGGACACCGATGTCGTCCGGCGGATGAATGGCGAAGAACTGATGATCAAAGGAATTGAGATAAGACTGACAGACAAGCCGGCAGCCGCGGTGATTACTTACAGGGGGAATTGAACACGTGCGTTTTCCAGTCAGGTCAATCAGTATGGCTGCGGTCGCGTTCGCAGTGAGCGTGCCTGCGCTCGCGGCGATGCAGGCGGATGATGAGATGGTGATTGCCCGGCGGTGGGCCGCTACACACTTTAGCGTGCAAGCGGCGCAAGCGCCATTCTCATTTACTTACGGAGGACGGCATTCATCGGAGTTGTTCAAGTCATGGTCCGTGGAGGTCTCATCCCGGAAGCTCGATAGGTCTCGGATCGGTTCCACGATCACATACACGGACTCCGAGACGGGATTGCAAGCGCGCTGTGAAGCCGTCGCATACAATGACTATCCCACTGTCGAGTGGACTCTTTACTTCAAGAATACCGGGACGACGGACACGCCTATCATCGAAGACGTGCAATCTCTCGACATACACCTGGCAGGCAAGCCAGGTGAAGCTCCAATTCTTCACCACCACAACGGCGACGGGATTGCGATCGCGTTCGCGCCTCTTCGGGCATCACTCGGACCCGGCGTGAGCAAGCGCTTCGCTTCGCGCGGAGGCAGGCCCACGGATTTGTGCTGGCCCTACTACAATGTGGAATACGCAGGGCAGGGCACGATAGTCGTGCTCGGCTGGTCCGGCCAGTGGGCGACCGAGTTTGTTGGAGGGAGAAGCGGTGGAGTGCGAGTCCGCGGCGGACAGGAGTTGACCCATTTCAAGCTGCACCCAGGTGAGGAGGTGCGCGCGCCGATGGTCGTGCTTCAGTTCTACAAGGGCGACTGGATTCGTGGACAGAATATATGGCGCCGCTGGATGAGGGCGCACAACATGCCCAGGCCCGGTGGAAAGGAACTCAGACCCATCCGGGAAGCCAGCAGTTCCCACCAGTACGGGGAGATGTTGAACGCCAACGAAGAAAACCAGAAGCTGTTCATCGACCGCTATCACGAGGAAAAGCTGGGTCTGGACTACTGGTGGATGGACATCGGCTGGTATGTCGACCCGGTGATGAACGGCGGCTGGGTGGCTGGCACCTGGGAAGTCGATATGAATCGCTTCCCTGGTGGGCTCAAGGCCATCAGCGACCACGCAAGGCCAAAGGGTATCAAGACCATGGTCTGGTTCGAGCCGGAGCACGTCTGGCCCGGCACGAAGCTCTACGAGAGACAGGACTGGCTGTTGCAGGCTCCGAACGATCCCGCGATCCTCAGTGCACCCAATCAGTGTCTTCCTCTCGGAAGGAGGCGGCTGCTCGATATGGGCAATCCCGAAGCCCGACGCTGGCTGGCCGATCACGTTTCCAAGCTGATCAAGGAGCAGGGGATAAGCATCTACCGGCAGGACTTTAACATCGAACCGCTGGTATTCTGGCGAAACACCGACGCGCCGGACCGGCAGGGGATAGCTGAGAGCAAGTATGTGCGGGGCTACCTGGAGTACTGGGACGAGTTGGTGCGGCGCAAGCCAGACCTGTTGATCGACACTTGCTCGAGCGGTGGCCGCAGGGACGATGTGGAAACGCTGCGCCGCTCCGTTCCGTTTTGGCGGAGCGACACCGCCTTCGACCCCGTGACCATGCAGTGTCAGACCTATGGCATGGCCTTCTGGCTGCCTTTCTTTGGCACGGGGAACTCCATGATCGACACCTATGCTTTCCGAAGCAACATGTGTCCTTCTCTGGTCACCACCTGGGATGTGCGCGACAAGAACCTCGACTATGATCTCCTGCGCAAGCTCTCGAAGCAGTGGAGGCAGGTAGCAGATAACTATCTGGGCGACTACTATCCGCTCACTGAGTATTCAGCCGACAACAACGTCTGGATGGTCTGGCAATTCGACCGGCCCGAAGTCGGCGAGGGGATGGCGCAGGCGTTCAGGCGAGCCGAGTGCCCGGAGGACTCAGGCTTGTTCAAGCTGTGCGGACTGGATGCCAATGCTCGATATGTTGTCACGAACCTCGACGAACCCGAAGGTTCGGTAGTCCCCGGTCGGGAATTGATGGAAAAGGGTCTCCGGATTACAATTAAGGAAAAACCCGGGGCGGCGATAATAACCATACGGAAGGAGTCCAAGTAGAGATGAGTATATCGATGGCTAGAATATTAGCCTGCGTGTCAGCCGCGCTGTTTGTCTGCGGCCGGGCTTGTGCCCTCGAGCCCGTTTACATCGACTCCGGCGGGGCTGGTTCAGCAATCGAGAAGCTGGCGCAGTCCGAGCTCAAGTCATACTTCGCCAGGATGTTCTTCAATCCGGTCCGTGGGCCCCGCGCGGGACGGAAGCCCCACGTCATCATCGGCACACCCGACTCGAACCCTTTGATAAAACGTGCGATTGGATCGAAAAAGATCAGCCTGCCGACCGGCAAGAACTCCGACCAGGGTCACATAATCAAAACGGTCGGCAAGGCCATCTACGTGGCGGGACACACAGGGCATGGGGTGCTGTATGGAGTTTACGACCTCTTGGAGAAGTATGGGGTCTACTTCCAGATCAGCGGGGAGAGAATGCCGGCCAGGTCCTGGTTCAAGGTCAAGCCGATCGATGTCAGCGTGTCACCGGTATTCAAGTATAGGGGCATCTTCCCATGGGACAACTTCCTCGACGGGATGTCCGGCTACAACTTCGAGCACTATCAGGAACTGATAGACCGCGCTGCT
>JACPPP010000344.1 GCA_016190935.1 Armatimonadota bacterium | reverse complement strand
GCAGATTGAACGCAATTTCAGTTGTTAGATACTAAAACCTAAAATCTAAAATCTGAAATCCCCGGCCCCTGGCTCCCGGTCCCCATCTTCATTGTTGGCGAATTCCGGCGGGACATGCAGGTGAACGAGCACATCATATATGTTTTGCAGCACAGGCGGTTGGGTATTTCGTAATTCAGAAGCCGTGGAGAAAAGAGAACGCGCAGACAGAACGTGCGTAAGGAGATGGAGGCGCAAGCGTTGGAAGCACATATAAGCATCGACGCCGGCAGGACCGACCAGATCACTGAAGAGTCGATTTCGGTCGTGATTCCGCTCTATAACGAAGAGGAAAGCCTGGAGCCTCTTTACTATGAACTTACGGCTGTGCTGGAGGCTATTGGACATGGCTACGAGATCGTTTTCGTGAACGACGGGAGCACCGACGGCTCGGCAACCGTTCTTGCGCGACTGTGCGACAAAGACCAGCGGGTGCGGGTCCTGCACTTCCGCAGAAACTTCGGTAAAGCAGCGGCGCTGACCGAGGGGTTTAAAGAGGCGGATGGGGATATCATAATCACGCTCGATGCTGACCTTCAGGACGATCCCAAAGAGATACCGCATTTCCTGGAAAAGCTGTCCGAGGGCTACGATCTGGTAACGGGCTGGAAGGTCAAGCGGTTGGACCCGCGTTCAAAGACGATCCCGTCGAAGCTGTTCAATAAGGTCGCCTCACTGACAACAGGAGTTCATCTGCACGACTTCAACTGTGGGTTCAAGGCTTACAGGCGTGAGGTCATCGAGAATGTCGATATCTATGGCGAACTGCACCGTTACATACCCGCTCTGGCCTATGGAAACGGATTTAAGGTGGCGGAGATAGGTATCAATCATAGGGCCAGAAAGTACGGGAAATCGAAGTATGGGATGGCGCGATTCACCCGGGGGCTGCTCGATCTACTGACTGTACTTTTCATAACACGTTATACGAAGAAGCCGCTGCACTTGTTCGGGTCTCTGGGACTCGGCCTGTTCCTGACCGGTCTTGTGATTAACGGCTATCTGGCGCTGGTCTGGATTGGGGGAGAGTCAATAGGCAGGCGGCCGCTTCTTATGCTAGGCGTGCTCTTTATGATACTGGGTGTGCAGTTTGTATCCCACGGTCTTTTGGCCGAGATGATCGCGCATTACCAGAAGAGCGATAAATCGCCGATCTCGAATAGGATCGGCGTTCCGAGGCACACGGCAAACCCTTAGCTAATCGGGCCGGATTTCAAATTAGTGTTGTCGAAAGTTCAGGTCTACGCTTTATCCGAGCAGCGCCAAAGTTCCCAGGATTGAGGTACCGAACCAAGTTGCGTATTACCATAATTGGACCTTCATACCCGTTTCGAGGCGGGATCGCCCACTATACCGCGCTGCTATGCACCAGCATGTCCACCTCGCACCAGGTCAGGCTGGTGTCGCTCTCGCGTCAGTATCCGAGGCTTCTCTTCCCGGGCAAGACTCAGACTGATGACAGCGCGGCCAGGATAGCAGTCGAGGGCGCGGAGCCGCTCATCGACTCGATGAACCCGATCACGTGGTTCAGGGCGGCTCGAAGGATCAGAGAGTTTGCGCCGGACCTTGTCGTGATCCAATGGTGGCACCCGTTCTTTGCTCCCGCGTTCGGAACGATTGCCAGGCTCTGCCGGAGGTTCTCGAAAGTCCTCTTTCTCTGCCACAACGTGATCCCGCACGAGAAAAGCGGCCCCGTCAAGGCGCTCTCGAAGTTTGCCTTTGCCGGTGCGGACTTGTTCATCGTGCATTCGGATGAGGATATGGCGAACCTGAAGTCCATGCTGCCGAAGGCCACCGTCAGGAAGGCAAGGCATCCGACGTATGAGGTGTTCGGCGAGCAGCGTGTCCCGCGAGCTCAAGCCAGGAAGGAACTAAGCTTGGACCCGGACGGGAACGTGGTCCTTTTCTTCGGACTCGTTAGAGAATACAAGGGGCTCAGGTTCTTGATCGAGGCAATGCCCAAGATACTTGCGTCCGTCGATGCAACGCTCGTGATCGCGGGCGAGTTCTACGAAGGACGGGAGAAATACGCCGAGCTTATCCAAAGCCTTGGAATCGAGCGAAAGGTTCGGATAAGGGACGAATACATCCCGAACGAGAAAGTGGCGGTGTACTTCGAGGCCTGTGATCTGGTCGTTCTGCCGTATGTGTCCGCGACGCAGAGCGGGATAGTGCAGATTGCGTATGCGTTTGACAAGCCGGTGGTTACCACGAACGTCGGCGGGCTGCCGGAGGCGGTAATAGATGGGGATACGGGGTATACTGTGCCTGCAAGGGATCATCGATCCCTCGCGGAAGCCGTGGTTGCGTTTTTCCGAAGTGACAAAAGAGATGAGTTCGCCGCAAACATACGAGAGTTTCGGAAGGAGTTTTCTTGGGAGCGCATGGTTGAAGCTATAGAAGAACTGGCCTCAAGGGAGGGAGTCCAGCAGTGTTGATCCTGGTGACAGGAGGGACTGGTTTCATAGGGAGCCACCTCGTCAAGAGGTTGGTGGCCTCCGGGCACCAGGTGAGAGCGACCGTGCGAGAGACGAGTTCTACAAGCGTAATCGAGGGAGACGGAGTTGAAATCCGGAGAGGATCGCTCACGGACTCACGCTTTGTTGGCGACGCCTGCGCGGACGTAGACCTGATCTTCAACCTGGCCGGCAGGATCGGGGGACCGTCAACACCGACCCGCGAGATGCGCGAGGCGAACGTCGTGGCGGTGACGACGATCCTTAAAGCATGCAGAAACGGCAGACTGCGGCAGTTCATCCATTGCAGCACTCCGGGGGTGGTGGGGATGGTCGGGACGGCCCCTGAGTGCCTGCCGTATCGACCGGCAGGAGCATACGAGCGCACCAAATGTGAGGGAGAACGCGCGGCGCTCCGCTATCATCAGCTCGGCCACGTTCCGGTAACAGTGGTGAGGCCCGACTTCGTATACGGGCCGGGCGACATGCATAAGCTGAAGATGTTCAGGGCTGTGAAGGAGGGAAGACTCCCGATTATTGGCAGAGGAACCAGCCTGTTGCACCCAACCTACGTGGACGACGTCGTCGATGGAATGCTGCTTACGATGGACAACCCCGCAGCACACGGCGAGAAGTTCAATCTGGCCGGACCGGAACCGGTCACCGTTGCAACTCTGGTGGGAACAATCGCCTCAGAACTTGGGGTGGTTCCAACGCGGCTGCGAGTGCCGGCGCCGGTTTTGAAGATCGCCGCGTTGTGTTCGGAGACAGTAAGCCGTCTGACAGGCACGAACCCGCCAATTACACGCTACCAGGTCAACTTCTTTACCCGCAGCCACGCGTCCGACATCTCGAAGGCGCGGCAGATGCTGGGTTTCGACCCGCGCGTGAGCTTGGCGGAGGGTGTCAAGCGGACTGTGCAGTGGTATAAGACCGAGGGGTATCTGTAGTGATAGCCGTTGCGATAGCCAGATCGGGGTTTGAGCCGGATGAGGTTGCCGGAGCCACTCGCAGGGCGATGGAGCTTGCGGGCGGACTCTCGGGCCGAATTGCTCCAGGTCAGCGGGTGCTCGTCAAGCCGAACCTGGTGGCCCCGGTGCATGAGGCTGTAACAGACAAGGTGGTACTCTCCGAAGTCGTGCGGGCGGTGATCGAGCTTGGCGCCACCCCCATGATAGGGGAGTGCCCCGGATTCGAGTACGATTCGAGGGTTACTCTGGAGTTCCTCGGCCTGTGGAAGCTTGCTGACGAACTCGGTGTTGAGGCCGTCAACTTTGAAGAGGAAGACTACGTTCGGGTGCCTTTTGAGCATCCGGTGGTTAAATGGGTAAAAGTAGCAAGAGCGGCGGTTGAGTGCGATGCAATAATCAACGTCCCAAGGATGAAGTGCCACAAGCTGACGGATGTAAGCCTTGCAATTAAGAATTGCTTTGGAATGCTTGAAAAACCCAGCCGCAGGGAAATACACGCTTGGGGACTCAACCGGGGCATCGCTGCGCTCTACCGATTGTTTCGCCCGGCTTTGAACGTTCTGGACGGATTGATAATCCCAATGTCCGGTGCGGTCTACGGCAACTATGAGAGACTTGGAGTAGTTGCTGCATCGTCCGATATGCTGGCGCTGGACCTTGTTGCGGCAGAGCTGCTAGGAGTTTCTCCCACATCCGTGGAGCACATAGTCCTGGCAAGCCGCTGGAATGGCAATCTGCCGTCGAAGGTTGTTGGAGATGAAGTGGAGCCAATCCACCGGGCCTGCGCAGGCAAACAATGGAGGCGCACGGCTTACCGCCGCATTTACCAGGCTATCTATGCGATGGATCATTGCGCGTCTCGGCTTGGGGCAAACAGCCTGATTCCGTGGTTTCATACCAGATTCGGCATCAGGCCGTCGATTGACTGGAGCAGATGCAATTTCTGCGGAGAGTGTCCGAAAGTCTGTCCTGTTAACGCGATCGATCTGGACAAGAAGAAGCTGGACTATGGACTTTGCAGCAAGGCCAGATGCCTCTACTGCATCCCGATATGTCCGCAGGGAGCGATCACCGAAAAACAGACGTTCAAAATGTGAGAACAAGGTGCATCCCAAAGTTGAGGCTTTGATTCTACGGAAACACGGAATGGAGAGGTAACAGGTAACAGATGATAGGTGATAGGTGACATCGGGGCCATTTTGCATTTTGCATTTTGCACTTTGCATTTTTCATTTTGCATTTCCCATGCCCCATGACCCATGACCCAACACCTATCACCCAACACCCAACACCCAACCATGGGATGTACGTGTGAGAACAGGAGGTAATATGAATGGCAGTATATCTGGATTCGGTACCCGATTATAATATCGACAGAATCAAAGAGTGTGTGCAGCGTGGTATTGATGAGGTAGGAGTGGAGATCAACGGCGCGCGGACTGCGGTGCTGAAGATAAATGTGGTCCAGGCGCGCGCTCCTGAGACCGGCGTAGTAACCCATCCCGCAGTCGTCGAGGCGACCATAGATGCCCTTCGTGACCGTGGCGTTAAGGAAATCACGATTGCAGAAGCGCCGGCGCTCGGAGTCGATGCAAACAAAGCCTTCAAAGAGACTGGAATAGCCGACCTTGCTAAACGTAAGGCCGTTCGTCTTGTCAATCTGTATGACAGCCCATACACCAAGGTGCATACCGGCTACGGTTATAAGAATCTGCCCAACGTGTACGATGAGGCGGATTTGGAGAATTACTACTGTGGCTACATCTCGCTGCCGTCGATTATGCTCGAATCCGACCTTTACGTCAACATTCCCAAGTTAAAGACGCACAACCGCGCGACAGTTTCCATTAGCATGAAGAACCAGTGGGGCCTGCTCGGGTTTAAGGACAGACAGATGTATCACCGAGTGGGGCTTCACGAGCCAATTGTCCAGATTGCCAGGGCCGTCCGGCCGCACATGACCGTTGTCGATGGCATCCTTGCGCTGGAAGGCAACGGGCCGATACTCGGAAAACCCAAGCAGTTCGGAGCAATCCTGGTCGGCAAGAATATGGTGGAGACCGACATAGTCGGAAGCGAGCTTATGCAGCAGGATACCCGCTCCGTCATACACCTTCAGAGAGCCATCGAGCTTGGGCTGGGAAGCTGGGAAACGGAAGTCAAGGGTAAACGTGTGGAGGACCTTGCAGCAAGTTTCGAGCCTGCGCCGCAGGATGTAAAGAAGAACCACAACTTCCACTTGTGGAGAAACCACCGGGCCTGCCACCTTGATGACGACGCCTTCCAGGCAGCCTTTGCGCTTGCGAAGACGCATCCGAAATACTGGATGTTCTTCCCTAAGCTGGCTTATTACACTCTGTTTGGGCGCATTGATCTCGTCCGCGGACGCGGGAGCAAAATGCCGGAGTTCAAGAAGCGGCAGAAGATAATCGTGAGCGGCGAGTGCGCCAGAGAGCTGATTGAAAACTATGAAGAGGTGCCGAAGAACGTCATCCATATTCCCGGTTGTCCACCTCAGCCGGAAGACATCGTAAAGGCCATTATCAGGATGTGAGGAGTCGGATTGACTACAACTATAACTGATCCAAAGACCGCTCAGAGCGAGGACAGCGTCGCGCGTGGAGCAATTGCGCTCATCGGAGTGCAGGTTGTCTTCCTCGTCGGGGCGTATGCCGTGCACTTCTACCTCGGCCGCAAGCTCGGCCCCGCCGACTACGGGATCTTCGGCGTCGTGATGGCATTCCTCTTGTGGATGGAAGTATCTCTCACCGGAGGGTTCCCCTACGCCATCAGGAAGTTCGGCGCGGAACAGAAAGACCTGCTGCCGGCCATCGCAGTGGCCGCTATGAAGGGGCAGGCGGTCTACTCGATGGCGCTGTTCCTTATCGCGCTCGTGGGCGCGCCTTGGGTGGCAAGATTGCTGCACGACGACCGGCTGACGGCGCTGATACGGCTGGCTGCCATAGATATACCCGTCTACGCGTTCTATTTTTGCTACACTGGCGTCCTGAACGGCCGCGGCAGCTATTCGCGGCAGGCTGCGGCGATGATATCGTACGCGCTTGCTAAGGTCGCGGCGATCTTGCTGCTTGTAGCATTGGGATTCGGGATAAAAGGGGCGATTGTCGGCAACGTCCTGGCCTCCGTCGGCGGACTGATCGCGGCTGCTGTGCTGACAGGAAAGCTCCGAGGCGTTCGGAACTACCCCGTCAAGAAACTGCTCAGGTATTCGGCGGGGACCGCCGTGGTGGCAATTAGCTTTACGCTGTTAATCAACATCGACCTTTTCGTAGTAAAGGCGGTTGGATCGGCCCCGGACCAAGTTGGATACTATACAGCGGCGAGTATGCTGGCTAGAGCGCCGTTCTACGTCTTTATAGGACTTGCGACGGCGATGCTGCCTGCCCTGTCGAGAGCCGCAGGCGGGAGGGACCCGGAGCTTGTGACGACGTATGCCCGGCAGGCGCTGCGGCTGCAACTTATTATCATTGCTCCGGTGACCGCTGTTCTGTCCGGAACCGCGCCAGGGACCGTTGATTTGCTTTACTCACCGCAATATGCTGAAGCCGCCCCTGTTCTTGCTGTTCTTGCCGTTGGGCTTATGCTCCTCGGATTCATTCACGCGCTCCAGAACATTCTTATCGCTCTCGGTGATACGCGGACGCCTCTTGTGGGTACAAGCATACTAGTCGTGGCGGCGGCGGCAATATGTCTGCTTTTGGCGCCGAGGCTTGGGACGGTGGGCGCAGCAATAGGACTAACGACCGTTGCTGCGGTCGGCCTTGTTGTGACAGTAGGAATCTGCGCCGGAAGATTGGGCAGGTTCATAGCGCCGATGATCGTACTGAAGGTAATTGGGGCGGTCCTGCCGGTCTATGCGGTGGCGCGCTTGCTGCCGGACGGCGGGCCGGCGCTTATGATCGTATATGCTGTGCTATTTGTGCTGTATTTCGCGCTGCTCGCTTTGTTTCGCGAGATAACTAAGGAGGATATCTCGACAATTGCGTCGGCGGTGGGATTAAGAAAGGGTAAGAAGAACTAAGTTCGTCTTGCTGCGGTAACATGGATGGGCAGGGTCATGCTGAAACGCGAATTGCGCGAATTAAGGCGAATGACGCGAAAGAAGCTGTCAGCAGTCAGCGGTAATCTATCACGCAAGGCGCCGCACGGGGACGTGCGGCATATCTGGCCCGGCGCGAGACGGGCCGGGCCATCGGCATCGGTAGATGACAACCGGCCCCTAACACCCGGCCCCTCTTTTCGCGTTATTCGCGATTCTTCGCGTCATTCGCGTTTCAAAATGCCGCGGCATAGCCCAGCCCATCACGCATCCGTGGAATCTTCATAATCTGAGAAATCTTTGGTTCAAGGATGATCGAGAGGAATAGTTATGAGAATACTGCTGCTCGATGGTGCGCCCTGCTTTGGCGGACAGGCGAGGCATGTGCGCGACTTAGCTTTTGGGCTTCGGGACCGCGGGCACGAGGTTTATGTATCGTGCAACCATGAGAAGCTATACGAGACACTCCAGGGCAGCGGAGTGACCCTGCTGCGCGCCAAGTTTCGATATGGCCCTGACCTTCCCACAATCCTTCTTCTCTCAAGGGCAATCAGGAGTCTGTCCATCGATGTTGTTCACACGCATGGGGTCAGGGCAGGAGTCACCGGAAGGCTGGCCGCTCGACTTGGCGGGTGCAAGAAGGTTGTACATTCAGTCCATACGATGTCGGAAGACCTTATACAAGGCAACGGAGTGATCGGCAAGTTGAACCGCCTGGCCTATACCTGCGCCGACCGCTGGTTTTCCCGCTGGACGGACAGCGTTATCACAGTCTCGGATGAATTGCGGTCTCGTACGATAGGGGAGGGTGTCCCCAAGGATAAGGTGATCACCGTCTACAGTGGTATCGATGTGTCACGTTACCAAAACAAGCCTAACAAGCAAACAGCTAGAAACAGGCTTGGCATACCGAACGGATGCAGGGTGGTGGGCACTACTGCACGGTTTACCAGGCAGAAGAACCTTGGCGACCTGCTCCGAGCCGCCCGTGTCGTGTCCAAGAAGGTTGAAGACGTCACATTTGCCCTCGTAGGCGACGGAGAGGAAATGACCGGACTCAAGAGCCTCGCGCACGATCTGGGCATTGCCCATAAAGTATTCTTTCCGGGATTTCGTGAGAATATCGCCGAGATCCTCCCGGCATTCGATGTCTTCGCGATGTCTTCGCTCTGGGAAGGACACTCTTTGGCTATACTCGAAGCCATGGCTGCGGGACTCGCGGTCGTCGCCACGGACGTTGCGGGGGTTAGGGAAACAGTCGTGGAGGGGGTCACCGGATGTATAGTTCCGGTTTCAGATCACGAAACGCTGGCAGACGCGATATGCCAGGTCCTGAGTAACGGGCGCTCTGAAGCGATGGGCGCAGCCGGCAGAGAACGCGCCGCAGAATTGTTCAGCCTGGAAAGAATGGTTGAGCAGATAGAATGGGTATACATGAGCAGTAAAGGGTATACTCCGTCCAGAACCACGGCAGAGGCGGCTAGATAGATTTTAGATTTTGGATTTTGGATTGAAGGTTCAAGGGAACAGGCGAAAGGTGATAGGCGGTGGGTGACAGACCCTGGATCGTCCGCGATTTGCTATCGCGAACATTAGAGAATATGGGATTTGGGTATTGCCCGTATAAATCATCGTGGCTCTATGTTCGCTTGTTTTGCCTCCAGAACCGCGGAGACGCGGAAGGAAATTGATGCACGGAAGGTTGGAATTCCGCGTCTACATTCCTTCCTGCTTCCGCGGTTCTGGTATCATTCGTTAGGCGGGTGCCACGGGGATTTGTAATCCCGACGGCCGGGGGCCATTTGCATTTTGCACTTTGAATTTTTCATTTTGCATTTCCCTGACCAATGTTCAGACATGAAAAAGTCTCTAGGAAGAAAAGTAGTAGCGGGATTGGGCTGGACTTTGCTGAGCGCGATGAGCGTCAGAGTGCTTCAGCTTCTGGTGACCATCGTGCTGGCGAGGATTCTTGTTCCCGCCGAGTTCGGACTGTTCGCGCTGGCAATGATGATCGTGACGGCGATCGGAATCTTTCGCGACGTCGGCCTGGGACAGGCGCTGATCTACCATAAGACGGACGTTCAGAAAAACGCCGAGACAACCCTACTGATGAGCGCGGCGTTCGGAGTGGTCGCTTGGAGCACAGTCTATGCAGCCGCGCCGTTAGTCGCCTCGATCTTCGGAAATACCGAGCTTACCTGGCCGCTCAGGATAATGAGCGGTTCAGTCGTAATATCCTCGCTCGCCACGGTTCCGTCCATTCTCCTCGAGAGAGAGCTTGAGTTCCGAAAGCGCGCAATTCCCGAGTTCGCCATGGGCATTTCGTATGCGGTAGTGTCCGTCGCGCTCGCGCTTACCGGGTACGGAATATGGAGCCTGGTTGTCGGCCATCTCGCATCTATAACCGTATCTACCACGGTGACATGGCTGGTGGCCGGCTGGAGACCTGTGGCGGCTTTTCACTCCGAAAGCGCTCGCAGGACGCTTAGATTCGGCAAGCCGCTCATGGCTGCTTCGGTGATCGTTTTTGCCTTCTTTTACGTGGACCAGGCGGCCATTGGAAAGTGGCTGGGGGTGACGGAACTGGGATACTACACGCTGGCGTTTACTATCTGCAACCTGCCGGCGACCAATATAACTCACGTGGTAAGCAAGGTCATGTATCCGGCTTACGCAAGGCTCAACGACAACATTCCCGAGATGAGGGCCGCCTACCTGCAAACTGTAAACAGCATAGCCCTGCTTTCGTTCCCCATAGCTGTCTATCTCTGCTTTGCAGCGGGAGACTTCGTGACAGGGTTTTTTGGACAGAAGTGGCTTCCTGCCATCCCGCTCTTCCGTGCTCTGGCGCTCTACGGGCTGCTTCGCTCGATAGGAGCCACAGCAGGAAGTATTTTTATGGCGGTGGGTGAGCCCAAGTGGGTCTACCGGTTGAACTTCGTTCAGTTGGCAGTGGTACTGCCGCTCGTATATCCGGTTGCCATAAAGTTCGGCGCGCTCGGCGTGGCCGTCCTCTTCACCCTCGCGTACACGACGGGAACGTCGCTTGCGCTCTGGAAAGTGACAAAGATTCTCGAAATGTCGGCCTGGGATTACGTGACAGTTCTCCGGGGGCCGCTCATCTCCTCTGTGGCTGCAGTAGGAATTGCGTACTTGGCGTCCGCGCTTGTCCTTCCGGCCGGGATTGCTACCGCAGTCGTGTCGGGTGTCCTCGCGGCAGCGGGTTATCTGGCAATTGCGCTCAGACTCGATGGAGAAACGTTCGAGATGGTGCGCTCGGTTTTGTTTCCTGTCTCGGCTGAGCAAGTTTGTGAGTCTGCCAGCCAGGGTAAAGAATCGGCAGAGCCAGCCGTAGCAAACTGAGAAAACAATGAGCCTTAAAGCTACATTAATAGATCTTCTTCCTAAAGCGGCCAATTACCGGCTGAGCAGGTGTGGTATTGTGCGCCCAGCTTCGCCGATCAATATAACTCTCTCGGTCACGAACATGTGCCAGTCTCGGTGCAAGACCTGCAACATCTGGGAGATGTATAAGTGCGGAGGAGGAAATGACTTCGGAAGGTTGCAGGATGAGATGACGCTTGCCGATTTCGAGCGTCTGTTCAAGAGTATCGGACACGTCTACTTCGTCAACATCAGCGGCGGAGAACCATTCCTGCGAAAGGACTTTCCGGAGATAATCGAGCTTGCGAACGAGCTGCTTGCCCCGGGGGTGATCCACACTCCGACCAACGCAATAATGCCGCAGCGGATCGAGGAGATGACCGAGGATATCCTGCAGCGTCTGCTCAGGAACGGCAGGAAAACGACCTTTACCGTGAAGCCGTCCTTTGACGGCGTGGGAGATATCCACGATCAGATTCGCGGCGTTTCGGGCAATTTCGAGAAGCTTATGGACACTCTGGAAAGACTGAGGAAGCTGAGGAGCCGGTATCCGAATCTCGAAGTCGGCGCCGGAACGGTTATTTCGCGCTTCAACATCGACAAAGTCCCTGAGACGGCGGAGTTCGTGCACACGCTCGGCCTTGACAGCTACATAAGCGAGATCGCTGAGGAAAGAAGCGAGATGTTTAACAAGGGCGACTCGATTACACCCTCTGCGGACGAATACGAGCGAGCGATAAAGATATTCTCGCAGGAGAGTCGCAAACATCTGACCCAGGCGGGAAAGCTCGGCAGAACGACGAACGCGTTCCGGCTGGTCTACTACGATCTTGTGGTGCGCATCCTGCGAGAGAAACGGCAGGTTCTCCCCTGCTACGGCGGCATTTCTAACGTTCATATCAGCCCGTATGGAGACGTTTGGCCCTGCTGTGTGCTGGGCTACGAGAAATCTATGGGCAGGCTCTCCGACTCAGACTATGATTTCCGGAAGATTTGGCACTCGGCCGCCGCAGAGCAGGTTAGGCGCTACATCCGAGCGGGCAATTGCTGGTGTCCTTTGGCCAACCAGGCTTACTCGAACATTCTGGTAAGCCCGGTCGCAATGGCGAGGGTTGCAGCCGTGATGCTGCGAAACCACGGACGGGGGAGAGTAGACTGATTGCTAGCCTCCTGAACCACGGATTACGCGGAAGAAGCTGTCAGCCGTCAGCTATCAGCGGTCAGCTTCTCGGTCCCTGCGGCATGCTTCGACAGGCTCAGCATGAGGCCCGGCGCGAGACGGGCCGGGCCATCGGGCACTAAATTATGGTTGGTCTTATACCAGCTATTTTCCAATCACAAAGTACAACTTGCAGGTATCCACCATCCGCGAAATCCGTACAATTCGCGTAATCCGCGTTTCAGGAGGCTAAGAAAGGTTTGATGGCAGGGGAGATTCCTCCCCGGCCCGGGTGTGGCGGATATTCATCCGCCGATAGCTGATGGCTGACTGCTGACAACTCAGGAGCAACTACATGGATAAACAATCTGCAACCTCCACCAAAAGCAGAAGCAGGTCGGCGCTTGCGGCTGTCCTGCTTCTGGCTGTTCTTACGCTGCTCATCTATCACGGCGTGGTCTTCAGACCGGGGGTGATCTACGGAAGGGATACCGCTCTGCAGGGCTACCCGCTGGCGTGGTTCGAAGTCGAAACGCTGAAAAACTGGGACGTGCCCGGATGGTTTCCCTACATGCTCAGCGGATTTCCGTTGACCACGGCCTCTCCTTTTTACCCCTCCGACTACCTCGTCCGGTTCTTCCCGGTAACCAGGTTCGTCACCTGGCGGTACATCCTTCACACTTTTGCGGCGGCCGTGATGATGTTCCTTATGCTCAGACGGTTCAAACGTGGCTATACGGCATCAGTTATCGGAGGGATGTGCTTCGGGTTTTCCGCTTTTTTCATCTCAAAGGTTTACGCGGGGCACGGGCTTGCCCTCTGGACCGGAACCTGGTTGCCGCTTACCATACTCTTTCTGGACCTGGCTATCGATACCGGGCGGCCAAGATATGCGGTTCTGTCCGGGGCGGTGCTCGGACTGCAGATACTCGGGCAGCATCCCCAGTACGTATTCTATAGTCTTCTTGCACTGCTCCTGTTCGGCCTATGGCGTGTCGTGCCGAGGCTTGCCAGGGAACCGAAGGCGGGGAAGGCGGCGTCCTTCTTTGGACTTGGGGCGCTGGTCGGACTGTTCGCATTCCTGATCTCTTCGCCCCATCTTCTGCCATTCTTGCAGATGATGAACCTATCGAACCGCGGAGGGGGCACAGGATACGACTATGCGTCTTCACTCTCGATGCACCCGGCACAGCTAATCACCGCCGCCGTCCCCTCATTCTGGGGAAACCCCGCTATGCAGAATTCGGTCTTCGGGGCGCTCTATTGGGACGCTGCGATGTATATAGGTGTCATCCCTCTGCTGCTCGCCGCAGCCGCCTTTATCTGGTCGCGGGACCCGAAGGCGAAGTATTTCAAGGCGCTCGCCGTAATCTCGCTTGTGATCGCGCTTGGAAAACACACTCCGCTTTTCACCTGGATCTACCATATTCCCGGATTCGACATGATTCGCGCTCCGGGCAAGATACTCTTTCTATACGCGTTCGCCGCGGCCGCGTTGGCCGCTTATGGCGCTGATCTGCTCGTCGCGTCTGCCGACCGTGTCAGCGCGTCTCCCGAACGAAAGAAGGTCGGGAGGCTTTTCATCTGCTCCTTTATCGTGTTTGCCGCAGTACTCGTTGTATGGATTGTTGGCAGGGAACATATCTTTTCAGTGGCGGAGACGGCAATAATCTCCACGCGAGGAGACTCGACCGACGCGTTCGGAAAGCTCGGGGGGCTGTACTCCTTGCAGGTGGCAAGCCTCGCCTGGACTACACTTTTTGCGGCTGTCGGCGCGGTCGTTGTCGCCGCAGCCTCGAGAACGCGCATCAGGCCGGGTGCTGCGGGTGTCGTCATCGCCTCGGTGATTTTTCTGGACCTCTACATGTACGCCGACCCATTGCTCTACACTCATAACGCGCGAAAGCTCTATGCTTCCGGCGACCGCGGCGCAATAGCGGCAGTGCAGTCAGACCCGGACCGCTTCCGCATTCTGCCGCTCGACACAGCGGTCTTCCAATATGCCCAGGGAGTATTCGACAATCTGGAGAGCGTGAACGGGTATATGCCGATCTCGATTGCCCGATACGCGAACTATGTGGGTGCGATCAACGGAACCCCGGGCTATGTTGACGTAAGCGCGGACATCCAAAACTTCGAGTCGCCGCTCGTCGGGTTGCTGAACGTCAAATATGTCCTTTCCAGCCAGGAGCTTGCGAGCAAACATCTCACGGAGGTCTTCTCTGGCAGGGCGCACGTCTACCGCAATAACCGCTGGCTTCCGAGGGCCTTCATAGTCCATCAAAGCAAACGAGTTGCAGATGCAGACCTGGCTCTGCGGGAGATCACAAGCAGCAGTTTCGACCCACTGAATACAGTAATCGTAGAGAGCGACGGTCCAGTTCCGAAGGTGTACGGGGATTCCTCCAACGACCGTGTCCGGTTTCTCAGCTACTCGGCGAACGACATTCGGATAGCTGCCGATATGGGTTCACCGGGATACCTGTTCTTGAGCGAGGTCTACTATCCGGACTGGAGGGCGTGGGTGGACGGTAAGCCTGCGCGCATATTACCGGCAAACTACCTGTTCCGGGCGGTGTATCTGCCGCGCGGGCGGCACGAAGTGCGGATGAGTTTCGTCAGCAGCCGTTACAGAATTGGATCGGGTATGGCCGTCTCTTCGCTGGTTTTCATAGCGGGGATGATAGCGGTCGAACGCCGCAGGCGCGTGGGCTAGATCGACGGCCTGACCGTCTGCTCCTCCGCAAGCAGGTAAGTAAGCCGCAGGAGCGCTCTTCTCTTTCTCTCAAGCGCCCGGCGGCGCAGCAAGAGCATCTGTATCTCCCGGTTTATGTCCTGGGTGTGCCACTGCATAACGGCGTTGACGGCCTTCATCAGCCCATCGACCCCACCGCCGGAAGCGCCGGCATATTCCAGGATTTCCGAGATCAGTGGCTCACGCAGCTCGAGGTCGGCAAGTTCCTCGCACGTAAGGCCAAGCCTCAGCAGTTCTTCGGCCAGGGTGCGGCCATGTTCCGGCGCTGCCAGGTCAGCAGCGCGGAAAATAGTCCGAGCCAACCGGCCAAGCAGCGGCGCATCGCTTCTCAACACGCAGCGCTCGCCAATTTCTTGCTCCGAAAGAGGCACATGTCTCATCCAACGTCACCAATTTTGGGTTACCCTCATTGCGCGGCTCGGAAACGGAGCAGACTTGAGAGGTGGGATTACAAAATTTCGTTGTAAATTGCCTCCCGATTCATGGAAGAAACAGATTGGCGGACCAGGGACGCAGTCTACGGAACTAAATCCTGGGCCGCAGCAGTCCCGGGCGGAAAGCGTCCGCTGTCTGGGAAGAACTGGAACTGGTTCCATTCTATGCGAGCCTTGGAGGAGGTGAAACAAAAGACTATGCTGTGGATTAGAGGAAAGAAGCGCCGAGCTGGATTTACCTTAATTGAGATTATGATAGTAGTCTTGATTATTGCGATCCTGCTCGCTATTGCGATCCCGAACTTCCTGAGAGCGAGGGAATCGTCCAGAGCTAAGAGCTGCCAGGGTAACCTGAGGCAGATTGAGACTGCGAAAGAGCAGTGGGCTATGGACAATAGAAAAGCCGCGACAGACACACCGACCGCGGCAAATCTTGTGAATGAATATATGAAGACGGCCACGGACGATACTCTTCCGACTTGTCCGTCAAGTGGCACGTACACCATCGGCAACATGTCAACGAGACCGACGTGCAGCATTGGTACGAACGGCGATGCCGATACGTACAACGATCACGTATTACAATAGTTACCAAAGTTACTAAGGTTCGAAGTGGCAGCGGGCACTCCCGCTGCCACTCCTTATCTATTGGTTGGCTGGAATGGTAGTCAAGCATAAATCATGTGCAGATTGCTGCGTTTAACCAAGCCGGAAAACAAGCTGGGTTTCACACTCATAGAAATGACGATAGTCGTCTTGATTATCGGCATTCTTGCTATGATTGCGCTTCCGGCCTATATGAATGTCCGCGAGAATTCGCGCGCGCGCGTCTGCCGCAGCCACTTGCGGCACTTACAGGACGCAAAGGAACGCTGGGCGCTTGATAACCGCAAGATCGCCAGTGACGAAGCCACCTTGGATGACCTCATCCCAAACTACCTCAAAGAAACGCCCTTATGTCCGTCCAGCGGCACTTACGATCTAAAGACAGTCGGTGAAGACGTCACCTGTTCGATAAGCGGACACACAATGTACTGACCGGCGGGGGGAAGGAAAAGGCAAAAGGTAAAAGGGAAAAGGCAAAAGGTAAAAGGGAAAAGGTAAAAGGGAAAAGGTAAAAGGGAAAAGGCGACGGACCTTATGTCACCGACTGGCTTCTTTCGTCTTGATGATGATCGAGGCGATCACGCGAGCTATTTCGTCGGATTCCTGCATTAGGTGAGCGCACGCGTGGTTCAGAGAAGGGTCGGATTCAGTCAACAGGCGCAGCCAATACTTGGTTTCCCTCGATTCCTTGAGTGCGATAGCATACTTGCTGACGAAGTCCGCTCGGCTCTGACCAGCTTGGGCTTCCTCGACATTCGCGCCAACAGAAGTCCCCGACCGCAGCAATTGCCGTCCCAACGTGCGGTACACATCCGATTCCTTCTCGAGCCGCCTGCAGAGTCGCACGATCCCCACCGCGAACACGAAACTTCTCTCCTTTATGTCTCTCGGTTTCCCCTCACCAATC
>JACPPP010000028.1 GCA_016190935.1 Armatimonadota bacterium | reverse complement strand
TTCCGGGTTGAGACAGGATAGTTGTTCTCGAATCAGTTCCATTGCATTACCTCCATCTATTCTGGTTCCCAACCCTCTGACAACTAAACATCACGTGGCCTAAGGCCACTACCCGAAAGCACGAAAAGAACGAAGAACGCGAAAGGAATATCATGACTCCCAGAGACCGTGTTCTTACGACGCTTCAACATAGAGAACCCGACATAGTTCCCTGGGGAGAGCACTACATCGACTTCAATGTCTACGAGGATATTCTCGGCAGGCAGAGCTTCGTCCACGCCAAATTTCGTGAGACCCGGGCGCTCTGGGAGGGCAGGCGCGACGAGATTGTGGCATCCTACAAGCGGGACCTGATCGAACTCGCCGACGCACTCGGCATGGACATGATTGTCGCTGAAATAATGCCTCCGGCAGACGGCTCTGCTCAATCTATGGAGGAGGTGGACGACGACACTTACCGCGACGCCAATGGCAACCTCTACCGCGTCTCCTCCGCGACACACGACCTGATGCCCTATCGGATGAACCCGGATGCCTACGCTTCACTGACTCTGGAAGATGTGCTTGCTCAGATAGACGAGGTCGACCGTAACGGGGTTCCCAGACCGGATGAGTCCTGCTGGGAGGTTGTCAGACACGTCGTGAAGGAACGAAAGCAGACTCATTTCATAGCAACGTTCTGGGAGGACTTCACGTGGCCCGCGTTCGGACAGACCGATGAGGACTTCTTTCTCAACCTGGCCACTCGCCCGGAGATGTATGAAGCTATTGCCGAACTGAACGGTAAGAAGGCAATTGCGGGACTCAGGTACGCGGCGGAACAGGGCGTGGACGCCGTCATCACACCGGGAGACCTTGGATCGTCTACCGGAGCCTTGGCCAGCCCGGAAATCTACAAGAAGTACGTCCTTCCGTGGCATAAGATGTATGTGGAGGAAGCGCACAGGCTCGGGCTGGTCATCATCAAACACTGCTGCGGGATGGTATGGGATTTTGTCGAGGATTTTGTTTCCGCCGGATACGACGCGTACGAGGGAATCCAGGCAAGCGCCGGGATGGATATGAAACTGCTCAAGGAGCGGGTCGGCGGCAGGCTCACACTCTGGGGCGGTGTGACCAACGAGAACCTGATATATGGTTCGCCTCAGCAGGTCACGGCCGATGCCCATTATGCCATACAGTGGGGCGCGCCGGGCGGGGGGTTCATCTATGGAGCCAGTCACTCCCTCGCCGTCGGCACCAAGCCCGAAAACCTCCTCGCGATGAAAGAAGCAAGGGAAAGATGGGGCACTTATCCGATTCAGGGGCCGGACTAGAGGTTGGAGGTTAGAGGTTAGAAGTTGGAAGCAGGCTTATCGCTTTGATGCTGTGATGGAAGCATATGGAGTGCGAGGGCTTGACCTCGCTTTGTCTACCGGCGACAGATCAGACTCTCACAGTATATACTTTAGCTGTAGTCGATAAACAAAGCGGCGTCGAGCCGCCGCACTCCCAAAACAGGGAACAGACCATGACCCATGACCCATGACCCAAAGTTGAGGTGGAAGAGTTGAAGAACGCTGGAACTTATATTGCTCTAATAAGCTGCATGCTCTTTGCGGGCTTCACTGGGGCCGTGTGCGCCGGTCAGACCTGGGACCTCTCGGCTGACTTCAGCCTGGCCAGCAATCCAGGCCCCGACGGAGTTTGGTCGTATGGGGCTGTCAACTCAACTGCCGACGGTTTCAGCGAACTCTTCACGCTGTACAACAATTCATACCCGGAACTTGGCTGCCCGGGCTGGATGAGCGCAAACCCCAACACCTGGTGGGTGGGCCTCGGCAAGAGCACCGGCAATGCAGGGACTTATGACTTTCCCGCAGGCCGGGTCGGTGGGCACGCCCCGACCGGAGTCCGCTGGACCGCGCCACGCGATATGGCTATCAGCATCACGGGCGCGGTCTGGATGATCCGGGAACCCACCTTCGGCAGGCGGGACGGCGTCACCCTGTCTGTAAACGGCGTCAAACTCATAAACAATGTGGAAATACCGCAAAGAAGCGCCGGGGTCACCTCCGGCAACCCCTTCGCACTCGCCCAAGCCATCACTGCCGGAGGCGGACAAGCAGATAGTTTGAGCAGTATTCCGGTTCGCCAGGGTGAGAGCGTCTGGGTGGGAATAAGCTACATAACCCAATACGACTTTGTTGGCATCGACCTCACAATAACCGAGGTCCAGGGCGGCGAGGACGCAGCCTTCGATTGGAGCGAAACCGTCAACCCGTCCGGTGCGTGGGCCTACGGCACAGTAGACGCGGCGTTCACCGATTTCATCCCGTTTTCCTCACATACAACGCTCACCGGAGCAGACTGGAACTCATCGGGCCAACCCGCCTGGTTCAGCCCGGAATACGGCGCACATATCGAGAAAAGCAACGGCAGCAGCGTGTACGATCTGCCAGCAGGCCGTATCGGTGGATACACTCCAGCGGATGGGGGCCGTTACCTCGCCATAAAATGGACCTCTCCAGGCAAGCGGGTTGTCAACATCTGCGGCGACTTGTGGAGGCTCCGAACCGCAGACAAACCTCAAGTCGTAAGCCTTTTGGTCAAGGGGCGGGTCGTGATCGACCGCGTGCTTATCGGAGACCGAAATGCAGGTCATACTTCGTCGAACCCCTATCGCCTCGCGGATGCGGCTGTGGACGGCGGAGCGGACGCGAACGATCTCCTGTATATCCCTGTGGACGCAGGCGACTCCATCGTTCTTGCAGTCCAGCCGCTCGATGGCAGGGGGCCGGACTACGTTGGATTGGACCTCGTCGTACGAACGGTGCTTGGAGACACAATACCTATATCCGATCTCGCGCCTGTCACGGTGAATGTGGGACCGGAGAAGATATTTCGAAACAAAGATGGAATTCGGGTAAACGGCTCAGCCGAACTCTCGTACCAGTTGTCCTATATGTGCGACAGTCTGGCATGCTCGGTAGGGGTAGATGCGGCTGCTGACCCAGCGGCGGAGGTGACGTTTCAGATTTACGCCGACACCGTCAAAGTCTTCGATAGCGGCGTCATGAGAAAAGGTGATCCGTTCAAGCAGGTCAATGTTTCGCTCCAGAACGTGAGGATACTCAAGCTGAAGACTGTTGCCGGAGCGGCCGCTGATAGCTTCGGACTCTGGATGAACCCGAATACGATGCCAATGGAACTTGGTGAGCCGGATATCGGCGGCGGCCGTCCGCTCCGTAGAGCCATAAGCGCAAACTCCGGCCGCATGCCGGAGGAGCCCGAGTTTCTGAATCCGGGTGGATACGAGTCCTCCTGGGGAAACTACGCCTCCCGGTCGATTGGAGGCCAGTATCTACCGTCGTGGCTCTACTACAGCGGCGAGCTTTACTTTTTCAGCCAAGAGCCGCTCGACATCCTGCTGGGCGGCTCCGTAGTTCCCAGAAACGGCGGGGATGTGTACGGAATGGGCTTCAAGTGGATGAAGACTCTGGAGCCGGGCTACGAATACGAATTCCACCTCGGCTTTAACAACGTGCCAGACATCATCACTGTTGACAACAACATCGTCTGGGACATTTCGACCGGCTACGTAAAGCTCTTCTCTACAAGCGAATCTAGCTGGGGCGGATCGGGAAGGCCGAGCTTCGAGGTAGTTTTCCATTATGTGCCACAAACTGCCTCCGAAGGTATGATCTGGTGCATACGGAATGGGACGAGGTACGAACCTGACTCAGCACTCAAGTTCTGCGATGCCGTTCCCCAGTTCTCGGCCACCCGTGTGTCGCTTGGGGGCGCCGCCCCTCCAACCTATGATACGCTCGCCCCGCCCTACCAAGTCAGCCAGACACCGCAGCTCTACAAGCTGTACGACAGCGAGATGAGACAGTGGCAGCAGTACGACAAGCTGCCGATAAAGAAGCCGGACTACCCCACCGAAAACTTCGTGATCCTGGAGCAGGGCGCGGCAGTAACCGAGACAGGATGGAGCAGGCCCGGATTCCTCGGCAGCTATGCTCATCCATACGGGTTCCTGCACATGCTCGGCGACAACGGCATACACGGCATGATGACCAACATCGTCCTGCCGTCCAACCCAGGGCAGTCACTGGCAAACGACCTCTCCGTCATCGAGGACGGCCTGAACTACTTCTACATAGACGTTCCCAACCAGGGCGGGTGGATGGACATTCAGTATCGCATAGCTCATGGCCTGCCATATCAGCTCTGGGGCTTCCCCCCCGCGACCCAAATCGAGGACCTGGCCCAGTGGGACACTATCAACTACATGGTGCAGAGCTTCCCAGGGGCCACTACCTCGGCCCTGGTGGGGGGTGAACTGGAACACGTGCAGTATCTCACGTTCCCTCTCGCCAATGCGAGCAATCATTTCGATCTCGTGCGCAAAGCATATATCCAGATGCCCCAGGACTGGAACGCCGCGCTGCGGCAGAATATCGACAACCCGGCCGCAGTGCCGTTCTATGAGCAGTCGATTGGAGCCGCATATCAAACCGCCTACCTGCTGAAATCATATGATATGAGCATGTCCAAGGACTGGAGCAGGCAGAACATAGAGATCAATATCGCCAACAATCGCGGCGCGTGCCGGAGCTACGGCAAGCCGATGATGCTCGCCGACGATCCATGGACCGGCAACCTGTTCACGACACGCTCGCCGGACGAGACAGAGCAGATAATGTATCTGGCGTATTTCTCGGGAGTGGACTACCTTTATCACGAGTACAACGCCTTTGTCCAGAAGGTGGACGGCAGGTTTCCAAATGCGTGGGGGGAGAAGTATCTGGACTTCGCACGCTTCGCCGCAGTCCATCCCAGGCGCGGAAACCAGATAGTCAGAATAGCCGTTATGCGCGGCTTCGGCGACATCTGGAGCAAGATCTATGCGGAGAACACACCCGGTTTGGCAAATTCGATCTCTTTCGACCCGACCATCGCCGACTATAACCTGCTCAACACCTTCTTACCAAGTTATGGCACTTACTACCAGAGCAATCCGTACAGGTTTTGCACCGGGACTCCATTCGGCCCTGTGGATATGGTCCCCTGGGACGCGCCGCTCTCACATCTCTCAATCTACGACCTGGTGGTCTATATGGGTCAGAATGCGATGGACAGCCAGCAGTATCAGACACTGAAGGCATACGTCCAGCAGGGCGGGAAGCTCGTGATGTCGCTCGGACAACTGAGGGTGGAGGGGAACGACCCGAGACCTGTCTTGAACGAGGCGCTGAACGATCCATTTCTCGGCGTCGCGCTCCAGAGCATGCCTTCCATAGCGGCGACACAGGCAGAGATCACATTCCAGACCGGAAGCGGGAGCCAGGCCGGGACGGTATACGACCTCTACACTATCACTCCCACGACCGCCCAGACAATTGCTTCGACAACCGACGGCAGACCCGTTGTCGTAAAGAACAGCTACGGAAGTGGAGCCGTATATCTCTACGCCACGGACTTCCTGAGCAAGGTCAGCTTCGAGCCAACGATGAGCTTTCTCGCCGCGCAGTCCGAGCCTTCCAAAATGCTCACGTTTCAGCCGTTCTCCGACTGGCTGGAGTATACGGTGTGGCGGAACGGCCAGTCGTATATACTGCCAATATTCAACCACGGCCGGATACGCTTCCCGTCCGGGGTCGGTCCTGACCAGGGAGTGTGGCAGGGGCAGGTTACCCTGGGGTACGATAAGTTTCCCGATCTTCAGAATGTGGATGTGGAAGCGTACAGAGTCGATTTCACCGATCCTGAGATGGAGTTGACCGAGATACCGGTGATTAAGGGCCCGAATGGTGTTACGGTTACTCTCGACGTCGATAAGCGCATTGAAATAGTCGTCGGGCCGAGAGGCACGGCTCGAAGTGATTTCTTCTGCGGACAGCCCCCGGCGCCCGCTGTCAACACCGACACTTCGTGGGATCTTGCCGCAGATTGGAGCGATGATTCCAACCCGGCCGACAACGGAGTCTGGGCATACATCTACTCAAATGTCGGCCAGCGGTTCCCGATCCGCCTCAGCAACTATGACGCGACGAATTTCTACTCCGGCCAGACTGCATGGAGTTGGGACCCGGCGGTGACTACCCCCGCGATGCTGAAGAGCCGAGGGCTTGCCAAAAGCATGGACCTGCCATCCGGCAGAGTGACGGGCTATCCGGCGTTCACGGTGCGATGGACGGCCCCAAGGAACGTAATAGTGAACCTGTCAGGCGGTGTATGGTATCCGCGCGAACTCGGCGGCAAGGGAAACAAGATCACTTTAAGCAAGAAGATCAACGGAGTTGAAACCGTGCTATTTTCCGCGTCTGTCAAACGCCGCAGCCAGGGCTACACATCAGCGCGGCCCTACGCGTTCTCTCAGGCGGCGTCCGACAACGCGGCAAGCCCGGACGTGCTCCAGAACATCGCCTTGAACAGGGGAGATTCCATCATCCTGCGGGCAGCGGCTGACCCGACCTCGTTCGGCCCGGATTTCCTCGGTGTGGATTTTACGGTCACTGCCGCCCAGCTCGATGCGACCCTTGCCCAGATCAAGAACCTGCCGGACGGAACGAGCGCAGGCTGCAGCCGTGCTGTCGTGACCGCAGCATTCGACGGTTACTTCTACGTCGAGTCCGACGACCGCAGCGCGGGGATCAGGGTCAACTTGGCGGGCCACAACTTGAAGACGGGAGACAGAGCGGACATAGTCGGGACCGTGCGCACGGATGGAGAGCGGTACATAGACGCGGTTGCAGCCGTGAAATCGGGATCGGGCAGTATTGACCCCATTGGCTTCAAAGGCAGAGACCTCGGGACTTCAGGGCTGAACAACGTGGGGCTGCTTGTAAAGGTCTGGGGACTGGTCAGCCACATCAACCCCACACGGTTTGCCGTAGACGATGGCTCCGGAGAACTGATTGTGCAAGTTCAATCGCCGAGCGACCTGCCTGCTGCCGGGTCTTATGTTACAGTGACAGGCATAAGTTCCTGTGAAAAAGTGGGGGATCAGGCGCTGCGGCTGCTTCGGGCAAGGTACACCGACGCCGCACCGGATATAGTCGAGATGTACGCAGCGCCGGCTCCGTAGAATTCAAGAATGGGCTATTGAGTAACTATGCAGTTGCTCATTATCGAGCGCCTCAAGAAGTGCGAAACTACTATTTAGAGAAACCACCCTAGTCTTCAGTCGGCGCAGGCCGACTTCGTGCTCTGTTGCCGCGAATTCATTCGCCGGGAGTCCGTTCACCGCATTTGACCAAAACCGCCTGCTCGTTGTAGAATCAGAACGTCGAGGACGAGGCTATTGTCCTCGGCACTCGTGAAGAAGGAGCTTGGTTTTGAGAATAGCAGTCTGTATCAAACAGGTGCCACAAACTACAGAGGTAAAGATCGACCCGGAGACGCATACATTGGTACGGGAAGGTGTCGAATCTCAGATCAACCCGTTCGACCTTTATGCGCTGGAGGAGGGGGTGCGGGTAAAGGAGAGGCTCGCCGAGCAGGGCGAGGAGTCCACAGTGACGGTATTAACTATGGGCCCGCCGCAGGCCGAGGCCGCGCTGCGGGAGGCCATCTCTCTCGGCGCCGACGAAGCGGTGCTCATATCGGACCGCGCGTTTGCCGGCTCCGACACGTGGGCCACCTCCTACGCGCTTGCAAGGGCGCTTGCAAAGGTTGATGCGGCGCTGGTTTTCTGCGGTATGCAGGCAATCGACGGCGATACCGGACAGGTCGGGCCGGGAGTCGCAGTCCATTTGGACTACGCTCAGGCCGCCTACGTAGCCCAGGTCGAGACTATAGAGAAGCGCACAGTCGTCGTGAAGCGGCTCGTGGAAAACGGATATGAGCGGGTCTCGCTCAGACTGCCAGCGGTGATTACGGTTGTCAAGGAGATTAACGAGCCGCGCACGCCGTCGCTCAGGGGTAAGATGAACGCGAAGAAAGCCCAGGTTCCTGTCTGGAAGGCCGCAGATATAGACGCACCTGAAGACAAGATAGGGCTGCTCGGCTCTCCTACGCAGGTTATAAAGGTGTTCAGTCCGTCTCATCGCGAAGGCGGCCAGAGGTGGGCCGGAGAGCCTGACGAGCTTGCTGACAAGCTCTGTGAACTGTTAAAAGAGATGGAGGTTGTGTGAGGGGCCAGAATGTCCATTAGGGTAATCGAAGACAAATGTAACGGCTGCGCGCTGTGTATCAAGGCGTGTCCCACCGGCGCGATAGAGGTGAATGAAAAGCTTGCCACCATAGAGCTCGATAAGTGCAACTTCTGCGGGTCGTGCGTTTCGACGTGTCGGTTCAGGGCTATCACGATCGAGATCGAGAAGCAGGCGAAGGAAGACCTGTCGCAGTACAGCGGCGTGTGGGTGTTCGGCGAGCAGTGGCGGGGAGAACTCGCTCCGGTGGTGTTCGAGCTTATCACCGCCGGCAGGGAGCTTGCAGACGCGCGAAAGAGTGAACTATCTGTAATAATCTTGGGTGACAATCTGGCTCGGGCCTCGGAGGAACTCTCCGATTATCCCGTAGATAAGGTTATACTCTGTGAAGCGCCGGAGCTTGCGGACTACGACCCGGAGCGGTATTCCAGGATCGTTTCAGACCTTTGCCGGGATCTCAAGCCGGAGATTGTGCTTGCCGGGGCGACGACCACCGGCCGGTCGTTCCTCTCCAGGGTAGCCGTTCAGTTGTACACAGGTCTCACCGCCGACTGCACGAGCCTGAAGATCGGAGAGGACGGGCTGTTGCATCAGATCAGACCGGCGTTCGGTGGCAACATTATGGCCGAGATCGTCTGCCCATACACCAGACCGCAGATGGCGACCGTACGCCACAAAGTCATCCCGATGTCGCCGAAATCTTCAAACGGCAGGCGTCCGGAGATCGTCAAGCTGGACCCCAAACCACAGCTATTCGGCTCACGCAGCAAGATACTAGAGTTCATAGAGCAGATGGAGAGCACGGTCAACATCGTAGACGCTGATGTGATCGTCTCCGGCGGCAGGGGCATCCAAGCGCCTGATAACTTTGCTCTGATCGAGGAACTTGCCAGGTCTCTGGGCGGGGCGGTCGGCGCGAGCCGCGCGGCGGTCGATGCGGGATGGATACCTTACTCCCACCAGGTCGGCCAGACCGGGAAGACGGTCTGTCCCAAGCTTTACATCGCTTGTGGGATCAGCGGCGCGGTCCAGCATCTGGCGGGAATGTCTAGCTCGGATACGATAATAGCCATCAACAAAGACCCGAACGCGCCGATCTTCCAGGTGGCGGACTTCGGTCTGGTGGGCGACTGCCTGGAGATCGTACCGCTGCTGACGAAAAAGGTTGCGTCGCTTCGTGGAGTTAGAAACTGAGTTCAAGACGATTGGGTTCTTGAAACGCGGATTCCGCGGATTGTGGTTGGATGGGCAAATACCTGGTTCCGTGAATTCGATGAATGACCGGACACCAACAGGCGGCTACGTTCTCTCCGCCAGCGGTTCTGAGGCGTAAGTGTCGAGGTCGAGGCCGGAGCGCTCACCGCGGATGAATCGGTAATAACCCGCAGCCGCGGCCATCGCGGCGTTGTCGGTGCAGAGCTTCGGAGGAGGAGCGCTGACGGCGATTCCAAGCTCTTCCCCACGCTCCCTCATCTGGCGCTGGAGCGCACGGTTCGCAGCGACCCCCCCGGCCAGCAAGACACGCTTTACACCCTTCCGCTTCGCGGCCTCGAACGTATTATTCACAAGCACGTCTATCACTGCCTGCTGGAAACTCGCGGCGACGTCCGGGATGTTAATGTCCTCACCGGCTTTCTCAACGTATCGCACCACGGCGGTCTTAAGCCCGGAGAAGCTGAAATCGAGCGTGTCCCCAACTCTGGCCCGTGGAAACGGAACCGCGTTCGGGTCCCCCTGCTCCGAGAGCCTGTCTATGATCGGCCCTCCGGGGTAGCCAAGCCCCATGGCGCGCGCCGATTTGTCGAACGCCTCGCCCGCGGCGTCGTCCCTCGTCCGGGCGATCATCTCATACTCGCCGTGGTCTGTCATATAGACTACGTCGGAGTGGCCTCCTGATACGATCAGACAGACGAACGGGAAGGAGTCGGGGGCCGGGGGCCAGGGG
>JACPPP010000348.1 GCA_016190935.1 Armatimonadota bacterium | reverse complement strand
ATCACCCATCACCCATCACCAATCACCTGCTGAAGGCTGACAGCTACCCCACAATTATCTCGACGTTCGCGCGGGGGATTATTACCCTGCTGCCGTCCGAAAGATCGGCTTCAAGCACCCTTACGGTCGAGCCGGAAGGAATAACCATCGGCTCCGCCGGGAGTGCGGTCACCGTCCCAAGCATGCCGAAGTAAGGCGCCCGAATGGCACGGATATGAGCCCCGATCTCCAGAACTTGCTCAGGATCCTCAAGATCATCATCCCCTGCGGAAATGGTGCTGGGAACGATCAACTCCGGACGGATGACTCCAGCTCTGATCTGTGTTGCGCCGTTCAGCGATGCCGCGCTGCCCTCGAGCGATTTCAGAAGGCGGAAAGTCCTGTCGGCCATCCGGATGCTGCCGAACCCTTCAGTGACGATCAGTGTGGTATTTATGTCCTCCTGGCCCGTAATAGCCACGCCGATGTCGTAACCCAAAAAGTCGATCAGGTCGCGGTCTACCACAGCACCCACTATAATGCCGGCCACGCCTATCTCCGCCGCCTTTTCCAGCGCCGCGCCGGATATGCTCGATCCACCGACTACTATCTTTCCACACAGGTCAGAAGTGATCATTTCCTCAGTCAGAGAATCTTCAGGGCCCGCTGTCAGCACTTGTATGGTTCCTGTCCGCTCTCCGCCCACGCCGAAAATACCCTGAATCAGCGCTCCAGTCGTTTCAATTACAACACCCTCATCCGGGATGACCTCCACCACGGTGCCGTTGATGTAGGCGGATACCTCGACCGGCGCTGCGGGCAGCCGTATGCCCACGTGGCCGGAATGTTCAGAGATCAGCTCGACCTTTCCAGCAACCGGAGAGCGGCAGTCGGATTTGAACAAGCCAAAGAAAGACCTTGTCTCAGCAAGGGTCTGATCTCGTTCAACCGTGTCCCCGACCTGAACCTTCAGCGCCTGCAGCAGTTCGCCGGGTTCGATCCCCAGAATTTCCGCCGCCCTGACGGTTTGCATTATCCCCGGAATCTCCGTTCGAGCGACTACCGTATCAGGCTCAACCTGCTGTCCTACGGCAGCGAGAACCTGCCCTTTGAGCGGAAGCCTCCTGGTTTTCCTTATAGTTGTCCTCTGGCTCACTTTGAGCCCTGGGGTGTAAGCAGTTCGCATAGCTATTCCTCCGAAGCCTTCAAGCCCAGCGCCGCATGCCACTCTTGCAGCTTCGGGATTCTCTGTTTCCTGTCCGCGGGAAGAACAAGCGGTCTTCCTCGCGTATCTACTATCAGTCCGACTGTTCCGCCCTCGACCGTAGTTGTCACCGGTCTGCCCCGGCCGGCGCCGACGTTAAAACGACGAGCGGGCGCAATGGTAACCTGCTTCGTCTCTCCCAGGCCGAGCGGGATCAGCGTGAGTGTTCCATACTCGAAACGTCTCTCTTCGCTATCGATTGTGATGGTGCACACATGGTCACCCGGACGCGCCGTCCCGACCGGGGCGATCACATGCCCAAACTTGATCAAACAATCGCGCTCGAAGACCTGCGCTGCCGCCTCTGGATGGACCGTCGAAAGCACACCGAGCTGCGGCATCATGAAAATGGAGTCCTTCGCAAGCATCGTTACCCCTTCCGGCTGGTAGGCGTCGAGCATCATATAGGCCGTTTCGGCAGCTCTGGGCGCATGCGACAGAACCCCGCCGCTGCCTATCACCATATCGAGGTCCATCATCTTTACGAGGGTCTGGCCTGTGGCCTCCTGGGTCATAAGATCGCCGACAGAGCGCACCTGCTGGATTCCCTTTAGGGTACGCGCGAGCGACTTGTGATGCTCAAACGCGAGCCGCAGCGCTTCCCTCGCAACCGCCTGCTCGACCCTCAGGTCCTCCAGCGTGTGCGGGATCGTAGTCGGGCGGATCATCTTGTTGCGAAGCCGGTTCCTCAGTTCAGCCTCCGGCATATCAAAAGGTATCCAGCGGTCTATGTTCTCCGCGCCGGCCTCCGTGAGCACTTTGCAGATGGAGTAGCTCATCCCAAGGTTTGCGCTGACAGTGCGGTTGAAAGTCCTTCCGAACACGGAGAACACATCGGTCGTAGCGCCACCTATATCGACCGCCAGTACGTTGATACTTAACTGCTCGGCAATCGTCTGGATGATCTTTCCGACGGCGTTTGGAGTAGACATAATCCCAGCGTCGGTCCAGGCAGACAGCTTCCCGTAGCCCGGCGCCTGCTGCATCACGTGCTGGAGGACAAGCTCGTGGATCGCCTCTCGCGCAGGGCCGAGGTTCTCGACATCCAGACTCGGCCGGAGGTTTTCGACTGTCCGCAGGTCAACTCTGTCGCCCAGTGTCTCCCTGACAGCTTCCCTTGCGTCCTTGTTGCCCGCGAATATCACGGGGAGTTTCACCCCGATTCCGAGCCTCGGCTTGGGATCGGCAGCGACGAGCATTTCGGCGATCTCGACCAGATGTCTTACTGTTCCCCCATCGGTCCCGCCCGATGCGAGTATCATGTCCGGCCGAAGCTCCCTTATTCTGCGGACTTTCTCATAGTCCTTCCTGCCGTCATCTATCGCGATGACGTCGATTATGATCGCCCCGGCGCCGAGCGCCGCTCGCTGGGCGCTCTCCGCGCTCATCGCCTTGACTACGCCCGCGACAGTCATCTGCAGTCCCCCGCCTGCGCTCGACGTGGAGAGATACAGGTCCACCCCTGTTTTGCTGTCGCTAGAGGGCCTGGTGATCAGGCCTTTACTGTCCAGAATGTCCCGGCCGGAAAGCTCTTCGACCTCTCGGACGGCGTTTACGACGCCGACCGTTACATCATCGAACGGCGCCTCAACAGTCGTTGGGGCCTCACCACGAACTGCCAGACGGTATTCATCATCTTGTTTTTCGATCAGGATTGCTTTTGTTGTGGTGCTGCCGCAGTCGGTAGCAAGTATGCTCTTTATCTCGTTCAATTCGTGCTCTCACCAAGCGCCCATAAACAGAACAGTTACAGGCTGGAGTTTGCTCTTAATATAATACGCGCAATTGTAGCACGTCGTTGCCACTTGCCGCAAACGGCGGCCGGGGATAAGGTCGTGTCAACTGGAGTGTGTAGAATTGGTAGTCCGATTTCAGGAGGACTCCGGCCTCCTGATAGAGGGCCAGAGTCCCCTCAAAATCATACCGAATTTACACACTCAAATAGTAAGCCACCGATATACCCACTGATCCTCTGAGGCAGCCCCCACCTGCGTCGGATCCTGCCTGCCGGCAAGCTGTTCTTCGATACTCCAATAGCTGTCGTTCCTCCTAACCTCTGAATATCCTTCTGATTGATCTTAATGCCCTCCATTTCCATGGGGACATTTTCGCTCTGCTACCACAGCAGAAAAAAACCACTTGACGGATGTATCATTCAGTGATACATTGCAAATGTAAGCTTGCCATAAGTATCGGGAACGTAAGAGGCGCTATCTATTACACGGGCGGGCAACCCTGATGTGCCGCCCGTTAGGAGGAAAGGGAATTGAGAACTAGCATTTTGACGGTACTTGCTGGGCTTGTGATTGGTTGCCCGTCCCAGTCGCCTGCGATCCAGATAACGAGCGACCCGGTCGCTCGTGCGATGGGCGTGGGTCAGGCTTGGGTTACGTGGACGACCGACGTGCCCGGCGACACAAAGCTCGACTACGGGCCGGACTGGAACTTCGGGATGACCGAGTACGACCCAAATCCGACAACGTCTCACATGGTCCAGCTCAGCGTTCCCGTGGACACCGTATTCTGCTTCAAGGCCTCGTCGAGCGACGGCACCGACGCCGCCGAGGGCTACAACTGGGAGATCCTCCCAGCCCAGCTCGCGGACTTCCTCTGGCCGGCGGAGTACGAACGCGTCGTCACTGGCACGAACATCCAGATCACGGGAATGGTGAACGACGTCTACGCCACCTGCCAGTCGGCCGACTTCTATGTGACGAACGTGCAGACCGGCCAGCAGTCCTACATCGGCGCCGACATCGACGGCACGGAATGGCTGATCAACATGGACATACCCACGATTGACGGCGACGGCTGGAGCGCCTACTGGGACACCACCGGCCTTACGGAGGGCGAGTACGACCTGACTGTGGGCATGAACACCGATATCGGCTACCTCCAGGCCCAGCGCCGGATCTATTGGGACCCAGCGCCGCCGTTCCCGAAGATCAACTCCCCGACCTTCGTGGACTTTGTAGGTGGGACCGTCTCAATCTCCGGCGACCCCATCGACGCCGTGAAGTGCGACTTCCTCTTCGAGCCGGACCCCAACACGGGGGAGTACCCCGTCGAGCCGCTCAAGCAGAGGGATTATCCCTTTGACGTCGTAGAGGGCAAAACGATGTGCGAGCCAACGGCCGAGGCTGCGGCCCTGTGGCGGAGGCTCAGCGAGAAGCAGAAGCAGAAGCTGAGAGACGCCCCGAAAGGCGCCCCCCCGCCCGGGTACACTCCGGACCAGCTCGCGATCAGGTATCTGGTCAAGATCTGTGCCCACAAGAAGGGCACGCTGAAGAAGGGCGGAACCACGAGAGCGGGCGAGGAAAGGGGGACAGAGAAGATACTGGATTGGCTGGACAGCAATTGGGAGTACCACCCTTACTCATCTGGCAAGTACGGCAGTCTCAAGAACAAATACATAACGAAGGGTGTCAAGGCAATCGTCCTGCATATCCAGATAAAAGGAAAGAATGCCCACTCGGTCGCCCTGAAGGAGATCTATGATACGACTAGGGAGGAGAAAGAGGCGAAGCTTATCAGGGTCAGGTTTATGGACCCGGACACCGGAGAGGACGTAAATGTGTGGATGGACAGGGACGGGAACTTTGACTATCCGCTGAGTTGGACTCCACCCGGTAAATCCAATCTGGCCGGCTTTGGCACGTGGACGGACGTCAGCGGTGAAGGCGACCGCGCCCCCCAGCCGGCCTCCGCGGCCCAGGAGGGATGGACACTGATCGGCACCGACACCGACCCCACCGACGGCATCTCTGCAAGCTGGGATACCACCGGCCTAGCACCCGGCCTCTACTGGATCCGCGCCGAGGCAGTCGATGCCCTCGGCCACACGGGCTGGGATGCAGTGGAGGTAGCCATCCCCGCATCCACTCCCAAGCTCTCCGACTGCAAGGCCCAGCCCGACGGCACTCCTGTCGTGATCCCCGACAAGGCCATCACAGGACTCTTCGGCTCGAGCTTCTGGATCGAGGAGGACGACCGCTCATCCGGCATCAGGGCGACTCAGACGGGAGACGCTCTGGTCCCCGGTGATAGAGTCGCGATACAGGGGTTTATGACCACGAATGGTCTGGAGAGGGAGATACAGGTCTCCGATCTGACCATAGTTTCTACGGGCAATCCGTTCCCGAAGTCCGTTGGGATGAGCAGCAGGTCTGTTGGCGGAGGAGATCTTGGAACTGTTCCTCTTGGGCAGGTAGGCGTTACCGGAGGATTTGGCCTGAACAACATAGGGCTGCTGGTTATGACCTGGGGTGAGGTAATTTCCACCGGTAATGACCCCGACCTTGGGCCATATGCCGACATTACCGACGGCTCACCCGGCTCACCTGCGTCGGCGATCCGAGTATATACTGGTCAGCCAGTCAGCGAAGGTGACTTTATCGTGGTTACCGGGTCCGCCGGGCTTTATCAGGATTCCACCTTGCGCGCCAGGGGCGCCGTTTATGTCTACTCGGGCGGCCAGCCGTAATGCGATAAAGGAAAGTTGTTTCCGGTTGTATCGGGACACCCTTGTCCCGATACTTGCCGTGATCGCGTGCGACATCTGATCGCACCTGAAGCCGATGGTCACGATCGGCAGGAGCATCGTTTTTAGCATATTCAAGGCATCCTGAGCCTGTCGAAGGGTGCCGACTACGAAGCGCCGCACCTTT
>JACPPP010000347.1 GCA_016190935.1 Armatimonadota bacterium | reverse complement strand
TCACCTCATCCCAATCTCCGGCTGCAAATTCCCATGTGTAAGTAGTACTCATCAAACGTGAGCTCTTACTCACGGACTCGAACAAATCAGCCAAGACGTGTATAATAGATGAGGTGACTCGGGTACTAAAGAACATTCACTCCAAACACCATAATAATCACAGGCTGCTCAATTGCTTCCGGGAACAGAACTGGTGGATAATGCGTATGATGTAGCAGAGGACGCCGATGCCGTTGTGTGGCCACAACTTCGACAAAACGTAACCCCTTGCCTCTCAGTGTCTGGCGCTGGAGAGGAAAAGCATGGAGTTACCACGAGACCGTATCAGTTGTTATCGAGGCGATAGACGTTGTCATTTGTCCGAAGGTTCCTCAGTCGTAATAATAAGGTAATTGCCATTGCTCGGAAGCTTCTGCGCAGGATCAGTGAGACCCGAGTAGTTCCGTTCCTGGGTTATCGGATCCGCTCTTTGCTGAAAGTCTCCTACCGTGTCCGCCGGACGAGATGGTTCTACCACACCACAACCACGCTTCTCGCTATGGGCGTGGGAGCGTTTCTTGGGTGGGAGATCCTGATGAATCCCCCGAAAGTGCCAATTGCCATCGTACTCGGAATATTCACTATCGTTATCGCCATTCTGAGGCCGTTTCATGCGTTCATTGGATGGGTCATACTTGGGCCACTCTTCCAGACGAGCGAGATATTAATGGGCAGAGGAATTCCTAACCTGACATTCGACCGATTCGTGCTGGGTTTCCTCTTTGTGTCCGTTGTTCTGCATAAGCTAATAGGCCGTAGGGCACGAGGTAGGATTGATGCGGTCGATATTGCCATAATAGCCTTCATCGCCATCTCCGTTGTGAATCTGCTGGTTACCCGGCCGCCGGAAAGTATGGTTCTGACTCTGTTTCGGATGCGACACGCCAAGGAGTTGACATCGGCGTTTCAGGCATTCATTGATCATTACCTGCTTGCGATAGGGGCATTTTACATTGTGCGCAACCTGGCTACGGACCATCGGAGGATTAATATCATACTCGTTGCCGCAGCTCTAACAGTGCTGTATCTGGTCCCCATTGGTGTGATCGAGCACCTGACGGGACGGAGTTGGTTCACCTTGACGAGTAATCTCTACTGGGCGGACGCTAATCGCGCCGCAGGACCGTTCAAGAATCCGGCTGGTTACGGATGCGTTCTCGCAATAGCTCTGCTCTTTGCTGTACATTTATTCTTCCAGGCTAAGGCCACAAGTAAGCGCATCCTGTATGGGCTGATTATTGCTGCCGCCTGCGTTGGAGAGGTGGTAACGTATACACGCGCGGCGTGGCTTGCGCCCGTAGTGGCCGTCTTAGGGCTTCTTCTCCTCTACGAAGGCAAACGCAGGATGATTGCCGCCTGGCTCGTGGTAGGGGTCGTGGTTCTTATTGCAGCCATTCCAGTAATCCAGCAGTCTCGTTTCTACGAGCGCCGAATCCTCAGCGAGTCACCCATCCGAAGCCGAGTCTACGCAACACGGGTCTCGATGGAGATGTTCAAGGCAAAGCCTATATTCGGGCACGGCATCAGCAACTTCGACTACTACCGGCAAGCGTACCATACTTACGTGCCGGGGATCTCTCAGGAAGAGAAGGGGGCGTCATCCCACAACACCTTCCTGACAATGCTTGTTGAGACCGGCATAGTTGGGTTCCTACCGTATGCGGCCTTTATAGCAATACTGACCGGACAATGGGTGTTCACGTACCGCCGGGCAAAGGGGAACGCGCAAGTCGGTGGCAGGCAGCTTGCTGCAACCCTCGCATGCGCAACACTCAGCTACTTCGTTACCGCAGTCATCATAGACATGCGGTACTTCAAATATGTGGAATACCTGTTCTGGATGCTTCTGGCACTGATCAACGTGCAGTATTGCCTGCTTCGGCAATCAGGTTCTGAAGTTGCCGAGGAGAACAGATCGAGTCCGCGCAGTGCTTACAGCACCACAGGCCACAGCATTTCGCGTGGATCTCCGGGCGTTGTGCGAAACCGCTGATGGAATTGGAGGATTGTTGAACAAGGATGAGAGGCGCTCAGACTCTGGAGAAGTCTTCCCGCGACGTTCACTATACCCCAGGGGAAACTACCGTAGCTATCATAGGTCTTGGATATGTGGGGCTGCCGCTTGCAGTCGAGTTCGCTTCAGCGGGTTTCAAGTGTATAGGAATCGACGTAGATCCGAGGAAAGTTAAGTCCCTGAACGCGCAGTCATCCTACATCCCAGACGTTCCAACAGAGCAGATGGCGCCGTTTGTTCAGTCTGGTCTGCTCTCTGCGACCCGGGACTTCTCTGCGCTTGCGGACTGTGATGCCATAGTCATCTGTGTGCCTACTCCACTTCGCAAGACGAAGGATCCGGACATTTCACATATCCTGTCCGCTTGCAGTAAGATCGTGAAGCACCTGAAGTCCGGTCATCTGATCATACTGGAGAGCACCACTTATCCGGGCACGACCGACGAGGTGATTCTGCCGATCTTTGAAGAGTCTGGGATGAAGGTCGGCGAGAGCTTTTTCCTGGCTTTCTCGCCGGAGCGTGTGGACCCCGGCAACCCCGAGTTCAAGACGAGAAACATCTGCAAGATAGTCGGTGGAGTTACTCCAGAATGCACGAAGAGGGCCGTAGAACTGTATGGGCACGCCGTGGACACGGTGCTGCCGGTTTCGAGCAGTAAAGTGGCCGAGATGGCAAAGCTGCTGGAGAATACCTACAGGAGCGTGAATATTGCGTTGGCTAATGAACTTGCGCTTATGTGCCACCGGCTGAACATCGACGTGTGGGAGGTCATAGACGCTGCGGCCACCAAACCGTTCGGGTACCAGGCTTTTTATCCGGGGCCCGGAATCGGTGGGCACTGCATTCCGCTCGATCCGTACTATCTCACGTGGAAGGCACGGCTCAGCGGGTTTGAGGCGAAGTTCATCGGCCTTGCTGCAGAGATCAACTCCGCAATGCCCCACCATGTGGTGGACATCGTGAGCGATGCGCTGAACACGGATGGCAAGTGCATAAACGGCTCGCGCATTCTGATCCTTGGAGTAGCTTACAAGAAGAACGTCGGAGACACCAGAGAGTCGCCCGCACTCGAAGTAATGGACCTTCTTCACATAAAGGGGGCTCGTCTGAGTTATTCAGATCCGTTCGTGCCGGCCATTGCGCACTGCGGGCAGGAACTAAAGTCAGTGGATGTCACTCCTGAACTGCTTTCGGAAGCGGATTGCGTAGTTATTATCACCAATCACTCTGACTTCGACTATACAGCCATCGCGAGCCACGCGAAACTCATTGTGGATACGAGGAACGCGGTCAAGAACAACCTGGGGCGGAATGCGAGGGTCGTAAAGCTTTGAGTAGATACCTGGTAACCGGGGGGGCCGGGTTCATCGGCTCGCATATTGTGGAGAGGCTTGTTGCAGACGGATGTTATGTAAGGGTGCTCGACGACCTGTCCACAGGGAAGAAAGCCAATATCGCGCCTTACCTCGACAAAATCGACTTCATCGAGGGCAGCATCACGGATATGGCGACGGTGCAACAGGCTGTCGAGGAGATCGACTACGTGCTGCATCAGGCCGCGCTCCCGTCGGTGCCAAGGTCGGTGGAGGATCCCATTTCGTCCAATCAGGCGAATATCGACGGCACCTTGAACCTTCTAGTCGCCTGCCGGGACGCCGGAGTGAACAGAGTGGTGTACGCTGCGTCATCTTCCGCATACGGGGATACTCCGACGCTGCCAAAGCACGAGGACATGCCGCCGAACCCGCTTTCTCCTTACGCACTTACGAAGCTGACCGGCGAATTCTACTGCAAGATGTTCTACCAAATCTACGGCCTGGAGACAGTAGTGCTGCGATACTTCAATGTGTTTGGGCCGAGGCAGGACCCGGACTCACAGTATGCCGCCGTCATCCCAAAGTTCATACGGGAGATGGTATCAGGCCAGCAGCCGGTGATATACGGGGACGGACTGCAGAGCAGGGACTTCACTTATGTGACCAACAACGTCGAGGCAAATCTGCTTGCTTGCACAGCTCCAAAGGCCGCAGGTGAACTCTTCAACATCGCCTGCGGCGAGCGATACTCGCTTCTTGATCTGGTTGAGAGCATTAACCGTGGCCTGGGCATAGATATTAACCCGTGTTTCGAGCCCGCACGAGTCGGAGACGTGAAGCACTCCCTGGCAGACATCAGCAAGGCCCGCGAACTGCTTAGCTTCGCGCCTTCCGTGGGCTTCCACGATGGTCTGGACCGGACGATCCGATATATGCAGGACCACAGGGAGTAGGAGGTGCATGGTGGCAGGACATTTTGGGTAGTGCCCGTCTAACGCATGATACCTGAACCGGGGAAGAGATGAATGATCTGAGATGGGGAATTCCAGATTCATCGCCTCCCCATTTTCCCCGTCTCCCCGGTTCTGGAGTTGTTATGTTGGCGTCCATGTTTTAATGTTGGCAAAACCACATTTCGTCATTTTCAGTGACCTCGGGTGCCTAACATGCTTTGGTGCGCGTAATGGAGAGTGGGTCAATGCATGATAAAGTCCGGAAGCCGAGTATTTGCCTGGTATCGACATCCCCCATACTGAGCAAGCTACTCCTCGGCATGGAACTGGACATAGTCGGCGGGGCGGAGGTCCAGCAGACGCTGATCGTCAAGATGCTTATGGCGAGTGGTTATGCTGTCAGCGCGGTCGTGCACGACATCGGCCAGCCGGATGAAGTAGTAACGCCAGACGGATTGAGGCTCATCAAGGCTTGCCGTGGCAAGACATCACTGCCGGCACGACTGGCGCCGTGGAACAACCCGCTCTGGTTGGCGATGAAAAAGGCTGATGCTGATGTGTATTACCAGAGAGCCCCCGGAAGCATCAGCGGAATCCTCTGCTGGATGTGCAAGCGGCTCGGCAAGCAGTTCGTTCTCTCCACCTCGACGGACATGGACCTGGACGGCACTAAGGAGAAGGGGCTGAACGCCGTCAAACGAGCGCTCTACAGGTACGCAATCAAGTCCGCATCCGCCGTGGTTGTACAGACCGATGCGCAGAACGCCGACCTTGAGAGCCGCTTCGGGCGCTCAGGCGTCGTCATCCGCAACACATTTGCGCCTCCAGACTGTACAGTCAACAAAGAGCAGCATTATATCATCTGGGTAGCCAGCTTCCGAGATGTAAAACGCCCCGAGATGTTCCTTGAGCTTGCCTCCCGTCTTCCCGACTTTGAGTTCATTATGGTAGGAGGCCAATATGTGCATCAGCCGGAGATGTTCGAGGAAATCAAGGGTAAAGCTCAGGGGATACCGAATCTCCGACTGACCGGACATGTTCCCTATGAGGAAACCGGGGCGTATTTCGACAAGGCGAAACTCCTCGTGTGCACATCGACGGTGGAGGGTTTTCCGAACACGTTCCTTCAGGCGTGGAGCCGTGGGACGCCGGTCGTGTCTACCGTCGATCCCGACACGCTGATCCAGAGGCTTGGGTTGGGGCGATACTGCCCCACGATTGATGATCTGACCAGAGAGGTTCGGATGCTGATCTCCGACGAAGCCGCGCGGAAGGCGATTGGTGAGATTGCAGTGGAGTACGTGAACCGCAACCACCATCCCAGTGTGGTTCAGACCAGGTACGACGAACTGTTTGAGCTATGAGTGACAAAGAGAGAATTACCGTTCTGCATCTGATCGGAAGCCTTCACATAGGAGGCGCTGAACAGCAACTCGTGTCGCTCGCGCCGCTTTTCGACAGCAGCAGGTTTCGAACCATGGTCTGCACAATGATGCCCGGAGGAATGCTGGAGAAGCAACTGTCAACAGCGCCGAAAGTGGAGATCGTCAGCCTGAACTTCAGATTGAGGAGCGCGCCGCTCGCGCTGTGGAGGCTTTACAGGCTTCTGAAGCGCCGTAAAGTGGACGTGCTCCATATGCACATGTATGGAGCCGCGCTCTATGGGCGAATCGCGGGCGTGGCGGCATCAGTGCCGGTTATGATCACCACAGACCACGGCAAAGGACTGTGGAAGAAGCGGAGACAGATTGCGTTCGACAGATTTGCGGTCAGGTTCACTGATTTACGGATAGCGGTCTCGAGAGACATTGCAGGTATCTTGCAAGATAGGGAGCGAGCGCCGGAGGGCAAACTGCTTGTGCTGCCGAACGGAGTGGATGTGGAGAGATTCGCGCACGATCCTTCCGCCCGTCTCGAACTGCGCGCTGAGTGGAACGTGCCGGAGGGCGCTTTTCTGATAGGCACACTTGCGCGGCTGGTAGAAGCGAAGGCGCTTCATATACTGATTGAGGCCGCCGCAGCCGCTGCCAGAACCAACCCGCGGGTGCGACTGGTTATCGTAGGAGATGGGCCGCTGAAGGAGGAGCTGAACCGCCGTGCGAAGGAGCTAAACGCGGAAGAGCTTGTGATCTTCGCCGGGCCTCGTTCCGACATTCCACGAGTGCTCTCAGCAATCGACGTCTTCGCTCTCTCCTCTATTCGAGAAGGGCTTCCGGTGTCGCTTCTCGAGGCTATGGCGGCAGGCAAGCCAATCACAGCTACAAAAGTGGGAGGGATACCGGAGACTGTGCGTGACCGCCAGGAGGCGCTGCTTGTCGAACCGAATAGGCCGGATGAGTTGGCTGCAGCCATTCTGGAGTTGTCGGCGAACCCAGAGCTTGCGAAAGAGCTTGGCCTGCGCGCGCAGCGCCGAGCTGTTCGGTATTATTCAGCGGCGGCAACCGCCAGAAAACTGGAGGAAGTCTACGTCGACCTGCTGGGCCGTAAGTCAAAGTCAACGCATGTGGGCACGGAGCGCGCGTAAATGGGAATTGAGGAACAGGCATATAGCGTACCTGTGCTGATGTATCATTCAGTGGGGCCGGTGATCCCCGGGGCTCCCTGGTCTGCCGCTCGACTTCCGGCTGACAACTGCGACCGCGCCTGGCGGATATGGACGTCAACCGGGATACCCTGGGCAGATCTCAGGACGCCCATCGAAACGTTTGAAGACCAGCTTCGAGCGATGTCTGAAGCCGGGTACGCCGCCGTCACACTGGAAGAAGTATACGCCTACATGCTGGGCGAACGGAATCTTCCCTCGCCCTGCGTGGCCATAACATTCGATGACGGTTATCTCGACAACTATGTTTACGCCTATCCCTTGCTCAAAAAGTATGGGTTCAAGGCGACTGTGTTCATGTCCACGGACTTCGTGGACCCCTGTCCTGTCCCGCGCCCGACACTCGAAGACGTGTGGAGCGGCAAGGTCGAGCAGGATGAGCTTGAAAACTTCGGATTTCTATCTTGGGCGGAGATGAAAGCTGCTGAAGAAAGCGGCATACTTGACATTCAGTCGCATACAGTCACGCATACCTGGCAGTTCTCAAGTCAGAAGGTTATCGACTTTCACTCCCCGGAATCCTACTACCCCTGGCTTGCCTGGAACGAATGCCCGCCCAAAAAGCATAGATACATGTGGGAAGACCAGGTTAACCTGGCGCCGTTGGGGGCCCCTGTCTACGAGCATCAACGCGCGCTGGCAGGGCCATGCTACATTCCCGACCAATCACTGCGCGATTACCTCTCTGAGGTGCCGCAGAAGATGGGGGGAGAAATGCTGTTCAGCGAACCGGAATGGAGACAGGCGCTTCGAGAGCAAGTGCGGGCTTTCATCGGGCGCTATGGCGACATCGGAAGGATGGAGACCGAAGAGGAGTATCTCGACCGTGCCCGATTCGAGCTTGTGGAGAGCAAACGGTTGATCGAAGAGAACCTTGGTCGCGAGAAGAGAATCCTCTGCTGGCCGGGCGGTAAACAAAGTCCGAAGATGGTGGAGCTTGCCAAGGGCCTGGGCTACGTGTCCATGACCAAATCCGCCGATGCAACGGGACGCACCCCCAACGTGCCTGGCGCGGATGCCGCATGGATCAGGCGCATTGGCTGCCAGGATAGCTGGAAGCGCGGTCAGGGTGCAAGAGTCCGAACGAGCGGCCGGTATCTGCTGTGGAGGCTCGGTCTATTTCAGGGCAAGACCCTTTACCAATGGCCCATAAGGATCAAGAAAGCTCAGTGGGCTCTGGAATCGCTTTTGATGAGGTCACGCGGTTGAATCCGTTTCTTCTTCGGACAGTTGTGTATCCGGCGTATCGTGTCGTCAAGCGCGACCAGGTCAGGTCTTACATCAGAGAATTTGACCGGACCCAGTGGCTGAGCAGGCCGGAGATTCTGGAATATCAGTGGACCAAGCTCCTGCAACTCTTGCGGCACGCGTATCAAACTGTTCCTTATTACAGGGAGCGGTTCGACTACGCAGGACTCACCCCTGAGAAGGTGGAGTCGCCGGAGGATTTTCGACGGCTGCCGGTTCTCACAAAGGATGTTATCAGGACCAGGCTCTCGGATCTAACCATTTCTACGTCGTCGAAGGAGCAGCTTCACAGAGACGGCACCGGAGGGTCCACAGGCGAGCGGGTGTGGTTCTACCTCGACGACCGGGCCAAGCAGGCCAGGCAGTCGATGGTGCTCAGGGGCAATTCGTGGGCGGGAGCAAAGCTGGGCGACCGGCAGGCGACATTGTGGGGCGCGTCATTCGACCTGACATCGCACCAACAACTGATGGGCCGTCTGAAATCGAGCCTTCTGAACACGATGTTTCTAAGCTCGTACAACCTGAGCCAGGAAAGGCTGCGGGATTACGTGGAGGCGCTTGGCAGGTTCCAGCCGAAGCTGCTTACCTCATATCCCGGTCCATTGATGGCCTTCGCGGATTTTCTCATAGCCCATCCTGAACATAGCGTGAGACCAGGCGCTATAATCGCGTCAGGTGAGGCGCTCTTTGACCACAATCGGGAGGTCATAGAAAAAGTCTTCGGTTGTCCTGTGTTCAACCGCTATGGGTCGAGAGAGTTTGGCGCGATAGCACACGAATGTGACGCGCACAGCGGCCTGCACATCAACGCCGACAGGCTGTTCGTCGAATACCTGAAGGAGGAAGGGACCCCGGCCGCGACAGGCGAACCGGGCGAGATGGTTATTACGGACCTGGACAACTATGGTATGCCCTTCATACGATACCGGATCGATGATATAGCTGTGCCCTCTGATCTTATCTGTCCCTGTGGGCGCGGACTGCCACTCATAGAGCGAATCGAAGGGCGCGTGTTCGACACAATAGTCACCCCGTCTGGAGCCAAGTTCCCGGGCACATTTTGGACTTTGCTCAGCCGAGCCGTTCCGGGTATCTTGAAGTTCCAGATTGTCCAGCGAGAGCCGTCATCTGTTCTATTCAAGATAATCCCTGGAGAGGGTTTTGAGCGGGAGTCTCTTAAGAAGCTCGATGGGATTATTGCTGAGCATACACAGGGTGAACTACAAGCCAACTTTGAGATTGTTGATTCCATTCCGCTTACCGAATCAGGAAAGCACAGGTTCATCATCTCCGAAATGGCCGGGCCCGGAACGCACGGCAGTTTGTGAGGTAACGCGAGATTCGACAGTTAATCAAATCCATAATACTCGTGGGATCAAGCATGTCGGCCAATATGATGGTCGGGCTTATCCGGAATAAACTGCTGGCGATACTGCTCGGGCCTTCAGGTGTAGGGCTTTTTGCACAGTTGATGGGTGTGCAGAACCTGGCTGCCGGACTGGTTCCGATGGGTATGCAGGCTGGCGCGCTCAAATACATCGCCAAGTACCGGTCGCAGGAGCCGGAGCGTATCGCAAGATTTGTCTCTACCACCTCTAAGCTCTTTCTGCTGCTCTCGCTGGTCACGGTTGCACTGTGTTTTGTCCTTATCAAGGTCATTGCGGGCTGGGCATTGGACTCAACCCAACCTCTGTATCTGCTGTATCTGGCGCCGCCGATACTCGGGGTGCCGCTGCTCGTTCAGTCGCAGCTTTGGCTGCTCTACGTCCAGGCGGGCCTTGAGGTGAAATCGTACTCCAAAGCTACAGTCACATCGTCTGTGATTGGCCTGCTGGTCCTTCTGCCCATAGTGCTGATCTGGCGGCAGGCGGGCGCAGCCGCGCATCTGCTGCTTTTTGCTCTTATCAGCTACGTTGTCGCCAGGTTGTACGCCAATCGGTCTATGACGAAGAAACTGGCGGCGGAATTGAAGCAAGCCAGCTTCGACTTCTCTGTGATCGCAAGTCTCGGCAAATTTGCGCTTGCCAACCTGCCGATCACGGCATTTGCCTTGTTCGTTCCTTTCATCGTAAGGTCGCAGATCGTGCACGACCTCGGATTTCAGGCGAATGGCATCTACCAGGCCGTATTCGCGATGTCCAACCAATATATTCTCGTCTCCACAATGGCGATGCAGACTTACTCGTTTCCGAAGATCAGCCAGCTTTCGGAAACGTCGGACATCAACACCGAGGTTAACAACGCGGTCCGAGCGTCCCTTCTTTTCGCGACTGCCGGCATACTGGTCGTTCTGACGTTTCGAGACTTCCTGATTAGTCTCCTATTCAGCCATAAGTTCCTGCCGGCGGTCGATCTCTTGCCGATACAGATGTCCGGAGACTTGATTCGTTCGGTGGCGTGGGCGCTGCAGTTGCCGCTGCTGCCTCAGGAGCGATTCAGAGCGCGCGCCGCGTTGGCCATAATGCAAAACAGTGTGTTCCTAACAGTGTTCTATGTGGCGGGAGCCGACGCAAGGCTGCAGGGAGTGGTAGTCGCAAACGCGGCTGCTTGGGCAACTATGATGACCACGACGTACATTTACACTAATAGAGTGAACGGCTATAGCTTCACGCGACAAAACCTGCGCTTGCTGGTCACGAGTTTTGCCGCTGTCGCCATTGTTGCGTTCGCTCCGTTCGGTGATCTGCGGTGGAGGCTCGTTTCCGTTGTCGTTTTTCTGCTGTGGGCATCCACGTCAGTCAGTCGGGATGAGTGGAGCAAGATCGCGGGGTCGTTCCGAAAACGCCTCGGGCCAGGGTAAAGGTCATCAATATGTGCTACAATTAAGATCAAATGGTAGAGATTCCAGTAGCTCAGATAGATAAGGAAGACCGGGACCCGGCCTCGCTGCACTACCCACTGCCGTTTCCCATTCGAATTGTCGCGGGGTTGATAAGGCGAATTCGGTTGCGCTGGCTTCTGCTTCGACACCCGAGGCTCAAGATTGGGCGTAAGACAGGCATCTGGTTTGGCGACGTCCGGTTCACGACCAAATGGGGGGAAATACAGATCGGAGACGAATGCCAGCTCATTTCAGGCAACCTTCTGGGCCGGCTTTTCATCGGGAATCGGGTTAATGTGCTTGGGGCGATCAAACTCGGCGGCAGCGGGAAGTACTCTGTGACCATTGGAGACGACACGTGGATTGCGCCCAATGTCTACATCTGCCCAAGCACCCACAAATGCAGAGAGCGAAGCAGGACCATTAGACAGCAAGGGCTTCAAGGTGGAGACATAAGGATCGGCAGTGACTGCTGGATTGGGGTGAATGTCGTTATTTCGCCCGGTATAACGATCGGCGACGGTGCGGTTATTGGCGCGAATTCGGTGGTTACGAAGGACATTCCAGAGTATGCCATCGCTGTTGGAGCGCCTGCTCGGGTCATCGGGTACCGTGAGTAGGCCCGCTGCAGGGGCAGGAGCATCGTTTGTTGGTGAGATCACACTAGCAACGCACTC
>JACPPP010000349.1 GCA_016190935.1 Armatimonadota bacterium | reverse complement strand
ATTTTGCACTTTGCATTTTTCATTTTGCATTTCCCATGCCCCTTACCGACCCCCAACCCCCAGCCCCTAACCCCTGCCGAAGGCTGACGGCTGACAGCTACCTACAACTGCCCGGCCAGCTCTGCTCCGCGCTTGAGCGCCTTTTCGTTCAGCGGCAGCAGGGCCTTTCGGTGCGGTGGGAGCACCTCCGCAAGCGCGGCTATGACCGACTCCAGCCGAACCGGTTTCAAAAGCTCCGTAAACGCGCCGAGCATCACCATGTTTGCCACCCGAAGGTTGCCGAGCTCGTCCGCAACATCGTTTGCCGGTACGGAGACGATCTTGCAATCATCGCGATCCCTCGGAGGAGCCGCCAGAGAGGAGTTGACCAGTATGACTCCTTCGCGCTTGACTGAGGGCGCAAACTTGTCCAGAAGAGGCTGTGTCATAGCGATGAGCGTGTCAGGCGTGGCGGTGACAGGAGAACCGATCTCATCGCTCGATAGGATGACCGTGCAGTCGGCGGTGCCTCCACGAGTCTCTGGGCCGTACGACGGGAACCATACGACGTTCTTCTCTTCCGCCATAGCCGCGTGGGCCAGGAGTTGGCCCATGACCATTATCCCCTGTCCTCCGGTTCCCGCGATTATAACTTCCTGATGCACGGGCTGCGTCCCTCCGCCATGCTGCGCTTCTATCGCCGCCGTTTTGTAGCTCATTTTCTCACCTGTCTACGTTTCAATCCTCACCGGTCCTCCGGAGCCGGTGCAATGTTGTCTCACCTGTCTGCGAACACACCCGGCTGAAAATAGGGAACGACGTTCTCATCGATCCATGACAGGCTCTCAACCGGCGTCATTTTCCACTGGGTGGGGCAGTTCGAGAGGACTTCTACAAGGGAGAATCCCTTGCCATCGACCTGGTTTCGGAACGCCTTCTTTATCGCCATCTTCGTCTTCGTAAGCCCCACGGGGTCTACTGGGGCAACCCTGGTGATGTAGGAAGGCCCGTCGAGCGTCGCCAGCATCTCGCACACCCTGATCGGATATCCCGCCGCAGCCGCATCGCGTCCCCCCGGACAGGTGGACGACTTCTGCCCTATCAGCGTTGTAGGCGCCATCTGCCCGCCCGTCATACCATAGGTGCCGTTATTGATGAATATGACCGATATTTTCTCTCCCCGAGCCGCCGCGTGGACGATCTCGGCGGTGCCTATCGAGGCCAGGTCTCCATCGCCCTGATAGGTAAAGACGACCGAATCCGGGAGCATCCGCTTAACACCGGTGGCGACTGCCGGCGCCCTTCCATGCGCCGCCTCGATCATGTCACACTCCATATACTCATACATAAAGACCGAGCAGCCGACGGGACAGATTCCTATCGTACGATCCAGGACTCCAAGCTCGTCGATGACCTCCGCAATCATCCTGTGAACGACGCTGTGAAGGCATCCGGGGCAGTAGGCGAACGGCGTATCGCTCAGCGCCTGCGGCTTTTCGAATACTTTCTGCATCGTTATCTCCTTGCTTCTGGGCCAGGATTGAGGCGGTAGTGCGACACGCCGGCCGACCTGCCGTAGGTCTTCCTTATCCGGTCGAGGATTTCCGTGGGTGTTGGAACTACCCCTCCGCTCCTGCCGTAGAAGATTACCTCAGCCCGCCCGTTCACGGCAAGCCGCACGTCCTCAACCATCTGCCCGTGGCTCATCTCAACTACGAGGAACCTCTTGCCGCATTCGGCAAGCCACTGAATAGGCAATGTCGGGAAAGGGAAGAGGCCGATAGGTCGGAAAAGCCCGACGGAAAGACGCTCGCTTCTCGCAAGATCGACGGCGGTCCGGCAAATCCTGGCCACGCTGCCGTAGGCGACAAGAACCAGGTCCGCGTCCTCCACAGCCAACTCCTGATACCGGACCTCTCTTTCCATTGCGAGGGTATACTTGGCCTGCAGGCGGCGGTTTACTTCCTCCATCTGATCAGGAGAGATCCAAAGCGAGTTGATGACGTTCTTGCCCCGGCCCTTTCGCCCCGTAGTAGCCCATGGCTTGGGCGGTATGTTTACCTCAATCTTGTCGGGAAGCTCTACGGGCTCGATCATCTGACCGACGATGGCATCGGAAAGGACCATCGCCGGATTCCTGTAGCGGTCGGCCAGGTCGAACGCAAGAGCGGTAAGGTAGAAGCATTCGGAGACGGACCACGGCGCAAGGGTCAGGAGCTTGTAGTCACCATGCCCGCCTCCCTTGACCGCCTGGAAATAGTCGGCCTGACCGGGGGCGATGTTGCCAAGCCCCGGTCCACCGCGCTGGACGTTGACGATGACCGCAGGGAGCTCGCAGGCCGCTATGTAGGAGATGCCCTCCTGCTTCAGGCTAATGCCTGGACTGGAGGAAGATGTCATAACCCTCGCGCCCGTGCTCGCAGCGCCGTAGACCATATTAATAGCCGCGACCTCGCTTTCGGCCTGTAAGAAAACGCCTCCCGCCTGCGGCATAAGGACGGACATATACTCAGGGACTTCGTTTTGCGGAGTGATCGGGTAGCCGAAAAACCCGCGGCACCCCGCCGCGATAGCTCCCCGCACCACCGCCTCGTTGCCTTTCATTAAGATTTTCTTAGTCGTCACGCTGTGCCTCCTCAGAGGTTATGGGTCATGGGGCATGGGTCATGGGAGACCTTGGCCGCTGGATTTCTGACTTCGAGAAAGAAGTGAGCGTTCAAGCGCCTTAATCATCCTGGCGCAACGCTCATATCGCTCGGACAGGTCTGAATGGTCTTTTTCGGAAAGATAGCCCTTCCTGTGTGCAATCATCAGGTGATGAAGCGTCTCTCTAAGCTCGCCTAATGCCCTGTTCAGTGTCTCCAGATAGACTGCCAGATGCTTATTGCCCGATCCTTCCGCTATGTTTGCAGGTATGGAGTTGGAAGACCTCCTTAACTGGCTGCCCAGTTCATATTTCTCGAAAGACGGAAAGCGAAATGATACTTCACAGACCTCCAAGTGAAGGTCGCAGAGCATCTGGTATAGTTTGAGGTCACGAAAGCTCTTAACTTCATTTGCTCCTGCCACTGGTTCCCTCCCATGACCCATGTCCCATGACCCATGACCTCCTATCTCCACACCTCGATCGCCACATCAGGACATATCTTAGCACAAAGCGCGCAGCCTGTGCATGCTTTGCAGTCTATGAGGCAGGAAACACGGTAGCCCTTGGAGTTGAACCCGTCGGCCATTTTGATGATCTTCTGTGGGCAGAAGTGCGCGCAGAGCTCGCATCCCTTGCAGATCTCCCTATCTATCGTAATTGTCGGCACGGTTATCTTACTCCCAGCCTGCTGTCCAGGCTCCTAAGCAGCGGATGTCGCTCGATGAGCGCTGATATTGAACGTCGCTCTGAATATAGGTTGATTGCCAGAAAAACTACAGCGAAGGCAATTTTTGCCGCCGGGCCGGTATCGAGCGCCAGAGTAAGTCCGAGAACAGCGCCCAGTGTGTTCGATCCTACGTCTCCGAGCATGGCCTTCCCGCGAACATCATAGTACGCAACGACCGCCGCAGAAAGCATTACCGCGAACACCGGCACGGGCGCGCTCAGCCACACTCCGGCGAGGACCACGGCGAGCGCTATCCCCAGAAAGAAAACGAACAGCGCGCGGCCCGGCCGAAGATCGAGCAGGTTCACGGTATTCGCGGCCAGGGCTATCGTCGCGGCATCGAGCGCCCACAGCCATATCGTTCCTCCAGACGTCCTGTAGGAGAGATAAACTGCCAAAATCCCCCCGCCGAGCGCCTTCAGAGCGCCGGTCGTGAGCTTGCCTTCCTTGAATAACTTCTTGAAATGTCCGAGAAAACCTCCGACATCTCGCGACCCGAACAGGTCATCAGCAAACCCGAATGCTCCAAAACCCAGGATGCCGACCAGATAGAGCCGGGCCGCAAAGTCCGACCCAAGAGGAGTATACCTCGCCATGACCGCTCCGACTGCACCGTAGGCGATTATGTAAAGCCCGCTTACCGAAAGAACCTTTTCGTTCTTGAAGTTTTCCTTCCGCCAGCCAAAGCGGCGGATCATAATAACAATCGCTGCGTGCAGCACGAGCGCCGTCAACACAGCGTAAAGGTATAGAACCATCCACGCCTCAAGTCAGCATCCCCTTGTTGGGGCCTTCTGCATTATACATCCTTGCCCGGCCCACATCAACAACGGCAACGGAACTCGGTGTTGCCCAGACAAAAGGTCGGATGCCAACATAAAAGCTCCTGAACCGGGGAGACGGGGAAATTGGAGAGGCAAGGAAACCAGCCTATTGGGGCCGCACTGGGAAGTGCGCCACATTTGGCCCGGCGCGAGACCGACCGGGCCATCGGGGTGGGGAATCTGGAATTCCCCGTCTTAGACCATTCCCCGTTTCCCCGGTTCAGTCATCGTGCATTGTACTGGCAGCGCCATAAACTCTCATCGCAAGAAAAAAAGAGAAGGCCCGGCGTCCGCAGACGCCGGGCCTTCGCCAACTCACAACTCATTGCTCATCGCTCATTGCTCTGTCTTAGAAACTCCGAGAGATGCCGAGGGTAACGAACCTTGGCACGGTCCAGCTTTCGGCGGCCTTGCTTCCGTCGGGATAGACCCTGAAATGTGTCGCCTTGCCGGTGTTGAACAGGTTCCAGATGTTAAGGAATACCTGGTCACCGAGCATCGAGCCCTGCGGCAGATTCTTGATGATGTTCCAGGAGAACACAATGGCGCTTTCGCCGTGGTCCTGATACTGCACGGTCGATGCTGTGACCGCGTCCGCCGTGCCACTTCCGAAGTAGACCTGGAAGTTGTGTTCCCAGCTCTTGCGTTTGTAAGCTGCTACCAGGTTGAGCGTATGGCGCTGGTCCCAGTCTACATAACTCCAGATCGAAGGGTCGATAGTGGAGGAGAAGCTTGAAGCATTTGCCTTTGCTCGCATATAAGTGTATGAGAGCCATCCCTCCCAGTTCTTGGTCATTTTCCTCGAGAGGTAGCATTCCACGCCGGAGGTCTTGCCCTTGCCTGAGTTCACGTAAATGCTGGTCATGGACAACGGATCGTTAGGATCAGCTCTCCGGCTCTGCAGCAGATTGCTGTAGGTTCTGTAGAAGGGTGTGATCCTTGCAAGCATAGTGTCGCTTACCTGTCGCTCCAAGGAAACGTCAAAGGACGTGCTCCTCTCGGGGTCGAGATCGAGATTGCCCAGCCTGTACTCGTTCCAATCCGGGTTGACGTATATCCTCTCCATAACATAGGCCGGAGCGAACTGAATGAACTTGCCCCAGCTTGCCTTGAGCACGTTCTTCTTGTCGAGCGAGTAGGTCAGTCCCAGCCTTGGGCTGATCTGCGATTCCGTCACATCCGGGTTTTCGCTCTTGTCGTACTTCATCCCGTCGTAGCGGAGACCGACTTCGGCCCGCCAGCGCTCCCCAATCTTGGCCTGGTCTTGGACAAACATGCCTATCTGATTGGTCACGTTCCTGACATTGTAGTGGTAGTCGCCCCAGTCAGGTTGTCCGAGCGCGGCGCCAAGGCCCGGCACCCAGGCCATATAGCGGTTACGACTGCGGATGGTGTTCGCGCCGGTTCTCAGCAGATGGTTCTCTGACATCTGGTTCGTGTATTCCATCTGGAATCCCCGCTGCTTCGTTCCGTAGTCCAGATAACTGCGCATCGGGCCGGTCGGTGAAAGCGCGTCCACAATAGCCTTGGTATTGTAAGTATATGGCCTGACGGTGAGGAACGAAGACGGGCTGAAGTTGTGGCTCCATGTCAGCCCCAATATGTCGTAGCCCTGGTGCCCGTGGTCCGCCTCAGGTGTCACAGCCTCATTAAGATAGGTGAAATCGTGAATGGAATCGAGATAGTATCTTGCGCTGCCCTGGTTTACCAGGAGCGTGAATTTGTCATTGCCCTTGGGATAGACGAACTTTCCGATATTGTCCGAGCTGTCCGCGCCTGTGAAGAACATTCGCTCGAACTTTGTTCTCCAAAGGTAGCTCCCGACGTAGTAGTCAAGTCCGGAAGGAGCCACTCCGCCATACTCGAAGTAGCTGCCGGCGTAGTCCTGCGCGCCACCAGTAAGCTCCAGCCTGGCTCCCGGAGCATCGCTGCCGGTCTTCTTGATCTCGTTGAACACTCCTGAGATCGCGTTTCCGTACTCCGCCCTGTAGCCGCCGGTGTAGATCTGCATCTTGCTCATGCCGACGGTCACGGTGTTCGTGCCGAAGTTGTTCGTAAGCGGCTCTGTGACGGGGATACCCTCGAGCATGTAGCCTATTTCGTTGCCTCTTCCGCCCCTTATGTGCGGCCTTCCGTCTCCATCCAGGGTGATGCCAGGCTGCGTGCCGACGATGCCTGGAATCTGATAGAGGTTGTTAGGCTGGTTTTTCGCCATCTTCTCCTGTTTGGACGGCACCACGTAGAATGCCGGCGCCATATCCGGCTGAAGCAGGCTCTTTTTCGGCGCGGTTATCACCGCTTCTGGCGCTTCAAGTTCTACTTTGGTCAGCTCAACATCGACCGGGGAAGTCACATCCATCAACACCTGTATATCCGATCTCTTGACCTCACCGTAGCCGACCAGGCTGACGGTTACTTCGTAGGCCCCCGGTGGAACGTTGGTTATGACAAAGTAACCGTTTGCGTCCGTTACCGTGGTCAAGCCGGTTCCTTTTACCATGACGTTGACACCCGAGAGCTTCGCCCCGGTGTCGATATCGGTTACCACACCGGAGATGATTCCGGTCGTGCTGGCGTCAGCCACCACAGCCAGCGCCAGGAGCAGCGCCGCCAAAAACGGCACAAGCAAATTTGTTCTGAACTTCAACTCTATCAGTTCCTCCTTTTCTTACACTCCATGCTCGCATTATCGGATAAAACTGGTAGTTTCCTCAGTATGCGATTGGGACCCGCGATGGCATAACCCATATGGAAGTTGAGTTAGGTTAGTGGCAGAGCTTTCGAAAAAGGCAAACCCGTCGAAAGGCGGGGACGCAAAGCCATTGGGGCTTAATTCCGGCAGATAACTTCCGGAAAAAGCTTGCCAGGCTGCCAGAGCTTGTGCGCAAACATCCTCGGCCTTGGGGCTGCGGGCAATCGGGCCCAGGATGTTAGGGCATACGCTGCAGCAGCCTGGCTACTTTTTTGGGAGGTGTTTATGCAATGTGGACGTTATACGACCCGATGGCAAAGCCGGCTCGTCATATAGAGCAGCCGAGATCTGCGAAAGTCGGACCGGCCGCAGCGCCTTCTCAGGGCAGGAGGACTCCTTCTACCCTTGAGAAGCTGTGGTTCCTGCTGGAGCCAACCAGCCCGCTGACCAGCCGCAGTGGGATCAGAACAAAAGCTCATTAGAAAGGACAAAATCGAAAAAGAGAAAGATTCGACGATACTCCGAAACGGCAAACCCGCCGAAAGGTGGGGACGCAAAGCCGAGGACCTAAGTTCCATACGGAATACGGTGGCCGGGTTGCCGAAGAGGTAAAACAATTAAGGAGGAGTATCTAAGAATGAAGGATCGCTTGTTAGTATTTGTTTTTGCGGCAATGTTTGCCGCGCTCTCAATCAACGTCCACGCAGACCAAACGAAGATCTCTCCCGATCTTCTTGAAAAACTGGATGTGCAGGGTCCGAGCATTCAGTCCGGCGCTCCGGTCAAGGTGATCGTGCAGACCGCCGGCAGGATTACCGCGACACAGAGAAGGTTCTTCCAGTCCTTGGGCGGAAGGATCAACGGAGACTTCCAGTCCGTCGACGGCTTCGCGGCTGATGTTCCACTGTTCACCCTCGAGCGGATCAGTGATCTCCCAGGAGTCAAGTACATCTCGGTCGACCGGACTGTCAGGATGACGATGGACTATACATCGGCCGCCGTAGGTGTCAAGGAAGTCCGCGAGAAGTACGGCGCAACGGGCGCAGGCGTTGGCGTCGCGGTAATCGACAGCGGTGTGGCCAGCGCGCCGGACCTTGCCGGCCGTATTGCAGCCTTCTATGATTTCGTCGGCGGACGATATACGCCATACGATGACAACGGGCACGGCACACACGTTGCCGGAATAATCGCCGGTAGCGGCGTCTCTTCCAAGGGTCGTCTACAAGGTATTGCACCGGAGGCTCATATCTTTGCCGTCAAGGTGCTGGGAAGCGACGGGTCTGGCTGCGTGAGCAACGTCATCAAGGCCATAGACCTCGTGCTTTACCGCCGGCACGAGTACAACATCCGTGTGATCAACCTTTCGATCAGCCAGCCGGTCTACGAGACCTATCTCTGCGACCCGCTCTGCCAGGCTGTGGAGCGCGCATGGGTGGACGGAGTGACAGTCGTCTGCTCGGCCGGCAACCTGGGGACCTATGGCTACGGCACGATCTGCAGCCCCGGCAACGATCCCTATGCGATCACTGTCGGAGCTATGAACTGCGTCTTTACCTATCAAACATCCGACGATCTCATAGGCAGTTACAGCTCCAAGGGGCTCACCCGCTTCGATCATGTCTTGAAGCCCGATATCGTGGCGCCCGGCAACAAGGTCGCGTCTCTCCGAGTTCCCGGCTCATACCTGGATCTCAAGTATCCCGAGAACAGGGTCGATCAGTACTATTTCAGACTGAGCGGCGCGAGCATGGCTGTTCCGGTCGCCGCCGGAGCTGCGGCTCTGCTGCTTGAGCACAACCCCGAGCTGAACCCGGATACCATCAAAGCGAGGCTCATGCGCGCGGCTGAAAAGATCAAGTACGACCCGATGACTCGCGGCGCAGGCTACCTCGATATTCCCGAAGCGCTGGAACTCCAGTACGACCTCTTCCGCTATGCCACTTCTCCCACCGTAATTCCGCTTACAACTGGTGGTGTGGCGCTTGTCGATACCCTGTCTGTCACCGGAGACAATGCGGTATGGGGCGATAACGCTGTATGGGGTGACAACGCGGTGTGGGGTGACAACGCTGTCTGGGGTGATAACGCCGTGTGGGGCGACAATGCTGTCTGGGGTGACAACGCCGTTTGGGGTGATAACGCCGTGTGGGGCGATAATGCCGTATGGGGTGATAACGCCGTATGGGGCGATAACGCCGTATGGGGTGACGATGCCCAAAGAGGCGATGCTCCGGACGCGCCTCAGCCCACCGAATCGAGCACTACCTCGGACGGCTTGTATACCACCCAGAACATAACGTGGGGCCGACGTGCCGGCTTCTGGCACTTCTATGACTAGCAACCTGCTCGACAATAACATGACTGGAATGACGAGGGGCCACCGAGGCCCCTCGTTGTCTTTCAAGGCCGTTCAACCCTCGAATTCTTGCCATTCTAAGCCGATGATACCAATAAGCGCGTGTGTACCCTTTGTCGAGGTCATGGGGCATTGGGCGTGGGAAATGCAAAATGAAAAGTGAAAAGTGAAAAATGCAAAATGCAAAATGGGCCGTGATCGGGCGCGATTCGGAGATCGCGCCCGATGTGCGCCTGTGAGCGTGCATGGCTAGAGAGGTGGAAGTCCTCTTCAGGCATACGCTCTCCGGCCTGTAGCCGACTGTAACTGCGTCACCGTGAGGTGGGGTGGGGAGCAACAGGAGGCGAAAGACCAGT
>JACPPP010000336.1 GCA_016190935.1 Armatimonadota bacterium | reverse complement strand
CAACCCCTGAGATCGGCCTTTTTTCGGGCAATAACTTGCGAGCTTCGTGGCGGCCCAAACAGACTCTGCAGTAAATGCGCCAGTGGCACAATTCTTGCAGATTGAGCTTGAGATAGCTTAAGGGTAAAGTTAAGGTCAATCAAGTTGAAGGGAAGAATGAGGATGAGAGGGACTTTAGTGCTCGCATTCACCGTGTGCGTGTGCATGGTAGGAGCATTTGGGGCAGGCCCGGCTTGGGCTGCGCCGCGCAGCACGCCGGTCCAAGTTGTCAATCTACTGGGAATAGACCCAAACAGCAACACCGTCAAAGCCCAGCAACTCGGCGACTGGAACGTTGCCATTGCGGGCACGCCATCTGTCGCGCAGAGCGGGGCCTGGAATGTGGGGATAAGCGGAACGCCGAGTGTCAACATAGCAAATACTCCCACGGTCAGAATTGATGGTACGGATAACATAGTCACAACATCCACCAAGACTTCCAGAATCCAGCTCTGGACCACGTCTCAGGAGATCGCACCCGGCGGTGCGATCGTCTCTCCTGTTATTGATTGCGCCGGATACAGGGACATGCGATTCACTCTTGGCGCATCAACGAATTCGGCGGACCTGGAAATAACTATCTGGTTTCTTACAGGTCTCGACTGGGGTTACTTTAGTTTCGGCACCTTCAATTTCGCCCCCACAACAGAAACGATCACCACCCATGCAAACTTTCGGCCGACTTCTGGATTTTGCCATTTTATAATCCCGGCAATGAGCGACCGGTGCTATATATCCATCAAGAACAACACGGCCGGTAGCGCGACCGTCTACGACATGAGCTGGGTGTATTTGGTGAACTGATAACAATCGACACAACGAGGAAAGTGAGAATGAACAAAACAATCAACTGTATGACATTTACTGCCTGCATAATTGCGGCAGCCGTGCACGGCGCTATTCCTGCCTGGGCACAAGGCCGCACTACGCCGGTCGAGGTTACTAATCTGCTTGGGATAGACCCGAGCAACAACACCGTAAAGGCACAGCAGTTGGGCACATGGAGCGTGAGTCTCTCGGGGACTGCGGCAGTCACTCAAAGCGGGAGTTGGAACGTCGGCATCACCGGTACGCCTAACGTGAACGTGGCCAACACGCCAACTGTTAACATCAACGCCACCAATAACATCGTGAAAGCGCCGACCCAACGCAATAGCGTCATGCTGTGGAATACCGACCAGTCCTGGCCCGCCGGACAATACCTCTGGGGGCCCTGGATTGATTGCGCGGGATACAAAGAGGCTCGCGTCACGATACAGTTAGTAAGCTATGTTGGAGGAATGGATATGACCCAGTTGGAAGTTATCGTTCGGTTCGGGGCGCCTGATGGTTCCATTGTTGCCTGGACCGGGCATGCGACCTTCGGCACACCGGCTCACTCACTCACGGACCAATCAGGTTTCACCAACAATTCCTTTACGTGTTCCTTCACTATCCCTGTCATGAGTGATACTCTTCTGCTACAGCTATATAACAGTAGTCCCTATGGTGTCGACATATCTCGGGGGAGCTGGGTGTACCTTGTCAATTAGGAGAAACAATATGAAAGCAAGACAATGGTTTCTTTTGGCCGCTAGTTGCGCCATTGCAACTGTATTCAGCACTGTGCCAGGTCAGGCGCAGGCCCGGACTACACCCGTTGAGGTCACCAACCTGCTCGGGATTGATCCGAACAACAACACGGTAAAAGCCCAGCAGTTGGGCGCCTGGACGGTGAGTCTCTCGGGCACTGCGGCAGTCACTCAAAGTGGGAGTTGGAGTGTCGGCATCACCGGCACACCTAATATGAACGTGGCTAATACCCCAAACGTCAACGTGGCAAATATCCCGATGGTGAAGATTGACTCTGCAACTAATACAGTAAAGATCGACAGCAATGCCAACACTGTCAAGACTCCTACTCAGCGCAACATGGTGCAACTCTGGACCACGAACCAAACTGTGAACAATGGCGGCATAATCTTCTCAGCCTGGATAAGTGCTTCGGGTTACAAAGAGATGCGGTTTGTCATTCGGTCGTCGTCAAGCTCAGAGAACCTTCTCGTGCACATTATTCCTACGTCTCCCACTGGCTCTGGCTACTACCTGGGCCGCGCAAACTTTGCTGCTGCCAGCGGCTCATCCTTTGCCACCGGTGGAAACTGGGTTGCAGAGGGTGGCACCTGCGTGTTCAGCATGCCGGTTGTTGCAGACCTATATGTCTTGCAGCTTAAAAACAACACCGGTGGCACTGTTACTGTCTACGACTCGAGCTGGGCCTATCTGGTCAACTGACACCAGCAAGGAGGATGAAATGAAACGATTATTTACAATATTGATTGTACTTGCAGCGATCGGCGCTTCGGTGGCAGTCCAGGCCGCCACCGGATATACAGACCGCGATGCGTTCGACGCCGCCACCGCAGGATACATTCAGAAGACGATAACGAATTTCGACCTGCAGGCCGCAGGCACGCCCGCGACGAGCTACGGCAGCCTGAGCATAGCCGCTGACGGTCTGGCTTCCGATGGCGCGACCTCAGTTGCGCTTTCGCCTGTTGCCACCGATGCTTACACTCCAACCAGCACCCCGAACTCGATGGGGCCCTCAACCGATAACCAGTTCCTTGCGGGCAACAGCGATACCATCACATTTACGTTCTCAAGTCCGCTCTATGCCTTCGGGCTTTATCTGGTCGGCAATCCCAGTCCCACCGGCGACCCACCTATCCCATTCTGGAGGATGCGCGCGAACAATACCGATGCCGGCTTCGATGCGTACAGCGCGACCGATCCGCTCTACAGCCTCGGCGCGGGCAACGATGTTTATTTCCTCGGAATCGTCTCGACCGACCAACCGTTCACCCAGGTCACGCTCCACTCGGACAACGACCCAGCAGCGGTCTTCAGCTTCAACGTAGACGACCTCGTTTACGCTACCCTGCCGGCCGAGACGACCATAGCCGATGCCAAGACTATGGCGACTGGAGAGGTCAGGATAAAAGCCGTTGTCACACGCGTTCATTCCGACCGATTCAACATCGAAACGGCTGATCGGACGTTTGGAATGACCGTCCTCGGCACTGGAGCCACCAGAGGCAAGGGCGTGACACTGACGGGCAATGTGACCGGCACGTCCGATGATGAGAGGGCCATCGTGCTCTACGGCATAGTGAGCGAGGCCGACTCCGCGGCTCCGGGATCGTTCGGGATGGGTTCCAAATCAGTAGGAGGAGCGACTACATCAGGTCTGCAGATCGGCATCCCCGACAGCCAGGGGCCGAACAACATCGGTCTCGATGCAACGATATGGGGAACGATCACGGGAAAGGCTGCGGACGATAGCTGGATCACAGTAGACGACGGCGCGGGCAGGGCGAGCGGAAAGCCCACGACCGGTGTTAAAGTAGTCGGTGCGATAAACGCGGCCGGGAGATCAATCGGCGATTTTGTGGTGGTGAGAGGCTCCGTGTCCCTCTGGAAATCCGGCTCAAGCCACTATCCGCTCATCAGAGTGGCGCAGGCAAGCGATATAGCTCCTTAGGGCTCGTACAAGAATAAAGGTATCATCCGGGTGTTGGGTGCTGGGTGATGGTAGGGAAGAGTCTTTCCAGCACCCAACACCCAACACCTAAAACCGTTCTGACTGCTACCTTTATTTCTGCACAATGCCTTACTCTACAGCCGATTGCCCAGTGACCCGCTCCCGGGTCATTATCATAGCCTGCTCCCGAAGATAGTCTATATGATCCTCGTCATCCTCCAGGGCGTTCTCGAACACGTCGCAAACTTCGCTTGCGCCGACCTCGTCGCACAGTTCATAAAACATCTCTGAGGTGTCGGAAGATCGGTATTTTGCAAGGATGGTCGACTTCAGCAGCTCAATCGGCTCATCTCCGGCCATTTCGATTATCTGCTCACATATCTTTTTCCCGCGTTTCATTTTGGATTCGGCTTCTCCTGTGCGCCCGACCGCATCTAGAGCTCTCTGCAGATTGCGAACATGCTGTTCGTCCTGATCGTGTATATCCTGCAGTTGCCGCTTCATCCCGAACTCGAGCTGGCCGTCATTAATGAGCTTATGCTCCGCCTCAACTACTCCTTCCTCGAACCCCAGCGCCTCGGCAAGTTGGTCCGCAAAGTAATCCCTGTCCATTCTACATCACCCCTGATATGGTTACCCGAAGCGAAAGGGGTCAAAACAGGGCGGAGAGGAACTGTCTGAGAAGGAATTCTGCCTCTGATTGGACAAGTCTACTTCGGAAGTATTTACAAATTTGTAGACGGAAACAGAGCCGAAGGCTCCGGCTGACCGCTGATGGCTGACAGCTATTTTCGATGGAGGGACAAGTGAAATCGCATACCGAATACTTGTGGTTCAGTACCAGGGAGAGAGTTGAGTTCATCAACATAACCGACGAGTGCGAAAGGGTTTTGAGAGAATCGGGCGTCCGGGAGGGCCTTATGCTGGTCTCGGCAATGCACATCACGGCAAGCATCTGGATAAACGACAACGAGCCGGGCATCTGGAAGGACGCTCAGGAGCTGTTGGCAAACCTTGCTCCCTACAACCGCCCCTACCGGCACAATCTAACGGGAGAGGACAACGCCGACGCGCACCTTAAGAACCTTCTTGTCGGCCACGAGGCCGTTATACCGATCACGAACGGAAAGCTGGACTTTGGCCCCTGGCAGCAGGTGTTCTACTGTGAGTTCGACGGACGAAGGAGAAAGCGCGTGATCGTCAAGGTGATCGGGGAGTGAGCCGACTGCCGGGGACGCGAAAGAAGCTGTCAGCAGTCAGCTATCAACCGTCAGCCTTTGGCAGGGGCCGGGAGCCGGGGGCCAGGGGCCGGACGGATGTCCCCTCAATCGCACGCGATCTCCGAATCGCGTGCGAAACAGAAAGATGCGATCTGAAATCGCAGGGATTCTCTTGGGTGCGATGATGATATCGCACCCGATCATGGTCAGCTTCTCGGCCCCTGCGGGGCCGCCGTCGGCGGACAAGCGGTCCGACTGAACAAGCCGAGTGCAGGAGAAGAGTTAGAATTCGGTCACACCAGTGAACCTGAAGTTCTTCACCTTAATTGCCGGCACGGTGGCCATCCCCTGCGGGCTCAGGTCCTTGCCGATCATCTCCACGTTCGAGAGCGCGTTCAGGATGCTCTCGGTGAACCTGAGGTTCCTTACAGGCTTCGTGATCTTGCCGTTTTCGATCAGGAACGTTCCGTCTCGGGTCATACCGGTTATCACCGTCTGAAGAGGATGTATTATGTTGGTATAGTGGAACCTGGTCACGAAGAGTCCCCGCTCAGTGCTCTCTATCATGCTCTCAACAGTCGCATCGCCCGGCGCGAGAAACATACTCCAGGCGTAAGGTCCCTGTGTTCCCGTGCCTCCTGTGGAGTGTCCGGTTGATTCCTTGCCCTCCTTATAGGCCGTGAAGGAATCGTAGACTACAGTGTTGGCCACCCCGTTTACTATCATGTCCACCCTCTGCTTGGGCACACCTTCTCCGTCAAACGGGTAGACGATGCCTCTTGGGTCCAGCCCGTCGTCGAATATGGTTATATTCTTTCCGCATATCTTCTCACCGAACTTTCCGGCCATGAAGCTCCGGCCTTCCTGCACAGCAAGAGCGCCGAACCCGAGCCATGACATGAACCCAAGTATATCCTCGACGCAATAAGGCAGCAGAATCACGTCATATTCTCCGGGCTCAATGGAAACCGGATTACGACTCCTGGCAGCGCGACCCGCCGCCTCCTCCGCCGCCTCGACGAAATCGATCTTGCCCACGTCCGCAGCGATGCGGTTCGAGTACCCGAAGCCGGTGTCGGCGGTCATGACCATCGTCAGGTGGCTTTGGGTCCTGCTGACAAATGATCTTATGCCAAGAGAGTTGGCCACTGCGGTATGTTCATAACCGGTGGACAGCGAACCGGCTGCCTCCGCATCGTACTTCGAGGCAACATTTACCACCCTCTCAACCGCCGCGGCTCTGTCTTCCGCCGAAAACTCCGCTGTGGCATCAAAGAAAGTCCTCGGCGCCTCTGGCTCAGGCCTGGGCCCCGGCAGCGATTTGAAATCGGAGTTCTCCTGCTGGTGACGCGCAAATTCGACGGCCTTATCGACAGTCCGGCGCACCTCGTCCTCCACCAGCGAGTTGCCCGTGGCAAATCCGATCTTCTTTCCGAAGATTGCACGGACGGCGACGACTGCGTTCCGCTCCGCGACGTTCTGGTGGATGATGGAGCCGGCAAACCTGGTAAGGTTGCCCTGTCCGACCTCGACCGCAATCTGGGTCTGGTCCGCGACGGAGTGGCTCAGGGCCATCTCCAGGATGTCCTGTAAGTCTTCTCTGCCGATTCGCTTGCCGTTGTTTGCGTCCATTCAATTTCTCCATCCTAACCCGGCGTAGCCGGAATCAATTTAATCACGACAGCAACGGAAGAGGTGTTGGGTGTTAGGTGCTGGGTGTTGGGTTAGGGATGGCTTTTCCAACACCTAACACCCAACACCCAACACCTGTCTTCCGTCCTTCCGTGCTTCCGTAGATATTAATCCCTTTCGTGTTTTCCGATGCTTTCGCGGTTTCGTGATAAGAAGCTGTGCATTTTGCACATGATTTCACTTGGAAGCGCCTAAAGCCTAACTATTCCATCACGCCGATTCTGACGTTCCTGAACCTCGCAGGGGCGACACCGTGTCCGACGTGCATCGTCTGCATCGGCTCGCCTTTTCCGCAGTTCGGAACCCCCCAAAGATGCCACTCGTCCTCGCCGCAGATCGCGTCGCATCCGCCCCAGAACTCATAGGTTATCCCGGTGTAAGTCGGGTTCTTGAACATCCGCCCTAGCGCTCCGTCTACTATCTCCCAGGCTGCCTCTGTTCCGAACTGGAAATTGAGCCGCTTGTCGTCGATGCTCCAGGAGCTGACCATAGAGGCGTAGATGCCCTTTTTCGTATCTTTGATGATTTCATCGAGCCTCCAGTCGCGCGGCAGGAGGTTGATGTTGGTCATCCTGATGAGCGGGATTCGGTTCCACCCGTCCGCCCGCATAGCTCCGCCGCTCCTCCAACCCATCTTTGCGGCAGTCTCACGCGAGGTGAGATAACCGGAGAACATGCCGTCCTTGATTATATCGACACACTGCGCGGGCGCGCCCTCATCATCGTAAAAGAAGCTTCCAAGTCCGCCCGGAACGGTGGCGTCGGCAACGATATTGACGATATCCGACCCGTAGCGGAAATTGTCGAGCTTGTCCGTGGTGAGGAAGCTGGTCCCGGCATAGGAAGACTCCATCCCGAAGACCCGGTCGAGTTCGATGGGATGCCCGCAGGATTCGTGCACCTGAAGAGCGAGCATGCTTCCATCTAGCACGAGGTCGCGGACGTCCGACGGGCACTGCTCGGCGCGCAGCAGTTCGGCGGCTTCCTTTGCCATCTGCTCCGCGTGGGCGGTCAGGTCCATGTCCTCTATGAACTCGTAGCCGAGGGTCGCGAAGTCTCCTCCGAGCGAAGCCGGGTAGGACCGCTTTTGGATCTCGCCTTCTTCTATAGCGGTTGCCTCTATGCCTGCGCCGCTTTCGATCTTGACTTGCTCCACATAGCTTCCCTCAGTGCTTGCGAAGGTATCTTCGGTCCGCCAGAAGTTCATCGATCCCTGCGAGATCTTGATCCCCGGCTGCTGACGGACGATTTTGTCGGCATCGAGCAGAAGGCCGATCTTCTCCTCCAAAGGCACCTCGAACGGATCGACCTTCCAGGCGCTTTCGAATCGGCCCTCCGCTGGCTCTACCGGTGCAAGCTCGACGTTTTCCTTTTTGAGCCTTGCGCTTGCCCGTGCAACTCGAACCGCCTCCGTCGCAACCCGGTCGCCCTCTTCATCAGTGACGGTGAAGCTCGAAGCAAAGCCCCACGCGCCGTCTACAATTACTCTTACTCCAAAACCGCGGTTGGTTGAGGATGCGAGCGCATCCACGTTTCCGTTCTTGACCTCAATCGACTCGCTCTCTCCGCGGACAATTCTTACGTCCGCGTAGCTTGCTCCCAGGTCTCTTGCCTTCTGCAGAATTCGTTCAGTAGATTCTTTCAACCTTCAGGCATCCCCCTATGACTGACTATTCGTTGATTGGTACCCAAGCTTCCAGGCGTATAAAACTATAACAGGCGCTCCGGCAGGAAGTCAAGCAAAAAACGCCCAAACAGCGGCAAGATGGTAGCTCTGTATTTGCTTGTTTTGCCTCCTGAACCACGGAGACGCGGAGGGCAACGGAGTTGCGGAAGGGTCAGGATTCCGTATGATGATGGGGCCGTATTTATGGATAATAATAGGGTGAGTATGTTATGGCATGTTGAAACACGAAACACACGAAGAAGCGCGAAAGACACGAAAGTCTGGCAAGGT
>JACPPP010000340.1 GCA_016190935.1 Armatimonadota bacterium | reverse complement strand
GGGCTGGGGGTTAGGGGTTGGTTAGGGGCACGGGACATGGCAAGCCCCTCTGTAACCTGTTCCCTTAAACCTTCAATCTAAAATCTAAAATCTAAAACCCCTGGCCCCCATCCGCTGACGGCTCTCCTTCATCCCTTCATAATATTCAGGTCGTCTATGTTGATGTCGGTCCTCGTCCTGAAGATTGAGATAATGATTCCAAGCCCGACCGCAACTTCCGCCGCGGCGACAGTCATTATGATGAACACAAAGATATGTCCGTCGAGCGAGCGCTGATAGCGGGAGAAAGTGATAAAAGCGAGGTTAGCAGCGTTCAGCATAAGCTCGATGGACATAAACATAATGATCGGATTCCGGCGGATTAGAACGCCGAGAGTCCCCGTAGTAAAGAGCACGGCCGAAAGCATCAGGTAGTAATGTGCGGGCAGCATATCAGTAAGTCCTCCTCCTCGCAAGCACAATCGAGCCGACTATAGCTATCAGCAGAAGAACGCTTGTAACCTCAAAAGGAAGCAAATAGTCGAAGAAAAGCTTGACTCCGACCGGGGCGGATGTGCCGAAGTTGGGGCTTGGCGGCGGGGCCGCCGGAACCTGCCTGAAGACACCGGCCGCAGTTACCACTCCAGCCTCCAGGAGCAGCGCTATTCCAAGGGCCAGCCCCACCCATTTCTGGGCAGGCAGCTTATCCTGAACGCTCTCAATCGCCCCAGTCAGGTTCAGCAGCATCACTACGAACAGGAAAAGCACCATAATCGCTCCGGCGTACACCAGTATCTGCAGAAATGCCACAAACTGCGCGGAGAGGACGAGATAGAACATTGCTACCGAGAAGAAGTTTATAACCAGAAACAGGACCGCGTGCACGGGGTTCTTCGACAGGATCACGGCGACGCCTGTGGCCACCGCAACTGTTCCAAGGATAATGAAGATAACTAACTCAGCAATCATTCGCTGACTCCGGCTCTGGTAGGCTCAACAACACGCCGCTCCGACTCCGGCCTCCTGCGCCTGAGTCCGTAGACTATCGCATAGGACAGACCGAAGAAGGTTGCGATTCCGAGCAGCGCGCCGACAATGCTCATCACGAGAATGGTATTGGCCGGAGAAAAGGCAATGACCAGTCCTGTAACGAGCAGGTTGCCGAGCGCGACCGGGAGGAACACCTTCCAGCCGAGCTTCATCAACTGATCGTAGCGCACCCTCGGCAAAGTGCCCCGAACCCAGATGAACAAATACAGGAACGCCATCAGCTTCAGCACGAACCACACCGGCTGAAGCCACACGATGTCATTAAAGAACAGCCTGTAGCCCCCGAGGAAGAAAGTTGCTGCCACGGCGCTGATGGTCACCATATTGACGTACTCCGCCATAAAGAACATTGCGAATCTGAAGCTGGAGTATTCCGTGTGGTAGCCTCCGATCAACTCCTGCTCCGCCTCGGGCAGGTCGAACGGCGAACGGTTGATCTCTGCCGTTCCTGACATAAGAAATATCGCGAAAGCGACAAGCTGAGGAACAATAAACCAGATTCCATAATCGGCCTGGGCCTCGACAACCCCGTTCAGCCTGAGTGTGCCGGCGAGAAGCAGCGGGCCGACAAGCGCCACACCGAGCGGAAGTTCATACGAGAGCATCTGTGCCGATGACCGCATCCCGCCGAGCAGTGAATACTTATTCGCCGACGACCAGCCAGAAAGTACCACGCCGTATACTCCAAGGGACGAAAGAGCCAGCACGAGCAAAATCCCGGCGTCAAGCTCCGGGACGAACAGGCCGGGCCCACGATAGAGGCCCATAATCTGCAGCGCAAAGCTCCGCTCCCCAATCGTCACTACGCCGCCGATGGGTATGACCGCGATCGCAAGGAACGCGGGTACCATCAGCATCGCCGGCGCAAGCCCGTATACCCACTTATCCACAAGAGCCGGTGTGATATCCTCCTTCATAATGAGTTTGATCGCATCAGCTATCGGCTGCAGCAGTCCGAACGGCCCCACCCGGTTCGGCCCCAGCCTGACCTGAATATCCGCTATCACCTTCCGTTCCAGCCAGATGAGCAGCGGTACCATCGTCATCCACAACGCGAAGATAACGATCACCAGAATCAGTTTTATAAGTAAAAAGACCAGTATCTCAGGCATAGTTCTTAAGTTCTAAAACGCGAATGGAGCCGTCAGCCGTCAGTTGTCAGCCGTCAGCCTTCGGCAGGTGCTGGGTCGGAGGAAAGATTCCTCCGACAACACAAGGCCAGGGGCCAGACGGATGTCCGCCACACCTGGGCCGGGGATGGACATCCCCAGCCATCGTACATCTTGATCGCAGGGAGATTTCCCGATCTCGCGGGGACTCCCAGGCTCCGCGAGCAAGGACCATCCAGGGCCTCCCAGCCCTTGTTCCAACTCCAACCTCTGTCCTCCAAACCCCCTTCCGCGCAATCCGCATAATCCGCGTAATCCGCGTTTCAACCTCCTCTTAACGCAAACCCTCGGTCGCCGGCGAACGGACAGCCCCGCTCACTGACGTGAGTCTCATATTCGTCTCTGAAATGCTCTATACTCGACAGGACGGGCATGGCGGATGCATCACCGAGCGCACAGAAGCTGCGACCGTTGATGTTATTCGCAATATCCACCAGCCTGTCGATATATCCCATCTTGCCGGTACCCTCTTCTATACTCTCCAGCATTTCCACCATCCAGCTCGTTCCCTCTCTGCACGGGGTGCACTTCCCGCAGGATTCGTGGGCATAGAACCTGGCCATATTGAGCGTCGCACGGACTATGCAGGTGTCCTCGTTCATTACCATAAATCCCGCTGAGCCCAGCATAGACCCCGCTGCGAGCATAGATTCAAAATCGAGTCCCACATCGAGATGCTTCTCTGTCAACATAGGCACAGACGACCCGCCGGGCACATAAGCCTTGAGTCTCTTGCCGCCGAGTATTCCCCCGGCATGCTCGAATATGATCTCCCGGACCGGGGTACCCATATCGACCTCGTAATTGCCGGGGTTGTTGACGTGCCCGCTCATACTGACTACTTTCGTCCCGGTGCTCTTTTCGGTGCCGATGGAAGCGAACCACTCCCCGCCGTTCAACACAATATGAGGGACGTTCGCCAACGTCTCGACGTTGTTGATTACCGTAGGGCTTTCATAAAGCCCCTTTATGGCGGGAAACGGCGGCCTGAGGCGTGGCTCTCCTCGGATGCCCTCGAGCGAGTTCAAAAGCGCCGATTCCTCGCCGCAGATGTAGGCCCCTGCGCCTCGATAGACCTGTATCTGCAGGTTGAAGTCCGTACCAAGTATTCTCTCTCCAAGGAAGCCCCTGTTGCTCGCTTTGGCAATCGCCTGCTCCATCTTCCTTGCCGGCTCTATGTATTCGCCGCGAATGTAGATAAACGCTCGCTCCGAACCTATAGCGTAGCAGCAGATTGCCATACCCTCGATGAGCTGGTGCGGGTTCCTCACTATAAGCTCGCGGTCTTTGAAAGTCCCCGGCTCGCTTTCATCGGCGTTGCAGCATAGGTACTTCTTCAGGCTCGGGTCCTTCGGGATAAACGCCCACTTCTTCCCGGTCGGGAAGCCAGCACCGCCCCGACCGCGCAAGCCGGATTTCGTAACGGCCTGGATCACACCGTCCGGCGACATCTCTTTCAGCGCCTTCTCCAGAGCCTTGTAGCCGCCCTCGCGGATGTATACATCCATATCGTCTATGTCCGGCACGTCCAGATGCTTGAAGAGTATACGCATTAAGTTACGCTTCCGCCTTCCGCCGCAGGTCGTCCAGAATCGCGTCGAGCTTTTCCGGGGTCAGATCCTCGTAATAGGTATCTCCGGCCATCATGACGGGGGCCTTGCCGCAGTCGCCAAGGCATTCTACGGTCCTCAGCGTAAAAAGCCCGTCGGGTGTAGTCTCCCCGACCTTTATTCCGAGCTTCTCAGAAAGATAATCGACCAGATGCTCGGAGCCAAGCAGCGCACAGGAGAGAGTCCTGCACACATCGAGCCGGTACGTTCCCGAAGGACGCTGCATAAACATCGAGTAAAACGACGCAACGCCGCCGACATCCGACATCGGCATATCGAGAAGCCCCGCTATCTCTGCCATACCTTCTTCGGTTACATATCCCTGATCCTCCTCGAGGATGTGCAGTGCGGGCAGTATGGCGGAGCTCCGGCTCGGATACCGGGTCTTCGCGTCCAGTATTCTTCTCTGCGCCTCTCCAGATATTTTCATTCCCAGTCCAGCGCGCCCTTCCTCCATATATAAACATAGCCGACCGTGATCACCCCAAGGAACACCAGGATTTCAAAGAAAAGGAACACCCTTGCAGCGCCCGCCTCAAGAAAAATGACAGCCCACGGGTAAAGGAAGATGATTTCGATATCGAACAGTATGAAGAGCAGGGCAACAAGGTAGAACCGGATGGGAAACCTCCCTCTCGTTCCGCCGATTGGAACCATGCCGGATTCGTAAGGCTCCAGCTTGGTCGCGCTGGGGCGCTTTGGGCCGAGCAGCCGGGAGAGAACCATCGCGCCGCCGGCAAATGCCACAGCCACTATAAAAAGAACAAGAAAAGGAAGATACTGTACCAACAACCTTGCCCCACCTCCTTTGCCGGGTATTCCCGCGCAGAGCTAGTCTCAAAACATGCACGTCCGCTCCCCGATAGGATACCGCATTTCTGGCAAGCTGGCAAGGGGGTAAAGTTGTGATGTGGTTCTTTGGAACACGAAAGACGCGAAGAAGCGCGAATAACGCGAAAGGATCTGTCAGCAGTGAGCTATCAGCCACCAGCGGTTATCTACCACCCAAGGCGCCGCACGGGGACGTGCGGCATATCTGGCCCGGCGCGGACGGGCCGGGCCATCAAAGGTCACGAAAGCTGTAGATGAAAGACTGGTGGACAGGGAGACATATCAGGTTGGGCTTTTCGTGTCATTCGTCCTTTCGCGTCTTCGTGTTTCAACATGCACAGGGGCAACTTTCGACAGTACTGGATAGGAATCTCCCGCTGACGGCTGATAGCTGACCGCTGACAGCTTCTTCGCGTTTCAAAGAACCAATAGACTCGCCTAACCATGCACAATTGGGTATAAACACCGGTCTGTCAGACAATCGCCAATTCCCTGCCAACCTTTTCAAACGCATCCAAGGCTTTGTCCAGCTCGTCCTTTGTATGTCCGGCGGTGACTATGGTGCGGACGCGGGATTTGTCCTCCGGCACCGTCGGGTAGCCGATGCCCTGGGCAAAAACGCCTTCCTCGAACAGTCTATCGGACAGCTTCATCGCCAGCGCGCCCTTGCCCACGATAACAGGAGTTATCGGGGTTTCGCTCCTGCCTGTATCGAACCCAAGCCGCCTGAGCCCGCTCTTAAAGTAAGAGGTGTTGTCCCACAGCCTCTGAATCCTCTCAGGCTCGGCCACGAGTACGTCGAGCGCGGCGATGACGGAAGCGGCTACTGAAGGCGGATGCGAGGTGCTGAAGAGTAGAGGACGCGCTCGATGGATCATCAAGTCCCGCAGGCGTTCGCTTCCGGCCACATACCCGCCCATCGCCCCTATTGCCTTCGAAAGAGTCCCCACCTGGATGTCTACTCTTCCGTGCAGGCCGAAATGGTCTATGGTTCCCCTGCCGTTCTGCCCGAATACTCCGCTTGCATGCGCGTCATCTACCATCATTATGGCCCCGTAGTGGTCGGCAAGGTCTGCGATCTCAGGCAGTGGAGCTATATCCCCGTCCATGCTGAACACCCCGTCTGTTACGACCAGCTTCTTCTTATATTCTTTGCACTCCTCAAGCGCGCGCTTCAGGTCCCCGACGTCCCTATGAGCGTAGATTCTTCGGTCGGCTTTCGTCAGCCTGATCCCGTCGATTATGCTCGCGTGGTTCAGTTCATCGCTTATCACAACATCGTCCGCCTCAAGCACCGATCCCAGCACGCCCAGGTTCGCCGCAAATCCCGACTGGAACACCAGCGAGGACTCCGTTCGCTTGAACTCAGCAAGCCGCCGCTCAAGCTCTTCGTGGATCGACATCGTGCCTGCGATGGTCCTGACAGATGCCGAACCCACGCCGAGATCCAGCGTTGCCTTTATCGCCGCCTCTCGCAGCCTCGGATGCGTCGCCAACCCAAGATAATTGTTGGAGGAAAGGTTGACCACAGTCCTGCCGTCGAACCTTGCAGTCGGCAACTGCTCCCCTTCAAGCACTCTGAGCCGGCGGTAAAGCCCCTTCTCCTTGAGGGAATCAAGGACATCATCTATAAAATCGAGCGCTCTTGCTGTCATAATCTGTGCAATCCCAATAATCTGCGAAATCTGTGGTTCAGCCCGGGCGCAGCAGCACCTTGCCACAGTGCCCGGAAGCCATGATCTCCATCGCCCGGTCTACCTCATCGAACGTCATTTGATGTGTAATGAGTGGAGAGAAATCGACCCTCCCGGACTCTATAATCCGCGTCATCTGGTACCATGTCTTGAACATCCGCCTGCCGTGGATTCCCTGAACCACGAGTCCCTTCAGGACTACGTCGTTCGCCAGGTCGATTTGAACGGGAGACTTGGGAAGTCCGAGAAGCGATACTCTGCCGCCGGGACGTACCATCTTGAACGCCTGGTTGATCGCCGCAGGATTGCCGGACATCTCGATCACCACATCGAATCCAGCGCCGTTGATCTTCCTGGCCGCGTCTACCGGATCATCCGTCGAGCTATTTACTACATCGTCGGCCCCCATCGTCACTGCAAGCTGGAGTCTGTAATCAGAGACATCGAACCCGACCACGCGAGTGGCGCCGCTCGCCTGGGCGATTGAGATAGCCGCAATTCCGATTGGGCCGCAGCCAATGACAGCCACGGTCGCTCCCGATATCTCCCCTGCGAGCACTGTGTGCACGGCGTTGCCTATCGGGTCGAATATGGCGGCTATTTCAGAAGGTATAGATGGCGAGACCTTCCAGATGTAGTCCTCCGGCAGAGAGATGTATTCCGCGAACGATCCATTCCTGTCGATGCCGCAGACCCGGACGTTTGAGCAAACGTGGGCCTGGCCGATCCTGCACTGGTAGCAGACCCCGCAGGTTATGTGGCATTCACCCGTCACATAATCGCCTACGGCCGCTTTCTTGACCTCGGGGCCTATCTGGACGACATCACCGCAGAACTCGTGGCCGAGGATTACGGGAGGATGGACCCTGCCCGCAGACCATTCGTCCCAGGAGTAGATGTGAAGATCGGTCCCACAAATCCCAGCTATCCTGATCTTGATCAGGACATCCCGGCTGCCGAGCGCGGGCTGCTTGACATCCAGCACCTCCACGCCGGGCCGAGGCGCCGATTTAACAATTGCCTTCATCGGTAGTGTTATACCCTTCTTAGCGGTCAGCTATCAGCAGGGTGTTGGGTGTTGGGTGTCGGGTGTCGGTAAGGGTCATGGGTGATGGGGCATGGGAAGGCCCTCTGTTACCTGTTACCTGTTACCTGTTACCTGTTACATGCTGCCCCTCCCATCCGCGTTTCAGGAGGTACGAGACAAGGTTGAGTTCAAGAGGCGCTGGTATCTGTCGTAGGCCTCGCTCCATATCTCTACATCTCTCGGCTGGTATTCGACCAGATCGACCGAGCGTCTCAACAAATCCCTTCCCTGCATTACCGATTCCAGCATACGCTTTCCGATCATCTGCATGAGTATGTTGCCCGAGGCGGTTGCCTCATACGGCCCGGCTAAGACGGGCAGACCGGTGGCGTTTGCGGTGAACTGGCACAGAAGCTCGTTTCTTGCTCCGCCGCCTACGATATGTAATACTTCTATTCTCCTGCCCGTAAGCTCTTCCAATTTCCGTACAACATCCCTATATTTTAGTGCAAGGCTCTCGAAGGCGACTCTTGCTAAAGCCCCCTTGGACTGAGGAGCTTGCTGTGAAGTTGACCTGCACCGCTCTGCGATGGCCTCCGGCATGTTCAGCGGGTTTACGAATGCGCTATCATCAACGTCTATGAACGCTGAGAATGGCCGCGCATCTTCCGCAAGCCTGACAATCTCCTGCCAGCTCAGGGCATCTCCCTCTTTGTCCCAGATTCGCTTACACTCTTGAACAATCCAGAGCGCCGTGATGTTCGAGACGGTCATAAACCGGCCGTCCGCAGTCGATTCGTTGGTAAAGCCCATTTCGTAGGCGCTCCGCGTAGTTATGGGTCTCTCGCTTTCGACGCCCATAACCGACCATGTGCCCGAGCTGATGAACGCCCAGTTCGTGTCCGGGGCCGCCGGAACGGAGACTGCTGCGCTCGCCGAGTCGTGGCTCGCCGCCGCAACTACGGGCACGCTGCCAAGCCCCAGTTCACCGGCCAGCGATCTGCGAAGAGTCCCGAATACCGTTCCGGGCATGACCACTTCGCACATAATCTGCGGAATCCTTAGTCTCTCCAGGATCTCCGCAGCGGGGGAGGACTTCTCCACGTTGTACAGACAGCTTGTAGTGATGATAGAGTGCTCCTCGAACTTCTCTCCGGTAAGAAAGTAAGCGAGCAGCGAGGGCGTCATGAGAAGCCGGTCGGCGATCTCCAGTTGAGGCGACTTGCGCATCACCATCGAGTAAAGCTGACTCAACGTGCATCCGGGCCATGGCGCTGTGCCGGTAGTCCTGAAGACTTCGTAGCCCCCGACTGCTTTATCTATCTCTTCGAGAACACCTTCGGTGCGACTGTCTCTGTAGTGGTAGGGATTTCCTATGAGGCATCCGCTCTTATCGAGCAAGCCGTAGTCCACCCCCCACGTGTCGATTCCTACGCTTTCGGGCCCGCCGCCGAACTTGTCGGCAAAAACTCCGAGCCCTGTTTGCAGCTCGGAAAAGAGCCTCAGAACGTCCCAGTGCAAACTGTCGTTGATCCGAACGTATCCATTCCAGAATTGATGAATGGTCTCGAGCGACAGCTTCTCACCGTCGAACAGACCTGCTATCGCCCGCCCGTTCGACGCGCCAAGATCGAATCCGATGAACTTAACCATAGGTTTCATTGCTTTCCCTGCTTTATTCATCAGCCGTTACTTCGGACCGCGCCCTTCGACAGGCTCAGGATGCGGTCCGAAGCCGGCTGGTGGAAGTGAATAAGTCGCGTTCCCAATACCAATTGTTCATAGAGCGAGCAGTTCCGCATCCTGTGCCATGCTGAGCCTGTCGAAGCACGAAGGGCGCGGAACTGCGGACTGACGGCTGCAAAGACCACTGTTATAAGTTACGGGCTCATTACCTGACCGCCGGTAAGGTTGATCGCCTGGCCGGTCATGTAGTTCGACTCATCGCTCGCCAGAAAGACCACCAGGTTCGTCACGTCCTCATACCGGCAGCCTCGGCCCAAAGGCACCTGGCTCTCATAGAGCTTCCGCACCTCTTCCACAGTCATGCCGCGGTTTTTCGCATACTGCTCAAAGAGGCTCTGCTGCCAGAGCGTGCCGTCGAGTAGATTGCCCGGACAGATGGCGTTGGCCCTTGCTCCATACGGCGCAAGCTCAAGCGCCACGGACTGGATAAGCCCGATGGCGCCGAATTTTGATGCAGCGTAGGAGCTGTTGCGGAAAGATCCTCGTTTGCCGGACTTTGAATTGATGGCAATGATGACGCCGCTTTTCTGCCTGATAAACTCGCGGGCTGCATACTTACAGCAGAGCATAGCGCCCACGAGATTGACATCGATCACCTTTCGCCACTTTCCGAGGTCGGCATTCTCTATCGGCTCGGCTATGAGTATCCCGGCGTTGGAGACCATTATGTCCAGCCGGCCGTACTTGCTTACCGTTTCGGCCACCATCGAAGAGACCTGTTCCTCGTTCGTGACATCTACTGCCGTTGCAGTCGCATCATGTATCGAAGATGCCACTTGGGCCGCTGCCTCGCCGTTCAGGTCGGCCACGACCACTTTGCAGCCCTCCGCAGCCAGTCTTCGAGCTATTGCCTCGCCCAGCCCCTGGCCTGAGCCGGTTACGATCGCGATTTTTCCTTTTAAGTCCTTCATTCCTATTCGTCGCCTGCGTAACTAGCAGCTTCGCACGATCTGAAGTATCTGATCCGGCCCAAGCCCGCTTGCGCGCTCGCAGAGCGTTTCGTGAAGCCGCCGTGAGGGTCTGGCCTCCGCGCCGACCCTGGTGAAGAAGTCGTTCCTGGCCCGCCGATCATCTACAAACGCATCCTTCGCACCGGCTGAGAAGTAGCCGAAGTCGGCCCAGCGGGCAAGGAGCGTATGACCGTAGAAAAACTGCGCTCCCCTCAAAAACTCGCCCGCGTGCGGCGCCATCTCAGGCGCCTGGAAGTTGTCCACAAACGGCTGGCCGGCCTTGTTCATCTCCGTTCCGATGGAAAGCGGCAGGTCGAACTCGCGCGCAGCCGCCACAGCCTCGCCGAGCTTAGCCAACTTAACGGCCCTCTCATCCGGGTCATTGATGTTCCAGTTCCGGTCGGGGATGATGTTCATCGCAACCACGCCCTTGCCGACCAGCAGCTCCAGCAGGGCTGTAATATCTTCCTCTCCCTCGCTAGTTCCGTCGAGCCAGGTGTTTGTTGGCAAAGCGCCTATTCCTTGGCCTACCTGAACGACCTGCTCAACCGTAGGAAAACTGCCGCTGTCCGGCGGGACATAGCCCGCCCCACCGAACTTCATCAACTTCGACCGCAGCTTTTCGTGAAAGGCCGGGGGGTTTGTCATCAGTTGCCCGGTCTCAGTTTCCGAAGTGTCCAGCACGGAAGCCCAGAATGCCGCAGCCCTCTTTCCGAGCGCGTGCCGCGACTTTCGATCATACGCAAGGAGCAGGTGCCGTTCGGTCGCGTTGCCGGAAGGGGTCAAGGGCAGGACGTCCCTATCGTAGTCGAGTGTCACATCGCCGAGATACTTGTTCACCCGCTGCATGACCCTGACGTTTCGCTCCCGAGCCGTCAGAGCCATCATTTTGAGGATCGCTTCCACTTGAGTGCCCGGCCGCGGCAGTTCGTAGCATCCCTGGATCATAAAGTAGTGCACTCCGGGCTCATTGGGGGAGGTAATCACCTTGCCCGCATATTCGGGGATATAGACTCTTGTCTCGAGCCCGGTCGTCGTCTTGATGCCGAGCAGTTCCCCCGCCTCAAGGAACTCATTCAGTCCGTCAAGCACGTCGAAATCGACTATCCCTGCAACCTCAAGCCCATACTTTCCCGCCTCCCAGGCTATCCTGCTTGGGGAATAGCCTGCCCCGTTGAACGAGAAGAACGTATGAAGATGGATATTGACATCGGGTTTGGGAGAGGGAAACCCGGCTTTTCCGTTCCGTATGAGTTCAGCGAGCGCCGAGCGCCGCACGGCGGGGTCGAACTCATCCAACTGTCTTTCGAGATCGGTCTGTGTCAAACTAGCTCCCTCCGCAAGTTATGATAGCACAACCCGCCGGGGGCAGTCGATAGCGGTTGTTCCGGCCTCACTTGATAACGTGAAACGGCTGGCATCCTAACCCACACACCGAACTGGACAGGCCCTTCCTGAAGCGTGAAATGCTGCACGAGGGTCGTTCCGTCCGTCCTGCGAACCTTCACTCTATGGCCCTTACCATAAGCCTTGTGGTGCTTCCCCCGAACACCGCTCCTGAAGTCGTACTCGGGCAACATTTCACTGTTATCTGCATTTTTCCTCTTAGAAACCATGTGCCTCGTATACCTCGCCCTGCTCTGCGGCATCGGCGGGCTGGGCGGAGTGAGTAGGCGAAGGAAGAAGTAGTCTGAGGAAACATCAACTCCTGAACTGCTCCAGATGCACCAGCGTTCCGCGTATCTGATCAGCACTCAGTTGGTTGAGCAGAGCCAACATGCGGTTCAGCAAGATGCCGTACTCACGACTGCCCAATTGCCGTGAGACGATAATGCCTGCGTGCTTGCGTCCCGACGCTATCCACTGTCGGTGCAACCTGGCGAAATGGCAGGTATTGAATGTTAGGATAGCACGGTTTTGACTGCTAGCAAACACAAGCTGCTCCTCATCGGTGGCAGTATCCTTACCCGCTTCTTGAGTCGTAAGGACATCAAAACCATTTGCCCGAAGATCGACCGAAAGCCGGGATTTTATGTGGCCATCGAGGTAAAGGCGGATAAACAGGCCCTCTGTGTCAGTTATCCCTGACACAAAGACTCTTCCTGTTCGATTAGAGCGTCAATCTCTTCACGATGATCGAAGTAGTAGCTGAGAGCGTGGATTACCTGGGATTCAGTGATGTTCAGCGCGTCGCCAATTTCCGATAGTGTCTCCCCTCGCAGGTGAAGCGCCGCCACGTGACGTACAGTAACCCGAAGACCGTCGATGATAGGCTCGCCGCCGCAGACGCCTTCGATTCGGACGATATGAGGATGATCTGTTCTTAAGACGGTTGCCATTTTGGAATCCTTGTAGCTACTAATGTGGCCACATTCAGTATTATACCACATGGCTCGCCGTTCACGTCATAAGAACCGCGCTGCCAGAATAGTCGTCCAATTATCCAGGAAAATTACCAGTTTTTCAGAAACCGGCAAGCAGGCTACACGTCAAGTGATTCGATGCGGGTAATACCCTCTACCGCCGACAGTTTTCTATCGAACGAAAGAAATCTGCCGTCGCAGTCTTCTAATGCCGCAGCACAAGCGCAGGCATCGCCGAAATGGGCCTGTGTGCCTGTATAGAGCTTGAGTGCCTGAATGTACCTGGATTTATTTGGTATTATTACGTGATCTGACATCACGATAGTATCTAACAACTGAAATTGCGTTCAATCTGCACTCAACATGAGTAGTCTATGCTGCGGCAAGAGACGGGATAACGACGAGTTCGCGGACCTTGAGGGCAGTCAGGATGACCATCCGACCGAAACCGGTCAGG
>JACPPP010000332.1 GCA_016190935.1 Armatimonadota bacterium | reverse complement strand
TAGACACACCGAAAGTCAGCATCACGCTGCGCTCAGGTGTGACCTGCTTTCCTTGCCGAGGTTTCAACCCCCGGTCACCAGCGAGAGCTGAGGCTGCTATTCGAAAGACGTGATGTTCAGGCAATCTTCCACCGACTTCACATCCTGGATTCCTTTGACGATTTCAATTGCCCTGTCGTGCGCCTTTTTGCTCACGTCGCCCTCCAGACTTACGATGCCATTCTTTACGTCAACATCGATATCCAAAGCGCTCACATCCTCTGCTTGGGCAAGCGCAGCCTTCACCTTGGTTATTAGTGTCAAATCTTGAAAAGTCATTGTTCCCCCCTCCTTGTGGGACAAGATCCGCCTTATCTTACATGAAGTTCTTGCCCCGGAGAACCGTGTGCAAAACGCAGAGAAGCAACAGCTCAGTTGGTGCTATAATAGTCTCGACACTTTCGAGAGGAGCATAGCATTTGAGGAATAGAGTTCTTACCATCTTTCTGCTTCTTATACTCGCCTGCGGCGCGTGGGCTGCGCCGAAGAACATTATTCTGATGATCGGCGATGGCATGGGACTGGCTCACGTCGCGGCGGCCAGAACCGTCTCAGTGGGGCCCGGCGGAAGGCTTGCGATGGATGCGATGCCCGTCGTGGGCTTTGTCACAACCCACTCCGTCAACGCCCTTATAACCGATTCCGCAGCCGCCGCTACGGCGTATGCAACTGGGGTTAAGACGAACAATGGCGTGATCGGACAAGCCCCTGATGGACGGCGATTGAAGAGCCTGCTCGAGGTGGCAAGGGAACTCGGCAAATCGACAGGTCTCGTCACAACCACATCTATTACGGATGCAACCCCCGCGAGCTTCGCAGCCCACATTGACAGCCGCTCGAAACAGGCCGAGATTGCGGGCCAGTTGCTTGCCTCGCGTGTGGACGTTCTGCTGGGCGGCGGAAGAGACTTTTTTGCCTCTGGAGCAGGCAGACCGGACGGCCGCAATTTGCTCCGTGTGGCCGCTGCAAGAGGCTACACCGTGGTCGGAACCACAGAGGAACTCGATGCCGCCGACGGACCGAAGCTCCTCGGCCTTTTCGCGCCGGGCAACCTCGTCCCGGAAGCATCGGCTCCGCCCCTTTCCGTCCTGACCGCCAAAGCTATTAAGACCCTCTCACAGTCGAGGCACGGTTTCTTTCTAATGGTGGAGGGCGGACTGATAGACATCTACTCACACCGCAACGACCTGGACCAGATGGTCGATCAACTCCTCGAATTCGACCGCGCTGCCGCTGTTGCCCTGGATTTCGCCCGGCAGGACAAAGAGACGCTAGTGGTTATCACTGCCGATCATGAGACGGGAGGTCTCACCCTCCTTGCTGACGATAGCGGGCGGATGAAGCCTGCCTGGTCCACAAAGGGGCATACCGGAGCACCGGTGCCGATCTGCGCGTTCGGGCCGGGATGCGAGCAATTCGCAGGAATTCTCGACAATACCGACGTCAACAAGAGACTCGGCTCCTTGTGGGGTTACGGCTCCGGGCTAGAATCTCCCCCCAGCCGCGCAGAAAAGCCCGCCGCCTCACCCGGTAGAGTTGAGGCCGGTGTCGGACAATCCAGATAGAGCGCCAACAAAGAGCTGGCGACGACTTTAGCCCGGCGAATGAAACCGCCCGGTTGAGTGTAGTACTACGGCAGCGTCGGAATACCAACCATCTCAAGCTTCAGCCTGACTACGGCGCCCTTGTGCGCATAGCGGATTTCCTGCTTGATCGGCGCCGGCCCCGCAATCCCCGGCGCAAACCACAGCCGCTCGTCGAACTGCCTGCTGGTCGTGATGCTGAAAGGTATCTCCCGTTCCCGGACCATCTCGAAGGTGTCCACAATCGCTCCGGCGACGGTTATCCTATCAGCCCGTACCACCTTCGACTCTCTCAATCTGACGATGAGCGTCTGATAGGGTTCAACCTGCTGGCCGAAGGATTGTCCGACTACAAGCTGCGCCGGAAGCAGGATCGCAGGTTGGAAGTCGAACGTCGCCACTCCGAAGACTTCACTGCCGTGTGCCACGAAGGCGTTCTGCGGCTGCGAGAAGAAGAAATCTCGGTACAGCAGCGTCTCGATGCCTTCAATGGTAAATGTTTCGGTATACAGAAAGACCGGCGTGGCCGTGCGCGGGTCCGTAAAGCCGGGCGGCCCTATTGTGATGACGGCCGAGGCCGGCACTGTCCGTGTTGCTCCGGACTCATTTACGTCCGCAGTCCCGGTGTAGGTGAACGTCACGCCTGGCGGCAGGAACCTGAACGGCTCAGATGTAGACGGAAGCCTCGATGTGGCTGAACCGCCTGCGGATGAACCTCCGCCGCAACCGGCTATCGCCAACGCCGCAAGCGCTGCCAGAAGCGCGCAAATGATCCTCATTCCCTCACCTCCCAAAGTATGCTTAATATACCCAGCAGGCGGGCGTGACACACATGTGAGTGAGAGGAACCGCGCGTTTACTTCTTATGGCACTATATGGATATAATCGATCCCCTCTATCATCGTGGAAGTGAAAGTCTCACCTTCCAGCGTCGCGCTCTGGTCTCCAACTGTCAACTGGAGATCTTCTGTGTTAAAGTGTGCTACGAGGTCGGGTTTGCCGTCACTGTTAATATCTTGGCAATGCACCTGCGGTTTGCCGCTATTGCTACCTATGCGTACGGGAGCGCCAGCCAGACTCAGCAATGCAGGATCAATGGCAAGGGCATTAAAGTCGGTATTGCTCAAAACCGCGACGGCAACAACACCGTGCGACCTTAAGTTGATCACATTTTTCTCACTGCCCGGTTTGATGTCGATACTGACTGTTGTAACAACACTTGACTCCCAAAGAACCGGATGGCTAACCAACCTTCCGTCTTCCATTCGGTTAGCGTAGCCAACGATCTCACCATTATTGTTAATCGAGTAAGCTTCTGATGAGTAGCCATTTGGGAGGCCAGGTAGAGCGATTACTCTGCCATCTGTATCCCAGAGCACTGCACGGTAATCGCCGTAAATGGATTTGGCTGACATCCCAACAATCTGTCCCAGATCATTGATGTCGTGCGCCTGGCTCGATTCTCCGGTTTGGAGGGGTTCGAGGTATCGAGTCCCTGTGATTGGATTCCAGGCAACTGCACTATAGTTTTGGTAGTCTGCCGTATCGTATCCGACTACTTCACCCGACTCGTTGATGGCCGATGCAGAGCGAAACTCTAGCGTCAGGTCCCCTTCTTCTTCAGACCACACATAAGCTCGAAATCCACTTTCGACCTCACGCATGCCCACCACCTGTCCTGAATTGTTGATGTCTGCTGCTGTAACCCACTGAGGATAAAAACCGTAGGAATGGGGCATGGACAGCCGACGCAGCCCGGTGTCTTTGGTCCATACGAAGGGACTCATCCCAAATAGGATGCCGAAGCCGGAAGGGTCCCAATAGCTAGTGTACGATACGCCGACCACCTGTCCAAGATCATTGATGCCTGTCGCATGGCTTGAATTGTTCCTCGCCAGAGTGCCAAGATCGATCATACCGGTATCCCGGCTCCAGAAGAAGGCGCGACTCGTGTAATCAGCGTCTTGTAGATAGCCGACTGCTTCACCAACGGCATTAATCCGTGTAGCTCCAGCTCCTGCCATCTGCGGGTTTGGCAAATCAACCAAGTTAATCATTCCCGTTTCTCGGGACCATAGAAAGGGCTTACTACTATATGCGCCAAGTCCGGTGCTACCTACGACCTGTCCCAAATCGTTGATATCGTATGCAAAACCACTCCCCGTGCCAAGTCCGCCGAGATCACGCAGTCTATATCGCTTCGCTTCCGCGCCACTGACCAGGATAATAAGCACCAATGATAAAATAACGCCCGTTCGGTCAACCCTCACATGCAACTTCCTCCTATTCAATTCATATGATATTGCATTCGCGATCTGCCATTAAGCATCGTCCAACAGGTTCGAGTATGAATGCACCAATAGACGTTATAACCTACGTTTGACTGCTTGTCAAGACCTGCAACAATTTACGCTCGGTGGACGTAAATCCGACCGAAACTTCGGACGCGCTCAGGGCGCGTCAGCATCCTCATACTCCTGTACAAGAGTCGACAATTTGGAACCGGCGACAGCCTATTCTTTCGGGGAATCGACACCTCCCAAGTATCGTCGGCCCTGGAGGGCTTAACTGCCGCTGCACGGTGTGCGATTGAGTGGGGGCCGGATGTTATGCGGTGACAGTAATACTTGCAGCAAAGTAAGCGGGTTCCGGGATCGGCTCGCCGCTTTGGCGCAGGTCCTCAATGTGCAACTCTATGGCCTCGCGAATCAGCTTCTCGACTTCTTCCCGCGTCTCGGCCACGGCCGCACATACAGGAAGATCGGGCACATACGCCCCCCAACTATGCTTTCCTCGTTCAAATATGACCGTGTATTCTTTCATGGCTTTTCATCCGGGCTGTGGCCGTGGTCACGAAAGTTGCTGCTTTGGTATTCGAACTCTACAAGGACATGTTCCCACCTGCGGCCATCTTTGTCGACGCATCGCTTGCCTTCGCAGTCGGGATAGCTTGTTCGGACGGACTCAATGAGAAAATCAAGCTCACGGCTCACTATTCCGAAGAGGTAAACTACACCTTGCTCGTTTATGGGAGCAAACCGCATCCCGCGAAATTCGATCGGTTCGCCGAACACCACCTTCTTGCGCCTTTGCCAAATGCCTGGGCTATGGGCCGACGAAGTCTCCGTTACTGTGTCTTCTGGCACAGGAACAGGCTTGTCGACTTGCGTTGGCTCGCCCAAATCTGCATCCGCACCCGGCACTGGACATCCAAACTTCGCATACGCCGCGCCGCAAGCCGCCCGCCATGATCCCCACCTTCGCCTGTACGTGTCGAGGCTAATCTTCCTTCTCGCACTGAACTGGAGTGTGGTCGGCCGTTGCCCCAACTCGCTTGTCAGCCTTACGATTTCCTGCAGCAAGTCATTATCCGGTAGTCGTCGCATCCCAACTTCTGTTGGCAGTTGGCTCATCGGAGTCGGGATCAGCCCGGCAGCGACAATTGCCTCGTTCCATGACCCAAACGTGTGATCTACGGTCGATGTACTCATCTTGCCGTGCAATTTGAACTGCCGCTTGGTTACTTGCTGCGTTTGTATTATATTCGCGACCCGGCGCAACTCGGCTATGATCTCTTCCTTTGTCATTAATCTCACTCCATAATTGATTTACAGAGCATCCCATTCTCCGACGCTTATCCCCGCCTGCCTTAGAATAGAGTGGAGCGTGCCGACTACAACCTCACTGTGGTGTGGCACGACTGCGGTTCGTGTGCCTTCTTCGGTTTTCTTTGCGAACTTGACGTGGCTTCCCTCCTGACCTACCTCTTTGAAGCCTGCCGCAAGAAGTCTGCGCCTAACTTCGCGGAATGGCAGCGGCTTAAGCGGCATCCAGTTCAACCTCGACCGGACGTACCTTTGGCACTATGGCAGCGCGCGGCGGTTGAAAGTGTAGTTTTAGTGCCTCCCCAAGACTCTCTAATGCGTCGGCTTCTGTCTTGCCCTGGCTTGCGACATCCACATCCAGACACTGGGCCACGTACCACTCCCCCTCTTTCCACACGCTGGCACTAAAAACGTGTTTCATTGTCTTGTCCTCCTTTTTGCTTATCGTCACATTATAGCATACGGCCAGTGCCCCAAACAAAAACGCCACCCATTTGGGCGGCGTTTCTCATAACTTACCGAGCGCTCGCGTTCTGTGGCTTGCCTCAAATTCTCCCGGCCTGAGCATAGCTGTGAATTGCTCAACGGGTTTCGATCGGTCGTGCGGCTTCGGATCGCTGAACTCTAACGATCCCAGCTTAACGTATCTTACGTCCTCGTGCATTCGATTTATCTCGTTGTGACTACAGTGGAGGAGACTTTCGCCGCACACGAATCCGGTTATTGTCAACGATAACCAGCGATCCCACAAGTTGCGCGTCGGCCACCGAATCCAGCAGTCGCCGAAGTCCTGCCTGAGTGTCCTCGACCGTTGTAGGCCAAACCCGCAAGCGCACCACACCCCAGTGCTCCCCCACTGGGAACATCCGCCGGTCTGCAAAGTCTTCATCGAAGGTGATAACCAGAGCACTATGCTGCTGAGCCCAGTCAAAAATCTCTTGGTCCGACTTTCCCTCCAGTCCTACGTCGGTAACGTGGTTGACTTCCCACATTGGGCGAACGCCACGAAGCCATCTCACGATTACCCGCGGCACGTTCTGGTCTAGAAGTGCCCGGAGACGCATATCAGGCACTGCCAATAACCTGCTCTTCGTCTATTACCTTGGCTGCGTATTCAAGCGCACACTGCACATCCTGTGCGGTGAGTTCAGGGTACGCCTTCACTATCTGCCTGACCGTGTAGCCACCTGCTACCATGCCGAGGATGTTGCGGACCATAATTCGTGTCCCACGTATAGTCGGCTTTCCGCCACAAATGTTCGGATCGGCTGTGACACAGTCCATTCTCGTTCCTCTCTCGCTCCATGATACCGCTTGGCGGGGTATCACTTTGCAGCTTTCCCGTATGATAGCACAAAAATGAAAAAAGAGGCCCGCTCGGGGCCAGTTTATGAGGGATGGTGGAGGTTAGGGGATTCGAACCCCTGACCTATTGCGTGCAAAGCAATCGCTCTCCCAACTGAGCTAAACCCCCGGTCTAGAGGTTAGAGATTAGAGGTTAGAAGTTAGAAGGAAGCTTCAGCCATCACCTGACAGATCTTTCTAACCTCTTACTTCTAACCTCTAACCTCTAATCTGGTGGGCCTAGTTGGATTCGGACCAACGACCTCACCCTTATCAGGGG
>JACPPP010000333.1 GCA_016190935.1 Armatimonadota bacterium | reverse complement strand
GTAATACCACCAACCGGAGAGCCGTGTGCGGGAGAACCGCACGCACGGTTCGGAGGGAGGGGAGACCGGGCAACCGGCCTTCCCTACCCCTATCATGGGAAACCGTGTCGCCCTGAACTTGTTTCAGGGTCTGCATGACGGTATGGTGATAAGCGCGGTGACTGACCCACCAGCACTGATAGATAATAAGGTGATATGCAGTGACCATACAGATTGAGACGATTAAGGATGTAGTAGCGGAGGTAGCCAAAATGAATGGAGCTCGTCTTGCTGTTTTGTTTGGCTCGTACGCCAGAGGGACTGCTACGGATAGGTCCGATATCGATCTCATCTTTGTAGAGGAGACTGACCTGCCATACCTGAGGCGGATCGATAGGTACTTCGACCCTCTTGTGGATCGGCTGAAGGCTCCCCTTGAGATGTTGGTATACACACCGGCGGAGTTTGAAAAGATGAAGGACAGGCCTTTCGTGAGAAGGGCGCTTGCAGAAGGCTTGGTAGTTTATGAGTCTTGAAAAGTCGAGACACGAAGCGTTGAGGTGGCTGCAGCAGGCGAAATACGATCTAAAGGCTGCGGAAAGCAGTCTTACTGCGGGCAGCTACGAATGGGCCTGTTTTCAGTCGCAGCAGGCAGGCGAAAAGGCGCTGAAGGCGTTTTGGTATTCATATGGCAAGGATCCGTGGGGACACAGCCTGGTACGGCTTATTCAGGATTATCCTGACAAGAAGGAGAAGTCGATCATCTTGTCATTGGAGACCCACGCAAAGAGCTTGGACAAGCTCTACGTTCCAACGCGTTACCCGAACGGACTGCCGGACTTTACTCCGGCCGAGGTGTTCACCGAGAAAGACGCACGTGAGGCGATTACGATTGCGCGAGAGGTAGTTCAGAGTATTTCTGCACGTATTGGAGATTAGGGCAGCGCAAGAAGTGATAGAGCGAATCGCAGTTCAAGAAGGAGTCTCCATTGCAGCGGTGGGATCGGCACATGCTGATGTCGATGACGCATCGATCAGACACGACGAATATCTGACTGCTGAATGCTAGTGGCTGACAGCTATGATCAGAGTAAGGTTCGCGCCGAGTCCGACGGGCTCACCACATATCGGAAATATAAGAACGGCCGTTTTTGACTGGTTGTTCGCAAGGCACGAGGGCGGCGTCTTCATCCTCCGGATAGAGGACACTGACCGCGCGCGCCTCGTGCCGGGCGCGATGGAGGAGATTATGCGCGACCTCCGCTGGGCCGGACTCGACTGGGACGAGGGCCCGGAGGTCGGGGGTCCTTATGGCCCCTATATACAGTCGGAGCGCGTCGATCTCTATCAAAAACACGCGGAACAGCTTGTGGCGGAGGGCAGAGCCTACCACTGCTACTGCACTGCCGAACGGCTCGAAGAGATGCGGAAGGCTCAGCAGGCCGCGGGGAAACCCACCGGCTACGACCAGCGCTGCCGCTACCTTACTGAGGAGGAAAGAGCCGCGCTCGCATCCGAGAGCGATACATTCGTAATTCGCTTTGCTATGCCCACATCAGGCCAGACCAGCTTTGTCGATGTCGTGCGCGGTGAACTCTCTTTCGATAACGCCCTTCAGGACGACTTCGTGATCCTCAAGTCGGACGGCTACCCGACTTACCACTTCGCAAGCGTGGTTGACGACCATCTCATAAAGATTAGCCACGTGATCAGAAGCGAGGAATGGATATCGAGCACGCCGAAGCACGTTCAACTCTATTCTGCGCTCGGTTGGGAGCCGCCTGCATGGGTTCATCCTTCGCTCATCCTCGGGCCCGATAGAAGCAAACTCAGCAAACGGCACGGCGCGGTTAACTTTTCGACCTATATTGAGGAGGGTTACTTGCCTGATGCTATGGTCAACTATCTCGCGCTGCTCGGCTGGTCCGCCGGTGAGGACCGGGACATCTACTCCATACAAGAGCTGATAGAAAAGTTCACCCTGGAGGGGATAACCGGGCATCCGGCCATCTTCGACGCACAGAAGCTGCTGTGGATGAACGGAGTGTATATCCGGCAGACGAGCATGAATCGGCTGGCGGAGCTTATCCTGCCCTACTTGCAGAAGGCGGGGCTGGTGAGCGAGCCTCCGTCCGACTCAGAGCTTGATTATGTGAGGAAGATAGTTCCGCTGATCCAGGACAGGCTGAAGGTACTCTCGGAGGCCCCTGAGCTTGCGGAGTTCTTCTTCCGCGAGGAGCCGGCCTATGACCCGAAGGCCGTCCAGAAGTGGCTGGAAAGACCGGAGGCTTCAGAGCTTTTGACAAAGGTGGTAGACCGGCTGGAGGAGTTAGAGGAGTGGAACGTAGGGGCGATAGAATCCGCCGTTCGTGAGGCCGGCGCTGATGTCGGCGCAGAGGGCGGAAAGGTCATCCACCCTGTCAGGGTCGCCTCGACGGGACGCACAGTCGGGCCGGGGCTTTTTGAAACACTGGAGGTTCTGGGCAGGGACCGCGTTGTAACCCGCCTCCGCAGAGCGGGGAGCAGCGAGCAATGAGCGATGAGCGCAGAGTCGAAACGCGGATTGCGCGGAAGGGACAGCGCGGCGAAGCCCGCACTTTTTGGTTCCGGCTATGCCGGATTAGGTGACAGATTGATGGGACCGCCGCACGGGGACGTGCGGCACACTTGGACCGGCGCGAGACGGGCCGGACCATCAGATTCATCACTCATTGCTCATAGCTCATTGCTCTGCCTTCCCGTCTTCATCCGGCCCCGATACGATCTGTTCGGCATCACGGGGTATTTGCTGTCCCGCGCCCGTCCTTGCTTCGATAAAGTAGCTGTAGACTATCGACTTTGTGATGGCTGCGGCAGGGGCGGCAAGGAATACCCCTACAATACCGAAGAGACCCCCCATCACAAGCACAGCGAATATAATTGAAACAGGATGCAACTGCAACTGCCCGGACATTACCAGAGGCACAATAAACTGTCCCTCTATCTGCTGGATTGCGACGAATGCGAGGAGGACCCAGAGGGCCAGCATCGGGTCCTGTCCGAGAGCGACCAACACTGCGACCGCGCCTGCAATGAAGGGGCCGAGGACGGGAACTATCTCGAGTATCCCGGAGATGACCGCGACGAGGAATGCCGCGCGTAGCCCCAGCAGCTCAAGAACAACCCAGGTGAGAAGAAAGATCAGGATCATACCGATAATCGTGCCGAAGCCCCACGCGCGCATCTGAACCGAGATTTGCTGGATCGTGTCGATTATCTTATCGCGCTTCTCTGCAGTAAAGAGCGCAAGAAACCCTTGAACCAGCGGCCTTGGATTCGATAGGGCATAGATCGTGCTAACAAAGATGACTAAGGCGCTTACCAGGAGATTAGCCACATTGACCGCATAGCCTGTAAGACCTCCAAGAAGCGGAACTATCCGCTCCGCAGCCTGCTGGATAAGAACCTCTGTCGATTGAGTCGGAATCCGCCTCGCAAGACCGGGAAGTTCGTTTCTCAGCCAGTCTTGAATTCGCATAAGAAGAGGTTGAAGCTGAGTGGCAAGCTGCGTGAACTCCGTTACCAGGCGGGGCAGGATGAGCCAGAAGACCAGGCCGATCAGACCGAGCAAGGATATCGCCAGCACGAACGCCGAGAGAGCCCGCGGAACCCTGTATCTCTCGAGAAAAGTCACAATGGGGTTGAGTATAACCGTGGCAAGCAGGGTTATGCCGAAGACAAGCAGGATTCCTGCTATTGCCCCTATGAACGTGATTGCAAGGTAAACGAAAGCTGCGAAGAGAACAAAGCCTCTCAGGTCCGCAGCGGTAATCTTATCTTCAGGCATAGGTGTTATCCCTCGGAGTTTTTACCCCTGTGGTAATAACGGCCAAACTGCGCTTGCTCCTGCCGTCCCTCGGGGCATTAGGACTGCCGCCAATGGCAGGTCTTGATCCTGCAATCAAGCAAATGTACTAGTTGACATCTGCCTGTTCCTGGAATGTATGATAGTGTAGGTATCTTAAGAAATGTTAAGGTATTTTGATATGTGGCTCAGCCATTGAGGAGGTAATAAGATGTCTTACCGTAAGTGCTTCGTATTTGTTGTAGTTTCACTTGTTTTGGTGGCAGCATGCACTGCCAGCGCCCAGGGGGTGCCGAGGGTCTTGGACTACCAGGGCCGGCTGACAAACTCGTCGGGTGTTCCCCTGCCTGACGGTAGCTACCAGGTCCAGTTCAAGCTCTTTCCGGTCGAGACGGGAGGAACCCCGCTGTGGATTGAGACCAAGATCGTCCAGGTGGCCGGGGGGCTGTTCGCCACGACCCTGGGATACGATGTCCCGCTAGAGGCTTCAATCTTCGACGGGAGCCTGTATCTGGAGATCGTGGTTGAGGGAACGACTCTTTCCCCGCGTAGGCAGATGGTAAGTTCGCCATTTGCCCTACGCGCCGGAACCGTGGACGACGGCGCGATCACCACCGCCAAGATCGCTGATAACTCCATTAGCGGCGCAAAGCTCGCGGATGACTCAATCACGAGCACAAAGATCGCCGATGGGACGATCACCGGCGCCGACATCGCCGTCGGTGCGGTAGGACAGACGAACCTGGCAAATGGGGCAGTCACTGATGCGAAGGTGTCCAACGTTGGATGGAGCAAGCTTATCAACGTTCCCGTTGGCTTCGCGGACGGCGTTGACAACGACACCACTTACTCCGCAGGGATGGGCCTCAGCCTCACTGGCACGACTTTCTCATTGAACACCGGCTACACAAACGGAATGTACTGGGGACTCACCGGCAATAACGGGACCAACCCGACCAGTAACTTCCTGGGTACCGCGGACTACCAGCCGCTTGAGCTGAGAGTGTACAGCGCGCGGGCTATGCGGTTCGAGCCTACGACGAGTGTTGATGCTCCTAATGTTATCGGCGGTTATTTTGCAAACAACGCGACCTACGGCGCATATGGCGCGACCATTGCGGGTGGTGGGAGCAACCTGGTCGCGAACCGGGTGACGGATAGCTACGGAGCTGTCGGCGGTGGGATGGGGAACATCGCCGGCAACGACTCGGGCACAACCTCGGATGCGACCTACGCCACAGTCGGGGGTGGGAACCAAAACCAGGCAGGAGGAATCTACTCGACGGTCGGCGGAGGCCGGTTGAACTCGGCGAGGGGGTCGGAATCCACCGTGGCTGGCGGATATAACTGCTCGGCGACACAGCTTCGCGCGTCAGTTGGCGGGGGATCGAGCAACCAGGCCTCCAATAGCTATGCCGCGGTCGCCGGGGGAATGGACAACATCGCCAGAGGCTATGCGAGCTTCGTGGCCGGAGGATCCGGCAATGTGGCGAATACAGATTATTCTGCCGTCGGCGGCGGCGCGGCCAACGTCGCGAGCGGGAGGTATTCCGCAGTTCCCGGAGGCTTCTGGAACGCGGCGCAGGGCGAGTTCAGCCTCGCCGCAGGGCGTCGGGCAAAGGCCAACCACAGCGGCAGCTTCGTCTGGGCCGATTCCGTGGACGCCGATTTAGCCTCCACGGCAAACAACCAGTTCCTGATCCGCGCCTCGGGCGGAGTCGGGGTAGGTGTGAACGACCCGGTTGGGGCACTCGACGTGAACGGCATCATCCGGTCCAGGTTGGGGGGTTTCAGGTTCCCGGATGGGACGACCCAGACCACCGCCGCGACGTTCCCGCCGCCAGCCTGGAGTCTTACGGGCAACTCGGGCACGATTCCCAGCGTGGACTTCATCGGGACCACCGACAACCAGGCGCTGGAGCTGAGGGTCAACGGCCTTCGCGCCCTGCGCCTGGAGCCGAACGCCACCAGCCCCAGTGTGATCGAAGGCTGGTACGGCAACAGCGTCACTCCCGGAGTCTACGGGGGCACCGTTGGCGGCGGGGGCACCGTCGACTATACCAACCGGGTGACCGACCTCTACGGCACCGTCTCGGGAGGCCGGAATAACCAGGCCGGCGACGCGGCCGGTACGACGTCAGACCGGCCCTGGGCCGCCGTCGGCGGCGGCGAAAGCAATCTCGCCAACGGCTGGGGGTCCACCGTGGGCGGCGGCGAGTACAACACGGCGAGCGGCGGCGGCTATGGAAACGACGCGACCGGCGACAGTGCCACTGTTGCCGGCGGATATAACAATTCCGCCAGCTTCGACTACGCCACTATCGGGGGCGGCAAGGATAACGTTGCAGGCGGTTCCTACAGCACCGTGCCCGGAGGAGAAGGCAACAGCGCGGCCCATGCGTGGACGCTGGCTGCGGGCAGGCGGGCCAAGGCCAACCACCAGGGCAGCTTCGTCTGGGCTGATTCGACGGACGCCGATTTCACATCCACCAATAACAACCAATTCCTGATCCGCGCGTCGTCCGGCGTCGGTATCGGTGCGGCCAATCCACAGGCCGGCGGACTCAGCGTCAACGGCGGGATGAACATCGACCATTCAGATACCAACAATGGTACTTTGAACCCCGGCATCGTTTTCGGCGCCCCGTGGAGCGGCGAGGGGATAGCTTCCAAACGAACAGCAACCGGCAACCAATTCGGTATAGACTTCTACACGAATTACACACCGCGCATGCGAATCCGCAACGACGGTGTGGTCACCATAGGAGACTTCTATGTCCTCGGCCCCCGTCTCCTGGTGGATGGCCACGCCGAAGCCCAAGGAAATATGTACGCCTTCGATTTCATCAGGACCTCTGATGGCCGCTACAAGAAAGATATCCAGCCGATCCCTGATGCACTCGAAACAGTGACAAAGCTCCAGGGTGTAACCTATGACTGGCGGGCCGAGGAGTTTCCCGAGCGGAACTTCCCCGAAGGCAGGCATATCGGTTTCATCGGCCAGGAAGTAGAGAAAGTGCTTCCTGAGGCGGTATCGAAGGACAACAAGGGATTTCGCTCTGTCTCCTATGACTCGATCATTCCCGTGCTGGTCGAGGCGATAAAGGAGCAGCAGAGAGAGATAGACGAGCTAAAGAAGCTCGTAGAAACTATTATTGCCAATAAGGAGGCAAACTGACATGAAAAGCATCTCAATTGTATGTATGACATTGACACTACTGTGCGCAGTATCTGCCCTGGGTCAGGGTGTGCCGAGGGTCCTGGACTACCAGGGCAAGCTAACAAACTCATCAGGCCAACCGGTGTCAGATGGCGCTTATCAGGTCACGTTCAAGTTCTACTTCGTCGAGACTGGCGGGAGTCCCACCTGGACATCATCCACCATCAGTGTCAACACCAGTGGAGGGATCTTCACTACCAGCATAGCGTCTATCCCGGCGAGCGTCTTCTCGTCTTCCAACGTGTGGCTTGAGACCGTGTGGGGCGGGGAGACTCTGGC
>JACPPP010000330.1 GCA_016190935.1 Armatimonadota bacterium | reverse complement strand
CGCGCCGGGGAGGAATCTCCCCGGCCATCGTACATGCTCCCTACCAACCCCCAGCCTCTAACCCCCAACCCCTTTTCGCGTCCTTCGCGCCTTTCGCGTCTCCGCGTTTCAAACCACCCAAACCTACGCGATCAGCGCCAGGATTGCCTTCTGGACGTGCAGCCGGTTCTCTGCTTCATCCAGCACCACCGACTGCGGGCCGTCGATGACCTCGTCGGTGATCTCCTCGCCCCTGTGAGCGGGAAGGCAGTGCTCGACGATGGCATCCGGCTTCGCAGCATCGAGTAGTTTCTGATTCACCTGATAAGTTGCAAAAATGTTCTTGCGGATCTCCCGCTCGTTCTCCTGTCCCATCGATGCCCACACATCCGTATAGAGCACGTCCGCCCCTTCAGCCGCTTCGAACGGGTCGCGGACGATCTCTATCTTGGAGCCGGTCTGTTTGGCAAGCTCGTTCGCGCTGTCCACGATGTCGGCTGTGGGGTCGAACCCCTCCGGGCACGCGATGACGAAATCCGTTCCCATCTTGGCCGCAAGCAGCATAAGGCTGTTTGCCACATTGTTTCCGTCGCCGATGAAGGCCAGTCTCAGTCCCTTGAGTTGACCCTTGTGTTCCAGGATCGTATAAAAATCAGCGAGCGCCTGGCAGGGATGCTCCAGGTCTGAGAGTCCATTAATCACCGGTATTGACGCCGATTCGGCAAGTTCGGTTACGGTGCTGTGCGCGAAGACGCGGGCCATAATCACATCCACCCAGCGCGCAAGGTTGCTGCCGGCATCCTTCACGCTCTCTCGTTGGCCGAGCTGGATGTCGTTCGGCCCCAGATAGATCGCGTGTCCGCCGAGATGCGTCATCCCCACCTCGAACGTCACCCGGGTCCTGAGCGACGGCTTCTCGAATATCATCGCAAGCGTCTTGCCTGGCAGTATCCGGCGATGGGCAACACGGTTATTCTCACCTGTATGCTTGAGGTACCGCGTGACGCTGAAGATTAGGTCAATATCCTCGCGAGACAAGTCAGAAACCGACACAATGTCCCTGGATGCCAGTGTATTGGCTGTCTCTAATTCCTTTACCACTGTCTCAAGATCAACCATTCGCTGGGGCGGACTGCTGGTTCTTGTGCCAAAGGTTCGCATAGATGCCTCTCCCTCCTCCAGGCTTATGATCCCTTTTCGAGCACGATCGAGATCTACGCCGAGCTTTGCGAGCACTCTGCCCGCGAGTCCTTCACCCTCACGGATGAGGCCAAGAAGCAGATGCTCGGTTCCTATGTAGTTGTTATTCAGTTGTCTCGCCTCATCATAGGCGAGGTCTATTACTCGCTTCGCGCGGGGAGTAAGCTGCACGTCCTGTCCGAGCCGCCCGTCTCCTCTGGAGACCTGGCGCTCTATCTCGGACCTGACGCGGCCCGCTGACACACCCAGCCGATCCAGGACCCTTACCGCTCTATTGTCATTATCCTTCACCAAGGCGAGCAGCAGATGCTCAGTCGAGACATAGTTCTCACCAAATCTGCCGGCTTCTTCCTGCGCGCAGAATATCGCTCTCTTTGCTTTTTCTGTAAATCGTTGCCACATATTAGTTGTTACTCGTTCTATTGATCTTCCCGATGGCCGTGGATATTCATCCGCGGCCCAGGTGTCTCGGACATCCGTCCGTTGTTTATTCTGCCTCCAGAACCGCGGAGACGCGGAAGGAAATTGAGATGCGGAAGGCTGAAATTCCCTCTGATGATGGGGAGGGATTTAAATCCCTCCCCATCTGGTTCCGCGTTTCCATCTCTTCCGCGCTTCCGCGGTTCAGGAGACAAGAGTGTTCCGATACAACTGAGCGGATGAATATCCGCCGCACGCGCGCCGGGGATACACATCCCCGGCGATCGACTTACCCTATTATTTTGTCAATCTTCATCAACGGCCCGGCTATGTCCGCTCCTCCTCGGGATACTGCTGTATTCCGTCGTACTTGTACTCCAGCTCTATGCCCGCCGCTCTGAAAAGTTCCTCCGATTTTCCGCCCGCGTGGTACTTTCGCTCGCAGACGACCCGCTTGATCCCAGAGTTGATGATGAGCATAGCGCAGACCTTACAGGGTGTCATTCTCGTATAGAGCGTCGCGCCGTCGATTGATATCCCGCGTTTTGCGGCCTGACATATTGCGTTCTGCTCGGCATGGACTGTGCGAACACAGTGCTCCGTCATGTTGCCGTCGTCGTGCACAACCTTGGTGAACTCGTGTCCGACCTCGTCGCAGTGCGGCATGCCGATAGGCGAGCCGACATACCCTGCAGCCAGAAGTTGGTTATCCTTCGCTATAACGCAGCCACTCCGGGCCCTGTTGCACGTCGCTCTTTGCGAGATAGCGTCCGCAACCGTCATAAAGTAATCGTCCCACGACGGGCGAACGGATGCCGCTGTTGATTGCTTTTCCATAACCATAGATTTGCTCCTAACTGGCGTAGCCGTCAGCTATCAGCTATCAGCTTTCAGCCATCAGCATACAACGTTGGATACAACTCAGAACTCACAACTCAGAACTCGTAACTCTCGCTGCGCGTGCGCCTGCAACCGGGCCGACGGCTGAAATCGCGCCTTCCAGTATCCCAATGGCCCTATCCACATCATCCCTCGTTATAATGAGCGGCGGGAGGAACCGCAGTATGTTCTCCCCGATTGCATTTACGATCAATCCACCATCCATACACGCCGCGGCTGCGGCTTTGCCCACCGGATCCTCGAGCTCCACAGCCACCATCAACCCAAGCCCCCGGACCTCAGCAATCCGCAATTCCCTGAGCTTGCTCAGGAAATACTGGCCGACATCCCGAGCGTTTTCGACCAAACCCTCCTCGTGGATGGCCGAAAGCGACGCTATGGCTGCGGCGGAAGCGAGCGGGTTGCCGCCGAACGTGGCAGCGTGGTCGCCCGGCTGGAGCACGTTCGCCGCTTCGCCTCGTGCAAGACATGCGCCCATCGGGAACCCTCCAGCAAGAGTCTTCGCAAGGGTCATCACGTCGGGCACGACACCGAAATGTTCATAGGCGAATAGCTTTCCCGTCCTGCCCAATCCGGTCTGCACCTCATCGAAGATCAGCAGGGCGCCCACCCGGTCACATAACTCTCTAGCGGCCTCAAGATACTCCCGCGAGGCAGGATGGACCCCGCTCTCTCCCTGCACAGGCTCCAGTATTACGGCGCAGGTCGCATCACTCACTGCCTCTTCAAGCGCTCCGATGCTGTTATACGGCACGTGTTTGAACCCCGGAACGAGCGGCTTGAACGCCTCCTGATACTTCGGCTGGCCGGTTGCAGTGATAGCGCCCATAGTCCTGCCATGAAACGAGCCGAGCGCGGTTGCGACCTCGAATTTATCCGGCGATGTTCGCTTTCCCCATTTCCTTGCAAGTTTGATCGCCGCTTCGTTCGCCTCCGCGCCGCTGTTGCAGAAGAAGACCCTGTTGAAATCCGACCAATCGACCAGCATCCTGGCAAGCCTCGGCTGCAGCTCGGTATAGTAGAGGTTGCTGGTGTGCATGAGCACTCCGGCCTGCTCGCGTATTGCCTCTACAACCCTCGGGTGGCAATGTCCGAGCCCGTTCACTGCTATCCCCGCAAGGAAATCCAGGTACTCCTTGCCGTTTGCGTCCCACACCCGCGCGCCCCGGCCACGCACGAACACGACCGGCTGCCGCGCGTAGGTCGTCATCACATACTGTTTGTCCATATCAATTATTTCTTCGTAGTTCACGTAGCCTCCCTGAACCGCGGATTCCGCAGATTTCACTGATTCCACAGATGGTGTAACACGATGGGCAGGGTGGGGGACATGACGAAGATTGACTAAATAATCGGGATGTATGCTGCGACATATTGAAACACGAAGGCCGCGAAGGAGCACGAAGTCCACGAAAGGCTGAATAATTGAGTCAGCCCAGACTTTCGTGTTTTTCGAGCTTCTTCGTGTATTTCGTGTTTCAGCATGCCGCACTACATATACCCGATTAATTTGTCAATGTCCATGATGTCCGGGAGAATGTGGGTCTAGGTAATGGATGACCCCGACCATCGAGCTTATCGACTGCTTGTACCAACCTCTCTACTTCCCCCATCTGCGCAATCCCAATAATCTGCGCAACCTGCGGTTCAACGATATCCGTCCGACTAAGTCAGCATCATAATCATCGTAAAGCTCACAAAAGCCAGGGCATACGAAATAAAGAAGCCCGCCGCATGGATCGGAGACCTACCCGGATTATCTATTATACCAGGAAGATTGATGCCCATAGCCATAAATATCGAAATTGGCACGAGCATCGGGAACAAGAACCTCCCCTGCAACTGACCATAGAGTACACCAAATCGCAGTGCCAGCGCAACATTGACAATGATAGAAATACCGGCCGCAATCATAAAAGGCCTGTTCTCGCTCGTAATCAGACGCCGGACCGCCTCACGTCTGAAGACAGCGCCGTAGACCAATCCCAAAAACGCGGCAAGTGTGCCCCAGCAGCCGATGCGCTGCAGCGGACGGTGCCATACATCGTTAAAGACGCCCGCCACAGCCCAGAAAGTTCGGAGCATGCGTACGCCTGAGTAATGTACCGCTTCTACAGTCGACATTTCCCAGAGCGCCGGCTTGTTTGCGACGTCTTCTGCCGTAATACTACCATAGAGCATCACGTTTCTGGCCCCCCAGGGCGCGAAGATAATCGCCGCAACGGACAAAATCAGAACGGCATGTTTGACTGCGGATGCGAACTCTCTCCGGCCCCCGACCAGGCTCGCACCAAAGACGGATACCACGGTTATGAGGTATACCACCGCGCTGAGCTTCGTGAGCAGCGCCGCCCCGAGAAGGAGGCCGACGTAAAACGACCTTTTCACCGATCGTTCTAGGGTCAAGACATAGAGAACTCCGGCCCCGAGCGCGATCAGCAGATTGTCGTTGTTCACCACGGATGAAATAAACATGTAGGTAGGGAGGAGCGAGATCATACTGATTGCGAACGTCCTCACGAAAGCATCCTTTATTCCGAGATTGCTGAGGATGCCGACCGATAGCCCAACTGCGATCAGCCACAGTATCACGGAGGCAAACCGTGCCACTCGGAGCAGGGCAGCGTCCCCGACCCAATTGTGAAGTCCCTGGTAGAGCGGCGTGAGCATCAAGTAATAGAGCGGCGGCTGATAGAACTCTCCCTCGTCTGCTACCACTCCCGTTTTATGTGTCTGAACAGGAAGCGAGTGTTGCTCGGAAAGATGCCTTACGTAGCTGAAGTGGGCGTACTCGTCCGGCGCATAGAAGTTGGGAGTGAACACACAGAAGATCAGCCTGAAGACAAGTCCGGCCGCCACGACACCAATAATAAGCCGGTTTGGATCGACCGGGCGGTATGTGTTCCGCCGCAGGAGCAGAAGCCAGAGCACCAACCCCAGCAGAGCGCACAGACGAGTGACTGCGATCGTTTCGGTGTAGTTTAACACGCTTTCCTCACTCGGGCTGCTGGTCCGCTGGGAGCGATTGTGCTTCCGGGCCGCCGTCCGAATAGGCTTCAGGCGAAACAGGAGCATCGTTTGTAGGCGGATTCGCACCAGCAACGCATTCTGATCCCATGCTGAGCCTGTCGAAGCACGAAGAGTGCGTTGCGGCATCCTTCGACAAGCTCAGGATGCGTGGTGATTTATGCTTGTGCTGGTCACAAACGATGCTCCTGTCAGGCGGAGTTGTGCGCTTACGTTTTCTCAGTTTCGGATGGACTTCTTCGAGTGCCGCCGTCAGGTCGTAGATGAACGATGTAAGATCCCTCTCCTGCTCCTTCAAGTTGCGCAGTTCGAGGAGCAGTATGTCCTTAAACTGTTGGAGTTGACGCGCATGCTGCTCCTTCATTGTCTCCATCTCCGTGCGGATTGACTCTATGACGGTATCGAGGTACTGTCCCGATTGTGTCGACCTTCCTGAGAGAGCAGGGTCCATACCGGAATCTTCGAGAAATCTCGATAGCCCCGATTGGCTTACCATGCGGCGCAGGCCATCGTGGAACCTCACCAGAATGGAGTCGAGTTCGCCGCCGGAGAGGAGTCTTTCCATCGCCTCCTCTGAAAGTCCAAGCAAAGCGCGCGCCTCATCGGCCGGGACTTTATAGTCGCCGACCGGCTCCGGGAACACGACCGGTTCAAGCCCTATCCTGGAGTCCTTTCTGCGCTCCGATGCCGTCAGTCCCAACCTCGCCCACTCATCCCGGAGGCGCATAATTCCCGCGGGAAGATCGAGCCTTGGCCAGTCCCGCTGCTCGCTCTCCTTTTCTTTCTCTTGCTGCTCTAACTGTTCTTCGTGCTCGTCTTGCATTACAATCATCCGATTGCCCGTCGCTGATGTCAAAAGAATGCGACGCAGGCACATACCTATTATTCGCCACAAGAAGCGTGTTTACCTCCTAACCCGGCCTGGCCGGAAGCAATTTAATCACGACAACACCAAACTTATGAAAACACGAAAGGAAAGTCTTTAGCTACAGAAACACTGAAGACGGGTGTTGGGTGTTAGGTGTTGGAAAAGCCATGTCTAACCCAACACCCAACACCTATCACCCAACACCTTTCCTTCTGTGCTTCCGCAGCTAATAACCCTTTCGTATTTTCTGTTCCTTTCGTGGTTTCGGGTAGTGGCCTTCATAGACGTGAAGGCAGCCTGTAAGTAACAAGTTCTCTGATAGACCATATATGATCTGTCAATCCTTTGGCCATGGCTGGT
>JACPPP010000027.1 GCA_016190935.1 Armatimonadota bacterium | reverse complement strand
TCGCTTGTCCAGTTCCCGCGAAACATCGCACGTATCTGCCGTGCCGAAGGCACGTTTGGTTTTACTGCCGCCGCAAGGTGGCCACTTTTCCCCGGCGAAGTCCGGGGAAAAGCGTAGATACTTTCATAGCTTCTCATACGCATGTTGAGACGCAAATGTTAACTTTCGACAGTACTGATTGCAAATCCGCCCGAGCGTGAAGTTGTCATTTTACCTACTCACAGGAAATGCACCCGGGAGCCTAACGGCTGTTGCTATTCTTGGGCGATTTGTGGTAGAATACCATAGTCACGGAGAGATGGCTGAGTGGTCGAAAGCGGTCGCCTGCTAAGCGATTGTAGGGTTATAAAACCCCTACCCCGGGTTCGAATCCCGGTCTCTCCGCCACGTTCGCGCCCCGAAGTTGCGGAATTTCGGGGCTTTATGTTTTGATGCTTTATCTTCAGTGGAATAATATTGCCGTGCTATGGATAAAGACGATCTCTGCCAAAAACTGCGGCTCCGGCTGATGATTCCATTGGTTGCAACGGTGGTCGCGTCCGGCGCTTACTGCGACTCCACTGCGGACGGCTACGTCCAACTGCGCGAGCAGCACGGCGCGGCCAAAATCGACCTCTCTCGCGTCAAGGAGGGCCCCGAATACTACCACGGGATCGCGATAGAACTGCGCGGCACACTTTCTGGAGTCGCGAAGCACGGCGACAGCATCTCTTTCATAGTCAACACCCCAGACGGCTGCTACATAGTAGACGCGGATCAGATGCCCGAAATGTCGTCCGGGAGCAAGATTTGCGCCCTGGTTCTGGTCGGGGAAAAATGCACCGCAACCCTCTCGGACCTTAAGCTGATAGCGATGGCGTATCAGGGCCAGGTTGCGGAGAGCGAAAGGATGGCGCTGCAAGCCCAGGCGGAGAAAAAAGCGAAGCTGGTAGTAGTGGAACAGAGCGAAACCCCCTCTGACAGGGGCAGGTTCAAACGAGGCGACCAACTCAGCAGTCGTTCCGGGAATTACAGCAGCGTTCCAGGCCTCGTGGGCGTTTACAAGAAGGCGGTAAAGTCGTTCAACTCGAAACTGAGCGATGCCGAGGCTGAGGCAATCGCAAGCAGCATAATCGAATTCAGCGCCCGTTATGAGGTCGATCCACGTCTTGTTGTCGCCGTGATCCTTACGGAGTCCCGATTCAGACCGGAGGCTACGTCCCGCAAAGGCGCTATGGGACTCGGCCAGCTTATGCCCCGTACCGCAAAGGGCTTGGGAGTTGGTGACGCCTACGACCCGGTGGAGAACATCGGTGGAAGCGTGAAGCTCATCAAGGGCCATCTTGACAAGCTTTCTGGAAATGCGCCCTGGAGTGAGTTGTCCTGGCAGGACCTCGCACTCGCATTGGCAAGCTATAACGCGGGTCCCGGAGCCGTCAAGAAACACGGCGGCATTCCTCCATATCGAGAAACCCAAAACTACATAAAGAAAGTAATCTCGACCTACCGCGCGCTGTGCGGCGAGCAGTGAGCGATGAGTTTTGAGTTATGAGTTTTGAGCGTGATCGCCGGGGAGATTCCTCCCCGGCGCAAGTGTGGCGGACATCTGTCCGGCCCCTGTCCCCTGCCCCTCTTTTCGCGTTATTCGCGCTTCTTCGCGGAATTCGCGTTTCAAAAAAGCAACCCTTTTCGCGCAATCCGCCTAATCCGCGCAATCCGCGTTTCAAAAAGCAACCCCCTTCCGCCGCTATCGTGGACTGTCGGATAGTGGGTATAAATTGTTTTAGAGTTGACGAGGAGAATAGCAGTGGTAAAGCAGGTACTGAACAACGGCCTTACTGTGCTGGTCGAGGAGCGACCCGGAAGCCCGGTCGCGGCCATCGTGACACACGTAAAGACAGGCTACTTCGACGAACCGGACAAATGGGTCGGCATATCGCATATCTTCGAGCACATGTTTTTCAAAGGCACCACCCGGAGGCCCGGGCCGGAGGACATCGCGCAAGAGACCAAGGCCCTGGGAGGAGTGCTCAACGCGGGCACTAGCTACGAAGCAACAACATACTACGTGACAGTGCCATCTGATAACTTCGAGCGCGCCCTCGACATCCAATTTGATGCTTTAACGGACCCGCTGCTAAATCCTTCCGAACTCCAAAGGGAGGCGGAGGTCGTCATACAGGAGGCGAGACAGAAGCTCGACAGCCCGTCAGCATTTTCGCTGGAAAAGATGTGGGAGCTTTCCTTCGACCGCCACAGGATCAGGCGCTGGCGGATAGGATACCCCGACGCCCTGCGCGAAATTACACGTGACGACCTGTGGGCTTACTACCACAGCCGCTACTCACCTCAGAATATCATACTCTCGATAGTGGGGGGTGTTGAATCCGGCGCAGCTCTGCAAACGGCTGAAAGGCTGTACTCCGAGATACCCGTGCGCGATCTTGTCCAGGACCCTTCTCCCGAAGAACCCGAGCAATTGGCGCTCAAGTATCTGCGTTTGCGAGGGGACATAAACAGGAAACTCGTCCATATAGGTTTTCATGCGCCGCCGGTGCTCGCAGCCGATTACTATCCGCTTTCGATTGCCGTTGACATTCTTGGAGAAGGAAAGAGTTCCCGGCTGTATCAATCTTTGATGGAACAGAAGCAGTTGGTGAGCAGCATAGGCTCATTCTACAGCGCCTACGGAGATGTGGGGGTGGTGACGGTATCTGCCGAGGCGCTGGCCGTTGATCTGCGGGACGTGAGCGTAGCTGTGCTGCAGGAGATGGAGAAGCTCAAGAAGGAACCGATCCGCCGCGCGGAACTGGATAAGATCAAGAACAGAATAGAAACGGACTTGCAGATGGAGCAGGAGCACGTGCTGGGAAGGGCCAATCGTCTGGCGTACTTCGAAGCGCTTGGCGACTGGCGGATGTCGGATGAGTTCATAGACCGCCTGCGGCGGGTCGAGGCGGACGATGTAGCGCGCGCGGCTGCACAATACCTGAGGTTGGACGGTTCGACGGTGCTGGAATACGTTCCGGAGACTGCCGAATTGCCGGAGTACGATTCGGAAGAACTGACCAGAGCCGCGTCGGAGGCGGTCGTGCACGTTCCGCCCGCCCTGCCCATCACCACTGTTACAACCGATACCAACCTGCGCCGCGCTGTTCTGCCGTCACGCGCGGTGCTCATAACCGACGTAGACGAATCGACACCGGTGGTCGGGCTGACCATCTACTTCAAAGGAGGAAGGTTGTGCGAAGTGCCTGACGTTGCCGGGGTCTCGGAACTTGCGCTAAGAAGTTCGCTCAAGGGAACGGCCAAGTTCTCAGCCGCCGAGATTGCACACCGCATAGAAGCTCTTGGTACGTCGATCGGCACGAGCAACGGCTCCGATTTCCTCGGTTACAGCCTTAGAATACTCGACAAGAACTTCGACGAGGGATTCCAGCTTCTTTCGGACATAATCACCGAACCTACCTTCCCAGAGGAGGAAGTGGCAAAGGAGCGAGACGCCCTTCTTGCTGACATCCGGCTGCTGCGCGATTCGTCGTTCGGTTACGCATCGGAGCTTCTTACGGAGGTTGCCTTTCCGGGCCATCCGTACTCACTCCCGGATTACGGACGGGAGGAAACCGTTGCTGATCTGACACGTGATCAGGTTGCGCAGTGGCACTGGGCGATGTGCGCGGCTGAAACTGCCGTCGTCTCGGTCGTTGGGAACGTACACATCGACACTGTTACCAAAGCTGTCGAGGAGCTGTTTGAGCGTTTGGGCGCGAAGCCTGTGCGATGTCCGGTTGTGCCGGCGGTGTTTCCCGGCGAGATCAGAGAGAATTCCGTCGAACGAGATAGGGCGCAGACTGCGGCAGCGATGGGGTTTCCAGGAGTGGCGGCGGACGACCCCGGCAGGTACTCGCTCGATGTGACGGCTGCCGTGACCTCGGGACTCGGGGGGAGGCTCTTTGCGGAGGTGAGAGGAAGGCTGGGACTGGCGTACGTGGTCTCCTCAGCCAATCAATCAGCCGCTTCGGGAGGCATGTTTGTTATCTATACAGCAACCTCTCCAGAGAACGAACAACTGGCCAGGGAAGCTATATTCGACGAACTTCATAAACTCAGGCAGCAGCTTGCCGACGTCGAGGAAGTCGAACGCGCAAAAAGCTATCTGAAGGGCGCGAAGCTGATTTCGCTTCAGACATCGGTTGCGCGCGCGCGGGAGCTTGCGGCGAACGAGATCTACGGCAGAGGGATGCAAGGCACAGATGATTATCTTTCAGGGATTGCGAAGGTCACGCCGGAAGATGTGCTGAACGCCTGCCGCCAGCATCTAAGTTCCACGAGATACTGCCTTGGAGCGGTTCGAGGTAGGAGAGACGGGCGGAGTTAGAAACGCGGATTACGAGGATTGTACGGATTGCGCGGATGGGGGGAGGTAACAGGTAACAGG
>JACPPP010000331.1 GCA_016190935.1 Armatimonadota bacterium | reverse complement strand
GGTTGTATCGGGACACCCTTGTCCCGATACTTGCCCTGCTTCGAAGGATGGATTTCGGGACAGGGGTGTCCCGAAATAACCTGGTTTCTAACTTTCTTTCCTTTCGAGCTTTCTTCGTTAAAAGCATGAGGATATAATCCATCGCAAATGGTATAACCCCCTTTCAATGAGTAAAGCGTCACATCTCTGGCTATAACTCTATTTAGACCATCCGTGCGACAAATGTGCATGAATTCACGGAACTCTGCGACAAGTCTTAGCGTCAAAACAAACTGAACGGTTAGCCGGGACGATGGAACGAGCGTCGCCCAAGCTCGCTCCGCCCGACCGTTTACAAGCCGCGCATTCGCGAAAAACAGAAAGGAGTGGCATGTTGGGCATAAAAACTGGAGGATTTCTTGCCTTACTCGCCGTGTTGGCGTGCGGGCCCGCCCTGTCTGCACCATCTATCGGCAACCTCTCGGACAATACTTCGGCTTATCCAAATGGAGCTGTGCCGAAGCACGAGAGATTCGAACTAACATTCACTGTATCTAACGTTGGAACCGCTTTTTCTGATTACAACCCGTTCAACCCTAATGTTAATGAGCTATCAAGCAATTACTGGGACAAGAAAGGCATTAGGGTAGACGCCGTAATCACTTCCCCTTCAGGGAGGACTGTGTACTACCCCTGCTTCTGGTACGATAACGGCTCCGGATGGACCGGCTGGAAGCTCCGATTTGCACCGACCGAGACCGGGACGTGGAAGTATTACATCTACGTCAAACACAGCAGCGGCGCCGCGCAGTCAGCGGGCCGCACCTTCTCCTGTGCGTCGTCTTCAAACCATGGCTTTGTCAGGGTCCGCAAGGCTGATCCTCGAATGTTCGAGTTTACGGATGGGACCGTCTTTTACCCGACAGGTGTGTGCAGCGCCACAACTTCGGTTATCCCCAAGCTTGCCGCAAAGGGCGGCAACTTCACCAGGTTCTTCTACAGTTCGCTCTCTCTTGAGCCCTACTCGGACAGGGACAGGAACCTGAACAACTACTCTATGGGCCGCTGCCGGACCATTGACGACATCATGTCAACAGCCCAGCAGCACGGAGTCTATGTGCAGTGGCTTCTCGACGACTGGACGTATGTCAAGGGGAACAAGTTCGCGTATATCAGCAGCAGCTACAGGCCTGCCCCGTGCTCCGATGTAGGGGCCTTCGCCGCCGGCTCGAACAGGGCCAGAGAGCTGTACAAGCGCAAACTGCGATACTTCCACGCCCGGTGGGCTGCATATACCAGCCTGATGAGCATAGAGTTCATTAATGAGCTCGATTTGAACTCCAGCGACTGGAAGAACTGGCATATCGACATGGGCAACTTCGTCCACGGCGCCAGCGGCTCCGTGCCGTCAGAATGGAACCTGACGCAGGATCTCAACGCCAGGCCGCTTATGGCCACCAGCTCGAACGGCTCCGGGTGGATGGACGACCGGGGCGTCCCGTGGGACAATCCGGCTATGGACTACTTCAACCAGCACGATTATGCGAAGTTCACCCTTTCGTGGACCGGCCTGGGCGGAGCCTATAACTACGATACCATGGGCAGCGCGCAGCACTATCCGTGGGAGGATGCCTCGGTCTGGATGGACAGGTGGGGCCGCGCGTTTGTCAAGAACTACACCAATGTGCCAGGTTGGAAGAAGCCTCACTGTGTCACAGAGTTCGGGCTCATCTACCGCAGGCCGGGAGACTCAGGCTTCCCTGACTGGGGTGATGCGTACAATAAAGACACTACGGCCAGGCACTTCCGCGACTCACTCTGGGCCGCCCTCTTCCGCTATATGGCAATGACTCACTGGAAGACTCCATATATAGACGGGACCTATGGAGGGGGCGGAGAAAAGTACTGGATTTTCAAGCCGCTCAAGAACTTCCTCCAAGGGGTAGACCTGACGGGCCTGCATCAAGAGACGGCATATCCGGGCTACGCAACATCCAACCGGCTGGAGTGCTCCAACAAGAACGTCCAGGCGATGGTTCTCGCAGGTACCAACAAGGCCTATCTTTACGTGAAAAACCTGACGGACTCCTGGTACCGGCTCGTGAACGATTCCTACCATTCAAGCTCCCCGCCCACACCCAGCACACAGTCTGCCACGGTGAAGATCAGGGGATTGCAGCCGGGAACTTATACCGTCGAGAAGTGGGACACTGTAAGCGAGCTAGCTTCTAACCAGAAAAAATCGACCACGACCGCGACCGTAGGCAGCGATGGAGTGCTGACCCTTTCTATTAGTGTCGGCACGGGGACGACATCCGGCTACGACTGGGCGTACAAGATCTATTCGGCGAATTCCGCTGTGCTGCCACCGGAAGTTGTTCTCTCGCTGGACTCTGACAAGACCAAGGCGTCCCCGGGCGAGACTGTGACCTACTCGGTCACCTACCAGAACACCGGAACCGGAGCGGCATCCAACCTGGTTATCGCTGTCCCGGTCCCAACGGCAACAACCTACGTCACCGCATCAGCAGGCGGAAGCTACAGTTCTACGACGAAGAAAGTTTCCTGGACAATCCCGTCCGTTGCCGCAGGCGCAGCAGGGAAGCTGACTTTCCAGGTCAAGGTTAACTGAGGGGCAGCCATCAGCCTGGTTGCCCCGGGAATCGCTGTGTTGTCCGGGGAATCCTTCCCCGGACACGGCCCGACGCGTGATACCTGAACCGGGGAGGCGGGAAATGATCCGAGATGGGGCATTCCTCGCCTCCCCATTTCCACGTCTACACGGCTCTGCTGAAGCGATGGCCTTGACAATCACATATCGGATATGATATAGTAGACATAGAGTGGAAAGAATGAAGTGGGAAGTAGAGTACTACGAGAAGGAGAACGGCGAGAAGCCTGTGCGAGAGTTTCAGGAGAGCCTTCCTACCAAGCATTGGGCGAAATCGGCTCGAGATGTGCGGTTGCTTGAGGAGTTTGGAACAGGTCTGCGAGAGCCTTATGTGAAGCCAGTGAAAGGTGAGAAGTATAGGGGCCTTTGGGAGCTTAGGACAAGGTTTGGGAGCGACATATCGCGAATATTCTACTTCCTGCCATTCGGAAATCGGATTGTTCTGCTTCACGGATATGTGAAGAAGGACATGAAGACCGACACCCGCCAGCTCGATATTGCGAATAAATATCGGGATGACTATTTGCGGAGGAAACAAGATGAGCAGAGTTAGTGTGCCCTTGAGGGAAGTCGAAAAAGAGTTTTTTAAGGATCCGGAGTTTGCAGCCGCTTTCGAGGAGCTTGCGCCGGAGTATGATATCGCGCGGCAGATTATAAGGGCTAGATTGAAGATGGGCATGACTCAAAAGCAGTTGGCCGAGAAGGTCGGCACACGCCAGAGCAACATCAGCCGCTTGGAGAGTGGCGAGCAGAATATGTCCATCGGTATGCTAAAGAAGGTGGCGAAGGGGCTCGGCAAGAGGCTGCGCGTTTCTATCGCTTGATGGTGGAGAAGGAAGAGGGGACACATCTCTTTGACCGATCAGCATACAAAACATATATATCTACAAAGCAAATCCCGGAGCGAAATCGATGCACCTTGAATTATGGCAGTGGTCCGCCGGAGTAGTGGCAGCAATGCTTGTCGGGATTTCAAAGACTGCAACTCCGGGAGCCGGTATACTTGTGGTGCCGCTGTTGGCGGGGGTGTTCGGGGGACGTCTTTCGGTCGGGATCATGCTGCCCATGCTGATCTTTGCGGACTGCTTTGCCGTTGCATGGTATCGGAGGCACGCGCAGTGGCACAGGCTGGCCGGGCTGCTTCCGTGGGTGCTTGTTGGAGTTGCTGTAGGGGCGGCCTTGCTCTGGGTGTTCGGCCGGCTCGGAGGAGACAGAGATGTCCTCGGCAAGGTCATTGGTTGGCTTGTGCTTTCTATGCTGGCGCTCAACCTCTTGCAGCACAAATTGGGGGACCGGATAGCGCCGAAGTCCAGGGTCGGCATCGCAGTTTCAGGAAGCGCTGTCGGTGTATCGACTACAATCTCAAACGCCGCCGGACCGGTAATGGCCATCTACCTCTCCGCCCTTAGAATGCCCAAAGAGCAGTTGATGGGAACGGTGGCCTGGTTCTTTTTCGTCCTCAACCTTACAAAGCTGCCGATTTTGATAGCGCTGACCGCGGTGAACCCAGAGAAGCCGTTGATCACTATACTGTCACTCAAGTTTATAGGTACCATCTGGCCGGTGATCCTGCTCGGTGTGTTCCTCGGAAAGTGGATGCTGCCGCGCATATCACAGAGATTGTTCAACACACTGATACTCACGCTCGCCGGCATATCGGCTGTGAAGCTTGTTTTGTAACTTTGGATATTGCCCATCTAATGCGTGAAGATTCCGATTCGTTCTATTAGTGGCTCCTGAACCGCTGAACAGATGAAATGCATATGAAACGGATGAGACCTTTCATCCCTTCATTCTCATATCATCCCTTCAGCGGTTCAGGAGGCATAGACACACCGAAAGTCAGCATCACGTTGTATCCGGGCGTCACTTGACTTTGCGATTTGCCGAATTCATCGAAGAGTGCTACATTAAGAGCATGAAAAGGTTTTGCGGCTACGTTTGTGTTTTGTTCGTCTGGCTGGCAGCGCCCGCCCTGGGTGGGGAGGAGGACTCGCTGGCGGCCGTGTTCGTGTTCGGCGGGACACGTGGGAGTATGGCATCAGGATTTGCCGTTGCGGACGGCAGCTACGCGGTTACTGCGCTTGATTCTGTGACTGAACAGGTTGCGGGAAAGAGATCGCCTGCAACACAGATAGTCGTCGTGAGCCGCTGGACTGGGGATGCATACTCTGCCAAAGTGGTTGCGTCCGATGCAGCAACAGGAGTTGCCATTCTCAAGATCGCCTCAAGCGTTATTCCTCCTATCCCTATTGCCGATGCGTCGGTTCTTGCGCGCGCGCCGAGAACTACGCTCGGTCAACTCCTCTCGGGCGACGAGGTAGGGGGCAGGTTCCCAACGGAAATGCTCGCAATCGGGTTCGAGCGCAATGCTGATAAGTACACCACGGAAAGCTGGCGCGCCTCTAACGCGTGTATTACTGAAGTGAAAGGGCAGGATTGGCTGTTCCTCTCGAAGGTCAACCCCTCTGAAAGGCCGCCCAGGGCGGCACTGGTCGTAAAACGCGGTGCGGGCGCCGTTGGTGTATTCCGGCAGCGGCTCGTGGTAGAGGGCGGGCGGAATCCGGCTGTATTCTATCAGACGCTCCCTGGCGCGGCTCTGGCGAAACTCGTAACGAAGGCTGGAGCCAAGCCTGCGACCTTGTCCGAACCCGCTGCGATTGGTCTCAGCAAGGCAGCGGATGCTGAGGACGGATTTCAGGCTGTGTGCCTTGCGCTGGCCGCATCCATTGCCGGGGACGGCTCCACCGTACCAAAGGCGGAAGCCGCGGCAAAGCTCAGACCCAATAGCGCAGTTGTGCGCCTGCTCCTTGGGGCCGCGCTTGCCAAGCAGTCAAAGTTTGAAGAAGCCGTCAAGGAAATGAGCGCGGCCATTGAGATCGACCAGGCGGTCCCGGACGGCAGGCTGCTGCGGGGCATGGCGCTTGGCGCTTTGGGCAAGCTCGACGAAGCGGAAAAGGACCTGCGGAGGGCAAAAGAGGAGAATCCTAAGGACATAAGGCCTCTGGTCGCGCTTGCAGGACTGCTGTCGGGTAAGGACGAAAACCTCGACGAGGCGATAAAGCTCGCACAGGAGGCCCGAAAGATTGCGCCTGACAACCCGGATGTGAGGCTCCTTCTGAGCAGGCTGCTAAAACGTAAGAAGGACTACGACGGGGCAATCGCCGAGCTTCGCGCTATCCTCGACGCTGCTCCAAAGTGGGGCGAGGTCCGGGTGGCGCTGGCGACCACATACGAGGCGGCTGGAAAGCCCGACCTGGCCGAGGCCGAGTATCGCAGGCTCGTAGAAATGGAGCCTGAGAACCCGGACGCGCATTTCATTCTGGTGGAATTTCTGCTCGCCGTCGGCAAGAAGGAGGACGCGCGGGCGCAGACCGAGAAGCTGAAGAAGCTCAAGCTTCAGCCTGATGCAGCCGAGGCTCTGAAAAAGCTCGAAAAGCGAGCCAATGCGGCGACGGAAGCATCCACGGACTGACTATTCAACCAGGTAAGAGCAGCGCCAGTGTAGTGGCCGCGCTCTGTCACGGCCATCAGGCTCGAAGAGGCTGGACAGCGCCTGTTCGGGACATTGCAGAAGCATAGTGCACGATTGCACGGTTGGTCCGGCTCCTGCGTGGCCGCCGTCGGCAGACAAGCAGTCCGACGGAACAGACGGTGCACGATTGCACGGTTGGTCCGGCCCCTGCG
>JACPPP010000026.1 GCA_016190935.1 Armatimonadota bacterium | reverse complement strand
TCCCATACCATCCCTTAACAACACGAAAGCGATAAACCCAAAGCTGTCGGTTTGCACAGACTATACAACCTATAAGGAGATTAGACGTCGGAGTCTGGCATACCTTCTTGGTTCCGGCTCCGCCGGGTTAGGTGGTAGTGGATTCTCCCATGCCCCATGCCCCATGACCCTTACCAACCCGCGCTGACTGCTGATAGCTTCCAATAAACAACGGAGGGTGTAAGGCGGCGCGTGTAGAAGGTAAATATGGACGGAGGAAAGATGGGCAACTATTGTTGGAGAAATAGCTGGATCGGGCGGTACTGGGGACCTGTGCTCCTCACCGTGTCCGCTATCCTATTCGCCGCAATGGCCGTCGTCGTTCGACTTGCCGGCTACCACGGCATTCCCGGCTCGCAATCCACTCTGGTTCGCTTCGCTTTCGGGATCCTTACAGTGGCCGGCATGCACCTGCTGGGATTTACCAGGCTAACAGTCCGGCGGCCGAAGTGGCTCGTGGCCAGAGGAATTACAGGCGGTCTTGCTATACTGTTCTATTTCCTCAGCCTTTCGTACACCGAAGGTCCGGGGGCAACCACGCTCACAAATAGCGTTCTGCTCAGCAATTCCTATTTTGTGTTCACTCCCCTGTTCGGAGCCCTCCTTATCCAAGAGCGGGTGCGTCCGACCACTATTGTTGCCGTATTTGTTGCTCTCGTCGGGATGTATCTGGTCATAAACCCCAAATTCGGCGGAATCAGGACCGGAGACGTGCTCGGGCTTACCAGCGGCATTATGGCAGGACTCGCGATAGTCACAGTCCGCGAGCTGAGGAAAACGGAATCCGCCCCGGTCGTGTTCCTCGCGCTGTGCGCGATCGGGCTGGTTATGTCCTCAGCAATAGTGGTAGTAGAGGGCGCAGCCCTGCCTGATTGGCAGGGCTGGATAATGCTGCTCACGATAGCGGCGATTTCGACGGGCGCACAGCTCATCCTCACCCACGCGTTCAAATTCGTGCCCGCCGGAGAGGGCAGCCTCATCGCGATGACGACTATAGTCTATGCCTCGCTCGCCAGTATATTCCTCTTCCACGAACCGATCACCCTTTTGCTTCTGATCGGCGCTGTTCTCGTGTTTGCAAGCGCAGGATATATCGCGCTGACTCAGAACGGCGGCCAGGTGGAATAGAAACTTCTACGGCAGTAAGTTTTCATACACAGCCCTTTTGGGAATACTGAAGCAAGACAGCTTGTCCGCACCGTCAATCGCAGAAGCTGTGAAAAGCGAGGGATAAATAAGATGTTTGCTGTTCTACTCGGCGCCGCCGGGTTTTTGATCGCGCTGACGCTGGCCGCTGTCTACAGCGCGTGCGTTCTAGCGCATAGGACTGAGGAGTTGGTAGCGCGGATGCAAGACGACGGCATCCGCACCGACAGGCACGCATTTCATAACGCGTAGTCCAATGTCAGCCGGCCACGGTCGGCTGAGTAGACGGGGCGCCTTCGTGATCCCTACCCCACCTAGCAAAGGCGCCCCGCCGATTTGTACGGTGTCATAACCCGGCGTAGCCGGAGCCTACTTAATCACGACAGCACGAAAAGGTAAGAAAACACGAAAGGAGGGAGAATTTTATCTACGGAAACACTGAAGTATGGAAACGCGGAAGGGAAAGGTAACAGGTGACAGGTAACAGGAACTCTCCCTTCCTGAAGCCTTTTCCGTCTTTCCGTCCTTCTGTGCTTCAGTGGCTAATAATGCTTTCGTGGTTTCGTGATTAAAAAGCTGTGCGTTTTGCACACAAGCAGGCTGATCAACCCCACGGCTGCGCAGAGAACGGCAAACCAGTCTCCATATTTGGTGTAAAACGTTTTCGTGCGTATGAAGCTCGCTCGGCCGGTCAGCACGGAGCTGCGCCCAAGGCTGATGCTGCCCATTACCTGACCCGTCGGAGCGATGAGGCTCGTAATCCCGGTTGTGGCGGTTCTGGCAATATATCGGCGGTTCTCAACCGCCCTCAGGATTGAGAAATCATGATGCTGCGCAGCCGCGGCGGTCCGCCCGAACCAGGAGTCGTTCGTAATGACGAAGAGCATTCCGGCTCCATCACCTGTAATCTTTCGGCCTATCTGCGGGAATATCGACTCGAAGCATATCATAACTCCGACATCTCCAGACTCGGAGCGTAATGTATTATGGCTCTTGCCGGGCGAATAATCGACTTCCCGTACGCGATAGCGTTCGATAAATGGTATCCAGTTCCTGCCCGGCACGAACTCGCCGAACGGCACGAGATGCACCTTGAAGTACTCTCCGGCAAGCTCGCCTGACGGGCTGATGAGATACGCGCCATTATACTCCCTGTAGCCGGCCTCGGCCCGGTCATCCGGCACTATGTGAGGGCCTCCAGTGAGGATGTGGGCGTCAAACGCGCGGGCAAGCCTGGACATCTCCCGCTGAAGAGACGGGGAAGAGAGCAGGTCGTCGGGAAGCGCGGATTCGGGCCAGACTATGAAGTCGACCCTGCCCCGGATGCTCTCCGTCAGCGGCCAGTAGGTCCGCCAAATCCTGTCGAGCAGTCCGGAATCTCTCCAGGCCATCTCGATCCCACCCTGGACCAGGGCGACCTGCTTGTCCGGTGCGGAAATCCGGCTGCGGGTGATAGATGAGATACCGCCGAGGTACATTGCAACAATTACCGCTGCTGCGAGGCTGGCGAACAGATACCGGCGCCGGTCTGTGCGCGCGAGGGATTCGACAAGAAGAACATTGACGAGGACTATAGCAAAACTGACGCCCCAGACGCCTGTAATACTCGCTAGTTGAACGATCTCAGGCCAGCGGGCCTGGGAATAGCCAAGCCCCCCCCACGTAAAGCCGAAAGTGCCGAGGGACCTCAGCCACTCGATAGCTGTCCATAGCGCCGGAACGGCGAGGATTGCGAACCGCCGCCCCCGCCAAGCCAGGTTTGCCAGCAACGCGAAACAGGCGATGAACAGAGCTTCCACAACTGCAAGCATCGCCCAGGGCAGGTAACCGAAGAGAGCTATCCAGTAGAGCAGGACTGAGAAGAAGATCAATCCTGTCAGGAATCCCAACCCGAAGCCGGCGGCGGGCCCGACCCTTCGGATGGCAGCCAGAAGAGGAACGAGCGCAACCCAGGCCAGAGGGTAAACCCCCGGCCTTGGAAACGCAAGGGCAAGCATCACGCCCGATGCAGTCGCAAGAAGCGCGTTCATAATGCTCTGTTTGTGATATAATTTCTTCATAAGACTCTCCGCCGGGTTAGGACTTACTGAAAATATGCAAAGAATTGCTCTGCTTGTAGTATCGACACTTCTTGCCATAATGATAGCAGGATGCGCCAAGTTTCCGGAGGGCGGCGCGCCCGTATCAGGCAAAAGGCTCATAATAACCATGACCGTCGCAGGGGAGGTCGACCCCAACTATCATTATTACGTTGCTTTCGACACTTCCGGCACACCGACGCCCGGCCCGCTTCCCGTAGTCGGCTCACCCTGGGTCAACGGATGGGGCACCGGCAACATCACGAACTATGTTGTCTATGACCAACTCCAGCCTCAAGGCGGCTACGGAGTATACAGGTTCGTTCCCGGAACGAACTTACTCGGCACCGTCTACGTCGGCCCACCCATCTCGTCGGTCACCCCACCGGCGGGCGCGAACAAGCTGCAGTTTACGATCGACGTAAGCCAGCTTGCGACCGACACCCTGGCCGCGGATGACATCGACCTGGTCAACATCAATTTTATCACAACCGACGTAGTGCCAATCGATCCGAACTTCCCCGGGCCAAAGTATTATGATGGGTTGGGCCAGTCCGGCAGCGACTTCCTGTCCATTTCGATAAAGACGAACCAGACTTACACGAATTCGCAGTCAAACATCGAAAGCGCCGGAGATGTCCCTCTGCCCAATCTGGACATAATAGACTGGACCATCGAGGTCCAGGGCACGTAGTGTACGGCGGAGGGATTTTAGATTTCAGATTTCAGATTTCAGATTTTAGATTGAAGGTTCAAGGTAACAGGTTTCGATCGCGTGCGAAGCAGAAGGATGCGATTTGTTCCGTCGGACTGCTTGTCTGCCGACGGCGGCCCCGTAGGGGCCGAGAAGCTGATGGCTGACTGCTGACGGCTTCTTTGCGCGAAATTCTCTTTAGGAAGACGGAACTGTGCTGCAAATGCAGCGTCCAATAATATTGCTGGGCTTGTAAACCTCAAGCTCCTGTGTGCGTTAATATAGAATAGATGCAGACGCGGAGTCGCCCTCCCACAATGCAATTCTGAAATACCGGTAGATGTAGCTGTGCCGGTGTGCCTGTATGCATGGAAGGACTATTGTGGAGGGCGAGACGGTCGAGATCGACGGTTTGCGTCCTGCTGGCAATGATCCTCCCAAGCTCAGCAATCCATGCCCGCCGTCATCGCTTAGCTCTCCAAGACTGAGGGGTAGAATTGTAAGGGAAGTGGGCCGAATCATGCTTTCACCAAAAGAAAGCGTTGCGCTACGGTCGATTCGGAAACAATCGGTGTGGCGCTGCTTGACACCCGATGTGCCTTTCGATATACTTAACCCAGCAATATTACCTGGATTTTGTAGAAGGCCTGGAAGAGTGGCGGGTGGCGCCCTCCGACAGGAGGTCAATATAATTTGAATACACTGTATGTAACCGGCGGCAGCCGGCTTGAAGGAACCATCACAGCAAGCGGCAGCAAGAACGGAACGCTGGCCATTATGGCGGCTGCTCTGTTAGCCAAAGGGCGGACCGTTCTTACGAATATCCCCAGGATCGGCGATATCTACACTATGGTTGATATGCTCCGTGCTCTCGGAGCGCAGTGCGAGATCAACGGAAGCAATACCGTTGCTATAGACGCCAGCGAGCTGACTTCCGCTGAGGCTCCTTACGATCTGGTAAAGCGCATGCGGGCCTCTTTTACTGTGCTTGGTCCGCTTCTTGCTCGAAAAGGCTACGCGAAGGTCGCGATGCCCGGCGGGTGCGACATCGGCGCCCGGCCTATAGATTTTCATGTCAAGGGTATCCAGGCGCTTGGAGCTTATGTGAACACCGAGCACGGATTCGTAGAGGCTGAGGCCGACCAGCTTATTGGCGCTGAGGTATACCTGGATTTCCCAAGCGCCGGCGCGACTCAGCACATTATGACAGCCGCGTGTCTCGCCAGGGGCGTTACAACTATTCAGAACGCAGCTATGGAGCCGGAGATTGTGGATCTTGCGGACTACCTGACGGCGATGGGCGCGAGGATCGATGGCGCTGGAACGCCGACGATCCGGGTCGAGGGCGTCGAGGAGCTGAGGGCCGTCGAGCACGAGGTCATCCCCGACCGAATGGAGGTCGGCACTTATGCTGTCGCAGCCGCGATAACTCAAGGCGATGTTCGGATAGAGCGCGTAGCGCCGAAGCACCTTGAACCATTCCTGTCGAAGCTGCGCGACACAGGCGCAGTGATCTCCGTGGACGATTCGACCCTAAGGATTCGGGCGAACTCCAGGCCAGTTGCAACGGATATAGTCACGATGCCCCATCCGGGTTTTCCCACAGATATGCAGCAGCCGTTCGTGGCAATGCTGTCGATAGCGGAGGGCACCTCGGTCGTGACAGAGAACGTTTATGAGCGCAGGTTCAGGTACATAAGTGAACTACAGCGGATGGGCGCGGATATCAAGCAGGACGGCCGCTCGGCAGTTGTCAAAGGAGTGGAGCGACTGTCGGGAGCGCCTGTGACTGCTACAGACCTGCGGGCCGGCGCTGCCCTCGTTGTGGCTGCCCTCGCCGCTGAGGGCAAGTCTGAGATCATCGGAATTGAACATGTAGACCGAGGTTATGAGTGCCTGGAGGAGAAGTTGACGCTCCTTGGGGCCAAAGTCGGTCGAGTGGACCATGAAAGAAAGGGAATTACTCTGTGTTTAGCCTAGTCCCGGAACTTGGGATCGATCTAGGGACTGCCAACATTGTCGTTTTTCTGAAGGGAAAAGGAATAGTTCTCCGCGAGCCAAGCGTAGTTGCGATGTCGACCATTACAAAGAAGTTGCTTGCGGTCGGCGAAGAGGCTCGCTTGATGATAGGCCGTACCCCCGGCAACATAGTTGCCATCCGCCCGATGAGCGAGGGCGTCATCGCAGACTACACCACTACCCAGAAGATGCTTGAGTACCTTATCACCAAGGTGTGCGGTCGCAAGCGAATGTTCAAGCCCAAGGTGCTGGTGTGCGTGCCGTCCGGCGTGACGAGTGTCGAGAAGCGGGCAGTGATCCAGGCTGCCCGGAGCGCCGGCGCGGGAGAAGCCTATCCCATAGAGGAGCCTATGGCCGCTGCTATCGGCTCTGGCCTGCCGATATCGACCCCCGGCGGCAACATGGTTGTGGACATCGGCGGCGGAACTACTGACATCGCCGTCATCTCCCTCGGCGGCATCGTTGTGTCGAGATCCATACGGCTCGGCGGCAACAAGATCGATGAAGTCATCGCCCGGCACATCAAGAACAACTACAACTTGATGATAGGGGAGCGGACGGCGGAAGAGATCAAGATAAAGATCGGCTCAGCATACCCGCTGCCGACAGAGATGACGCTCGAAGTCCGCGGGCGCGATATGGTGGCCGGGCTTCCGAAGACGATAGAGGTTACCTCCGAAGAAATTCGGGCCGCGATTACCGAGCCGGTCAGCACGGTAGTGGAACGGGTTAAGAATGTGCTGGAACTGACTCCTCCGGAACTCTCCTCAGATATCATAGAACGGGGCGTTATGCTCACTGGTGGAGGCGCGCTTCTTCGGGGGCTTGATAGGCTGCTTGCGATAGAGACAAACATTCCGATCCACGTTGCTGAGGACCCACTTTCCTGTGTCGCGCTCGGCACAGGAAAAGCACTTGACGAATTTGAGGAAATACGCGATAATTTTATCCTGAGTGGGGTAGAATAGCGAGAGGCTTAGGCTGCTCGCATCCGGTTTCAAACAGGAGTTTTTCCCGATGATACCTGGCCGGCATCGGTTCAAATTTCAACGCATAAGCGCTAAAGTGCTTGGAGCAACTGGAGCGCTCTTCCTCGCGGCTGCAGTGGCTGCATCTTTCTCTCCTTGTTTGGCTGACAATGGCGACAGTCCCAAACCCAAACCGTCTTTTTCTGATGTTCCATTGGATCATTGGGCTGCTCCTGCTGTGAGCCAGATTGCGGAGATGGGTATTATCAAAGGGTACCCCGACTCCACGTTCAAGGGTGATCGCCCGGTTACCAGATATGAACTCGCGGTTGCGATTGCCCGATTCGCGGAGTTCGTGGACCTTGCGTTAAAGACGGTCGTCTCAAGCCCTCAGAAATCAGCTACTGATAAGGGGGTAGATTGCCCGGTTTGGGCAAGGAATTCGATAGAACTACTAAGATTCAATCAAGTTTTGCCCGCTGATTCGCCAATAATAAGGGAAGGACAAAAAGCGGCGACTGCCGAGGATCTCGCTCAGGCGCTTGCCTCGTTAGCGGCGAGAATAGTAGAGGTAAAGACGGCAGATCCTGGGCCGAGCGGCGAGCAGTGAGCGATGAGCGATGAGGTGACAGGTGATAGTATCTAACAACTGAAATTGCGTTCAATCTGCAC
>JACPPP010000327.1 GCA_016190935.1 Armatimonadota bacterium | reverse complement strand
TAGGTCTCGCGCTTGTCGTGAAGGAACTCGATGAGCTTAATGAATGTATGAATCTCCCTTGATGCCTTCTTCGGGATGCCAGAGATCTCCTGCGCGCGCTTCACTGTTTCCCAAAGCGGGATGTCCTGATCGGCGGCAAACTGCTCTATACGGGCGAGCGTGCTGGGCCCGACCCCGCGCGGCGGGGTGTTGATTACCCGCTTGAGACTGACGGTCTCGTAAGGGTTGAGAGCCAGTCTGAGGTAAGCGAGAACGTCTTTTATCTCTCTGCGCTCGTAGAACCTGAGCGCTCCAACGAGCACGTAAGGGACCCGATGGGCAAGGAACGTGTCCTCAAAGACTCGCGACTGTGCGTTTATCCTGTAGAGGACGACGAAGTCGGAGTAGCGCCTTCCTTCCGCCGCGACCTTGTTTTGGATGACATTTGCAACGTGTATAGCCTCTTCCTGCTCGTTCGCCGCCTCGTAGATGTTTATCGCTTGGCCATGCGCGTTGTCGGTCCAGAGCTCTTTATCAAGTCTCGACCGGTTGCGGCTGACGATCTCGTGCGCCGCCTCAAGGATGGTCTTCGTCGAGCGGTAGTTCTGTTCGAGCTTGAATATCTTGGCATTTGGGTAGTCGATCTCGAACTGAAGAATAAGCCCGACGTCCGCGCCGCGCCAGCGGTAGATGCTCTGGTCGTCGTCTCCGACGCAGCAGATGTTGCGCCGCCCGCCAGCTACGAGCTTGATGAAGCTGTACTGGGCGAAGTTTATGTCCTGGTATTCATCCACGAGCACATAGTGGAACTTCTCCTGATAGTAGGACCTGACCTCGGCGTTCTCCCTCAGCAGCTTGACAGTCCAGGCAATCAGATCGTCGAAGTCGAGCGCCGAGTTCTGTCTGAGCTTGTTCTCATACTCCTTATAGATCCGCCCGACAACGGCTTCGAACTCACCCTGGAACCTCGAAGGGAACTCATCAGGTGAGACAAGTCTTTCCTTGGCAGTTGAGATCATCGAGAGCACTGGTCTGGCCCGGTATTTCTTCTCGGGCAGGCCCATCTGCTCGATGCACTCGGTTATGAGGGCCATCTGATCGCCGTCGTCGAATATCGAGAAGTCCCGAGGCAGGCCGATCTCCTGGCCGTGCGACCGGAGGATCCTCGCGCAGATGGAGTGGAAGGTTCCGGCCCAGATCTGCCTGGATGCCGGGCCTACCAGCTTCTCTATACGCTCTTTCATCTCCTTTGCCGCCTTGTTGGTGAAGGTGACGGCAAGGATGTTGAAGGGTTTGACTCCCATCTCACCTATAAGGTAGGCGATTCGGAAGGTGAGCACACGGGTCTTGCCGCTGCCCGCCCCGGCGACGACAAGCACCGGCCCGTCCGTGTTCTGAACGGCCTCTCTCTGAGCTGGATTCAGGTAATCGAGGATCTTCTTCGCCGGCATAAGACAACAAGAAACGTGCGTGCAATACTATCTCCGCACGGTAGATTCGCACCTTTATTATATCGCAAACTCGGCTCGCATGCCAGCTCAGCAATGACGCCGATAACTTGTTTGCGCGCTGATTATCTCTACGGAAGCACGGAAGGACTGAAGCACGGAAAGGGTGAGAATAACTATTATCTTTACCTCCTGAACCACAGATTAGTAGCGGTTTGACCTGAATATTGAGCATCTGTCCGCCTGCGGCGGACGCTTCGGCAGCAAGCAGTCCGAAGCAACTGAAAGACCAGCCATTATTTACCTCCTGAATCGCTGAGACGCTGATTGACGTCATCCCGCTGATGGCAGTTTGCGTACAACCTGAACCGCTGATGGGATGAAGGATGTGATGACGCTATAAAGAGATTCTAATTGTAAAGGGAAGGAGAAAAGGTGTGAACGTTGAATCATGTACGGCTGGTGATGGTCTGGAAGGGAATGTCCGAGACAACCAAGAGTATGGTTACGGGAGGACGGAGAAGAAGGCTCCCGCAGGACGTCGGAGAAGCCATCACAGATGGCAGAGTTCTCTTGGTGTGCGTGATTGCAAATCGCGCACAATCTAGGCCCATCTCTTACCACACCGTTGTAATACGCTGGAGCTGCCGGGAGAACGCTTCTGCCGGATACATCTTCCCTTTGTACCTCCACTTGAGCAAACTTGCCGCGCCGGGCGACCAGTCATATCGGCCGTCGGGAGTATACGCGATCCAGTCCTGGGAAACATTCTGCCCATCGGCGGGAGAAAAGCCAAGCATTGTAATTAGAAGCCTGCGCGGTTCAGTCTTCCACAATCGCACCCGACCATCCTCATGTCCGGCTGCAACGAAGCGGCCGTCAGTAGAGAACGCCAGGGCGCTGACCGGAGACTTGCCAGCGCACATCGATCCGGTGTCGTGCAGAGACTCTGCGTTGTGGAGATGAATATAAGCGCCGATTCCGGCGGCAAGAGTGCGTCCGTCTGGAGAGAATGTCAGAACCCGCGCTGGTTTCTTGCCCAGAATAAGTCGCTGCTTTGTCATACCTGATTTTGTATCCCAGATCACGATCTTGTTATCAGTTACCCGCTTGCCCTCTGGCATATGAACCGGACTGGGCAGCGAGCCAGCTATCGTCTTGCCGTCCGGCGAGAAGACCAGTATTACTGCGCCTTCCCCGATATCGTCCAGTTCGGATAGCTTTCTGCCGGTGTCTATGTCCCATATTCTTACCGAATTACTTCCTGGACCGAGCCACGCATGCACCGCAAAATAGCGTCCATTAGGAGAGAACGCAGCACTGCCGAGCGAGCCAGCACGCGCCGCTGCAATCGTCGTAATCAGCTTCCCGGTTTCCAGATCGCAAACGACGAAGGATTTGTCGAACACTTCACCAGATTCAGCGACAATCTTGCGGCCATCAGGTGTGAGCAGCGCCCAGCGATTGCCAAGACCCATAAATGATGTATCTTTCGGTCCCTTGTGCTTTGAGCGCAGCTTTCCAGTATTGGGGTCCCACCTATAGATGCCGTTCAGACTGTTACTGAAGACCTCCGTGCTGGAGACGAACCCGACACTATGCAGGTCCGGCGGTGGGCCCTGCATAGCGCGGGAAAGCCGCCCGTTCTCAACACCCCACAAGCGCAGACTCGTAAAACCAGGCCCCTGGTCTCCCGCTGCAAGGAATCTACCATCAGGTGAGAATGCAAGAGATATCACCGGCTGTGGTGGCGCACGCAGCCTTATCAATTTCTTGCCAGTGGCTACACTAAACATGGCAGGTGAACCTTCGGTCACGGCCACCATCCGGCCATCAGGAGAAAGCGCGCCGGGACCTGAGGTGCTGAAGCTCCGAATATGGGCGGCATTGCTGACGTTCCACAGATCCGCGCTGCCGTCTCCCGCGCTGAACAGCCTCCGGCCGTCAGGAGTGAACTGCAGAACCTGCGTGCCGCCTCCAAGATTGTTGTGCCCGGAAAACATCCGCAGACGACTGCCCGTGCGCGCGTCCCATATCTTTACCTTCAATTCGTGGGAGTAGTAGGCTTCAGATGGAGCGAACTCGTTGCCATCTTCATCACGCGGCAGCGGTCCTGGGTCCCAATCCGGGTCTTCTCCGCCAGTAGCGACATATTGCCCACCGGGCGAGATAGCTATAGGCCCGCTCACTCCGGCCTTATCGGAGAACGAACAAATCTTCCGGCCAGATGCGATATCGAAAAGGAATGCGTTGTTTTCGCCAGCGGCGCCAAAGATTTTCCCATCTGCTGAAAACGCAACATCGCCGGTGGCAGGAAAAGTTCGGATGACTTTGCCAGATGCCACATCCCAGATGCGAACGACGTCTGTGCTTCCAGCGGCGATTCTTCTACCATCCGGCGACCACTTTACGCTTACGGGCAGCCCCACTGGTGCGGGCAATCTCTTTATGAGCTTGCCTGAGCCGGTAGCCCATATCTGCACCTCTCCGCTGCCCGTCATATACGCAACCGATCTTCCATCGGGCGAGAGAACGATGTCCTTGGTGTTGTAGTTGCGTGACATCACTTGGGTGCCGGTATCAACAGTGCGCTTGAGCGTCCAATTTCGGGTGTCCCAGATGTCGATGGAACCGTCCTCGTTGCTTGAGGCGAAGACCGGCGCGCGCGAGGCGAAGGTGACGTCCAGCGACCTATCAGATTGGGCATACTGCAAGACCAACTCAGGCTGATCTTTTCGAGGCGGGTCAGGATGTGCCACGGGCGGCGTTGATCGGTGAGATGCTGCGACGATTGTGTTCTCTGTGGTCTGTTCACAACTGGTCAACGCCAGCCAGAATATGGCGAGCAGTATGAGCATTCTTACCCGTCGGCAATAGCTGGACTTCATATCGACACCGACATCCCTGGCGTCACGCGGCCAGATATATTCTGAATTATAAGACTGCTGCATCAGCGGATTATTGCCCAGGGCGTCGTGATTTCAGGTGTTTCTCATCTGACGCATAGGAGGCAATACGTACGATTATGCCTTCGGAACCACTGAAGCACTGAACAGGAAATGAGACACTGAGGATCCCGGGTTGGAGTAGCGAAACCGCAAGTCTCGTAGTCGAAAGGATTGAGAAGAAAGCTCTTCCGAAGTTATTCCTGCGCCTCGCCGACCACCTGCAGGCGGTCGGCCTGGTCGGCGCTTATCAGATGGTCGATAAGCTCCTGAATGTCACCATCCATAATCGTATCGAGCCTGTAGATGGTGTAGTTGATCCTGTGGTCGGTGAGCCTCCCCTGGGGGAAGTTGTAGGTCCGGCTCTTGTCGCTGCGGTCGCCGGAACGGACCATAAGCCTCCTCACGGAATCCTCTTCTTCCTGCTGGGCCTGTCTTTCGCGCTCAAGCATATGGGCGCGCAGCATCCGCATTGCCCGCTCCTTGTTCTGCAACTGCGAGCGCTCGTCCTGGCAGGAGACTACGATACCCGTAGGCTTGTGGATGATCCGGACAGCCGTCTCGTTCTTCTGCACATTCTGCCCACCGGCGCTCGACGCTCTGAAGGTATCGATGTGCAGGTCGTCCGGGTTGATATGAATCTCGATATCCTCGGCCTCCGGCAGAACGGCAACCGTCGCGGCAGACGTGTGAATGCGGCCGCTCGACTCAGTGACCGGAACGCGCTGGACTCTGTGCACCCCGGACTCGAATTTAAGGGCGCTGAAGGCTCCTCGGCCCTTGATTTCGATTACGGCCTCTTTGTAGCCCCCTATTCCCGTAGGTGTGGCCGAAAGAAGCTCTGTCTTCCAGCCTCTCCGCTCAGCGTAGCGCTCATACATTCGGAGAAGGTCGCCCGCGAAGATCCCAGCCTCTTCGCCGCCCGTCCCCGCTCGAATCTCCATAATGACGTCTTTCTCGTCGTTTGGGTCCTTGGGCAGGAGCATGATCCTAAGCTCCTCGCGCAGTTTCTCGCGGCGCTCCTTAAGGTCGTCGAGCTCACTCTGCGCAAGCCGCCGCATCTCATCGTCGAGCGGCTCTGCGAGCATCTCCTCAGTCTCACGAATCTGCCTGCCGGCATTCTTGTATTCTCTATATTTAGTTACTATCTCTGACAGGTCAGAATGCGCCTTGGCGACGCGCTGATACTCGTGGGGATCGGTTACGATCCCCGGGTCGCTCAGCCGCTCGCTCAGCTCTTCATATCTGTCTTCAACTTCCTGCAATCTCTCAAACATGCAACTCGCCGTTCCTTTCCTCGGCTTCTCTTACGCTCTGGAAAGATCGAATCGCGACCTCGACTTGATCGTCTGCGGGCTCCTGAGTAGTGATCCGCTGCATAAGCAGCCCCGGGCCGAGAATGAGTCTCATGAGCCTCGACTCCTTCCTGCTCCCGGCAAGCTTGATTATCTCATAGGCGATTCCGGCCACAAATGGCAGGAGCACCAGCTTGTAACCAAGCCTCTGCAGCGCGCTTTGCCACGGCACGGCAGAGAAGACGAGTATGCTGACCAGGATCACGACCAGAAGGAAGCTCGTCCCGCACCGAACGTGCACGGTAGTATACTTCTGCACGTTCTCGACCGTAAGCTCCTCGCCGGCCTCGAAGGCGTTGATCGTCTTATGCTCTGCGCCGTGATACTCGAATATCCGCCGGATCTCCTTCCAGTTCGATATCCCCCAGACGTAGAGGAAGAAGAACACGAGCTTGATACCGCCCTCTGTGAGCCCCAGCCACGCCCGGCTCTCGGTTGAGCCGCCGAGCATGAGCTTGGTCAGGAAGATCGGCAGGAACATGAATATCAGTATTGCGAGAGCCATCGAGATAAAGATCGTGACGCTGAGGGCCACGTCGTTCACTCTGTTCTTAGACTGTCCCTCTGACGGAGTCTTTCCTGCCTTCTCCTCGACCCTGGCCTGCTCGTCCTGCATCGCCAGGTTCGCGGACCACATAAGCGACTTCATACCGAGCACCATAGCATCGGCCAAAGCGAGCGTCCCGCGAAGGAAGGGTCGGTTCAACCACTTCAGGCTGCCGAGCACTCCCTTCTCCACAGGCTCGGCGGTCGTAGTTATCTCACCATTTGTCCGGCGGCAAGCCGCGGCGAAGTACTCCTTGCCGCGCATCATGACGCCTTCGATTATCGCCTGTCCACCGTAGTGGATGTCTTTCTTAGTTTTGTCTGTCAATTCCTCTGCACCCAGGCAAAATAAAAAGGAAGCGCGCCGCCCGGTATATCCCGAACGATCCCACCGCTTCCCTGAGTATGCCTGTCCTGATTCGTTAAGATTCTTCCTTCTTGGCCTTCATACCATATTTCTGCATGAACTTCTCCACCCGGCCTTCAGTATCGACGATCTTCTGTTTGCCGGTGAAGAAGGGATGACACGCCGAGCAGATTTCGACTCTGATCTCCGGCTTAGTCGACTTCGTCATAAACGTATTGCCGCACGCGCACGTGACAGCGGCTTCTTTATACTCAGGGTGGATTCCCGCTTTCATAATTCACCTTTCCAGGGTTCAACATAGTTATCGTCCGGGTACACTCACGTACCCGGACGATCTAGTAAATTATACCATATCCAGCCCTATCCTGACAATCATACGATTCGCCTAATTGCCTCTCGGATCCTGGCTGGGCCACTTGACAAATCGGCCTGGTATGGCTAAAGTGCAAAGGGAGTCGGATTAAGCTCACTGGGGTAAACTGCCAGGGGACTCGGCGGGAAGGTGCTCTATGTACAGCGCGTTAGCCAGGTCTGATATCGCGGATATAGTCGAAAAAGTCCAAGCCCATGAGCGGCTGTCGTTTGAAGACGGGGTGAGGCTTTTTGAATCGAACGACATCACCGCAATCGGATGCGCGGCGGATATGGTCCGAAGGAGGCTTAACGGCAATAAGACCTACTACATCGTCAACCGGCACATCAACCATACGGACGTCTGTAAGAACCGCTGCAAGTTTTGCGCCTACTCCAGGAGCGAGGGGGAAGACGGCGCGTACATGATGAGTGTGGCTGAGGTCGTCGCCCGCGCGGAGGAACTTTACCAGGACCTGAAGTTCACGGAGCTTCACATAGTCGGCGGGCTACATCCCACCTTGCCCTTCGAGTACTATACTGAGATGTTGTCGGCGCTGAGGGCGCGTTTCCCGGAAGTGCATCTACAGGCGTTTACTGCCGTAGAGATCGCTCACATCGCTGAGATAGGCGCCCTCAGCGTAGAGGAGTGCATGAGGAGGCTCAAGGAAGCCGGGCTTGGATCGCTCCCCGGGGGAGGGGCGGAAGTCTTCGCTCCCGAGGTGAGGAACAGAATCTGCCCGGAAAAGATGGCCGGTGATGACTGGCTCAGTGTAATGCGCGCCGCACATAACCTCGGTCTTAGGTCGAACGCGACTATGCTCTATGGACACGTTGAGAACGCGGAAGACCGCGCGGACCATCTCCTGAGGCTTCGCAATCTTCAGGACGAGACGGGTGGGTTTATGAGCTTCATACCGCTGCGGTTTCACGCGGACAATACAAATCTGGCGCATCTCGCCCGGCCCCGCTCTGGGATCGATGACCTTAAGTCGGTTGCCGTAAGCCGTCTGATGCTGGACAATTTTCCTCATGTGAAGGTTTTCTGGATTATGTTCGGACTGAAACTCGCCCAGGTGGCGCTCTCTTTCGGAGCGGATGACTTCGACGGGACGGTTGTGGAAGAGAAGATAACCCACCGGGCCGGGGCGGAGACCCCGGAGGGGCTTACCGTGGCCGATATCCGCCGGTTGATAGAGGAGACCGGCACAGCGCCGGTCGAGAGGGATACGCTTTACAGGGAGGTAACACATGAAGAGCAAGCAGTGGGATAGCGGATCGGAAATCCGCGAGCAGAATTCGGTGGCTCATGTCTCCGGTCCAATCGTGGTTGATGAAAATGGGTCGGCTGAGGATGGGCCGCTGCGGCGTGAGATCGTCCGGCTGGGTTGTCTGCCGTATCTCAACGTCAAGCCGCTCGTCTATCCGTTCGAGCATGGAAGGCTGCCGGAGGGCTGGGACCTGGTCTACGCCACGCCGGCTATCCTTGCCAGGATGCTCTCGGAAGGCAGGGTGGACGCAGCGCCGGTTTCGAGCTTCGCCTGCCTTGCAAATCCTCATCTTTCGATTGTGCCAGATGTGTGTATTGCTTCCGAAGGGCCGGTGCAGAGCGTGCTTATGCTCTCGAAAGTGGAAATAAGGCAGATCCGCACCGTTGCAATCGACACAAGCTCACTCACCGGGCGGGCTCTGCTTGCCGTAGTGCTCTCGGAAAGCTACGGGATTGAGCCCCTGTTTGTGGCCTGTGCGCCCGACCTGGACAAGATGCTTGCGGAATCCGACGCCGCACTCATCATAGGTAACCCGGCGATGCTTGCCGACAGGTCAGGGCTTCATGTTCTTGATCTTGGGGAGGAATGGCTGAAGCTCACCGGGCTGCCGGCGGTTTTCGCGGTCTGGGCCGGGCCTGCTGAGTCTATTACTCGACAGCTTATCCAGACACTTCTGGTTGCCAGAGTAGACGGAATGGAGCGGGCGGGGCAAATAGCTGCCGAAGAGTCGCCGCGACTCGGCCTGCAGATCGAGATGTGTGAGGACTATCTGACAAGGGTAATCCGCTATGAGCTTGGGCATCGAGAGATAGAATCACTTCGTGTCTTCGGTCAAAAGGCCCTCCAGCACGGACTGATAGACGTCGAGCCGGAAATCAGGCTTGCAGCACCGATCTCAGAATGCCGGGTGGGGGTATGAAGCTCTACGGGACACTCGACTCGGCTGCTCAGGGCGCAAGGTTGAGCAGAGAGCAGGCAGTAGAGCTTCTCTCGTGCCATAGCCTACCTGAACTGGGCCGCGCGGCGGCAGCGGTGTGCGACATCCTGCACCCAGAACCGGTTCGCACCTACGTTGTCGATAGGAACATAAACTACACCAATATCTGCATTTCCGGGTGTCGGTTCTGTGCGTTCTATCGAGAGCCGGGAAACCCGGATGGATATGTGCTCTCGACTGAGGAGGTCCTGGAGAAGGTCGGCGAGGCAGTCGAACTTGGCGCAACGCAAATTCTCATGCAGGGCGGGCTGCATCCGGAGCTTGGGATCGAGTTCTATGAAGGGCTGTTCAGGGCTATCAAGAACGCCTATCCGGTACATATCCACTCTCTTTCGGCTCCTGAGGTAGTGCACATAGCCGAGGTGTCAGGGCTCGATCTGGAGACTACACTGTGCAGACTTCACGACGCCGGGCTGGGCTCGCTGCCGGGGGGGGGGGCCGAAATCCTGGTGGACCGTGTGCGCAATGAACTCTCTCCGGTCAAGTGCAGCGCAAGGAAATGGCTCGGCGTTATGGAGACAGCCGGGAAAATCGGGATGCGCGCCACGGCTACGATGGTGTTCGGCCATATAGAGTCGCATGAAGACAGGGTCGAGCACCTGATGGCGATCCGGGACCTTCAGGACCGGACCGGGGTCTTTACGGCCTTCATACCCTGGACATATCAACCGGGTAACACAGCACTCGGCAGAGCGGCAGCCGGAGGCCATGACTATCTGCGCACGTTGGCAATATCCCGCCTGGTGCTGGATAACGTGTCCAACATCCAGGCGTCCTGGGTCACTCAGGGCGACGCTCTGGCGCAGGTGGCGCTCAGGTTCGGCGCAAACGATATTGGGAGCACTATGATTGAGGAAAACGTGGTGGCGGCTGCCGGAGTGCGATTCAGATTGTCGGAGAAGAGGCTGATTGAGCTGATCCATAGCGCAGGTTTCGACGCGGCGCAGCGAGATACGATGTACCGGCTGCTTCGGGTGCATGAGAAAGGGGTTGGGTGATGGGGGTTAGGGGTTGGTAAGGGTCATGGGTCATGGGAAATGCAAAATGAAAAATGCAAAATGAAAAATGGTCCGATTGCTGATGGCTGATGGCCCGGCCCGTCTCGCGCCGGGCCAAGTATGCCGCACGTCCCCGTGCGGTGGCCCCGCAGGGGCCGAGAAGCTGACGGCTGATAGCTGACTGCTGACAGCTTCTTTCGCGTAATCCGCGTTTCAAGTGAACTTAGCAAAAAGCCCGCCGGGAGGCGGGCTTGGAAAGTTACTATTGAAGGTCGAATCAAGAGCGCTTTCTGATCCTGCGCATCTGAAAGATGAGGCCGAAAAGTCCGGCAGAGAGGCCCGCGATGCTTCCTGGCTCCGGGACCAGCGCCGCCGCTCCGTCGGGGCCAAGGGCGAGCAGTGCGTGCTGATTGAGCACTTTCATGTCCTCTGCGGATATGACAAAACCGGGCTGCGCGGTGGGCACGGTGTTCCTGTCCACCCATTCTCCCGCTGCAGCGACAACAGTCGAGACAACCTGAGCCCTGATCTCGGCGGCTACCGCCGGGTTAGTCGTCGCAGCGGATGTCCACGACGGGTTCGGTTTCTCGACGATGAAGGTGGGAGCCTCGACCGCCGGGGTCGGCAGGTTCCAGATAGCAAAGGCCGGAACCTGGAATCCAATAATGGCAATTACTATTAGCGAAACACAGAGAATAATCTTCAAGCGAGTCCATCCTCCTTCCATTATGGAGTTAGTGCAAGAACTATGCCAATCGACAGCATCTCCGTTCCATCAGCCATAATCGGCGGCAGTTCAGGTTTCAAGTTCCTCGAAAGCCGGAGCGCGCAGCTCGACCCGCTGGGCCGGATCGCAACACCGTTTGGAGCGTCGGCGCCGGTGTACCGAGGCATTGATTCAGGGCTGGAGTTCCTCTATATCTCGCGCCACGGCGACCGTGGATATAACATAACCGCATCGTTCGTAAACTACAGGGCCAATATCTGGGCGCTCAAGGAACTGGGGGTCCAGCGAATAATCGCGTGGTCGGGGCCTGCAGCTATCGATCCGGCGATTGAAGTAGGTGAGGTTCTCGTTCCGGGCGATCTTGTTGATGAGACCAGGCGTCGTGACTACACATTCTTTGAGGCACTCGGACTTGGATTCATCCGGCAGAGCCCTACGTTCTGCCCGGAGCTTTGCGGCGCACTTGCGGCGGAGGTAAGCGAGCGATTCGGCAGGCGCCGCACCGAAGACGTTTATGTCTGCACAGAGGGTCCGAGGCTCGAAACCGTCGCTGAGATACGGAAATTCGCGGCCTATGGTGGTACCCTGGTTGGTATGACGCTCATCCCGGAGATATTCCTTGCCAAGGAGCTTGAAATCTGCTACGCGCCCATCTGCTATATTACCAATTATGCTGAGGGAGTGAGAGAGCGCTCCTTCCGTCCCGGTGTGCTTTTTGAAGGTCTGCTCGATGATGCGGAGAAGCAGAGGGTCGAAGACTCGGTAGCCGCGATTGGGGAGATCGCCCTGGCTGCGCTCGGCAAAGCGCAAGGGAGACCAAGGACCTGTAAGTGTCCGAGTTTGATGGAGCGATACCGCCGCCGAGGAGACATCGGGCAGGACTGGAGAACCTGGATTCAACAGACTGAGCAAAACGACCGATAACATGGGTTGAGTGGTGTTTCCCCTTGTTGGGGCCCCATCAAGGGGTTAGTCCGAATTCATGCAAGAGCATCAGCAGTTGCTTCGGACTGCTTTATCTGTATTGATAGGTCTGCACATTTGTATCAGTGCGGTAGTACATCTCTACGAAGGTACTCTCCACCTTACTACAATACAGAAAAACCGAAGCCTGCTGATGCATAATCCGGGTTGCGCAAATAATGATTGTTATGTCAACAGAACTCTGGTAACATGCTCTTGTAAGCAAGAGGTGGAACTGTTAGTGAAGAAACGGCGAAGCAAAAGAATACGGATGGAGGGTTGGGCTGTGGATTCACAGGATGACACGGCCTATATGAGTATGCGTGAACGATTGGCAGCAAACAACAAACTTTGGGCCGCGTGCTTAATTGCGGTTCTGGCGGCTTCCGTGATCCTGATCTCCAGCACGAACGGCGGCCCTGGTGAGTTACCGGCCCGCGACCTGAGAGAGGATCCCGTAGGAGTTTACACAGACAGCGACCACAGGGAATTCGTCGCGGGGTTCAGGAAAATGGCGCTCAAACGCGGCGTAGACGTGGAAGCGAAGTTCCTGTCGGACAAGACGTTCAAACTGGTTTTGCCATGTGACGTTTCCAGCGACGAGATTTCTTTTCTCTCGCGGTCCGCGGCGGTTGGTATCTGGCGTTTGTTTAAGGCGAGTCCCGTCATCTGGACCTACCTCGAAGATAACAATCGGCCCGAACCGGTGCTTGTAGCAAGAACCTCCTGGTCGCGCGCCAGAAACGATTTTATAGTGAGGTTTGAACGCGTTCCCGGAAGCGAATAGCGCGGGCTTGGGTATAAATGCATTGCCGACTGTTCGGCAAAGTAAAACATGCAGGTGGTGAACTGGCAATGCAAGCATATACCGGCTCAGCAGCAGTTCTTGGATTTGTGATCGTTTTCGGCGCGCAAATTGCCGCGTTTGCCCAAACGGACGAGACGCACCGTGGGATATCTGTCAGTGGAACGGCTGAAATCTCAGCCGCCCCTGATATCGCGAGAGTCACCCTGGGGGTACGAACGCGCGCGAACCGTGCGGACCGGGCTGCCGAGGAGAACGCCGCGGCCATGCGCAAAGTAATCCAGGCATTGAGGCAGCTCGATATTGCCGAGACGGATATCCAGACTGTGGTCTATACCCTTCAGCCGGTGTTTGAATACCCCAGGGACGCCCCTCCGAGGATAACCGGTTATGAGGCCACAAACCTCGTTGAAGTGACGGTGCGAGACTTGGGAAAAGTCGGACGGGTGATAGATGCTGCTGTGACAGCCGGCGCGAATGTGGTTCAGGATGTTGCGTTCGGGCTTAAGGACGAATCGCCGGTCAAGCAGAGATCGCTCACAGAAGCAATAGCCGATGCAAGGGCCAAGGCTGCCGTTATGGCCCGTGCACTTGAAGTAAGACTGGGTCCGCTTCAAAGCGCGACGGAGTCTTCCGCGCCGATAGTAAGCCCGCTTTTTGCAAGAGCGGAAGCGGCGGCTGAGACCCCGATCAGCCCAAGGCAAATCAAGGTCCGAGCCACGGTAAATGTAGTATACGCGATCCTGCAGTGAATCGCAGATTTCACAGATTGTTGGGATTTTGCGGAAGAAGCTGTCAGCAATCAGCAATCAGCCGTCAGCAGTCGTCTACCGCCCAAGGCGCCGCACGGGGACGTGCGGCATATCTGGCCCGGCGCGAGACGGGCCGGGCCATCGTAGCTTAGGTTTCCAACCCCCAGCCCCTAACCCCTTTTCGCGCAATTCGCGTTTCAAAGAACCAGTGGAGTGGCCCAACTTTCCACAATTGGTATTAGAAACTTATCCGCTCCACTTCCGACTCCCGCATATTATCCGCCAGAGTCCAGAAGTGGGCCTCTCCCGTGCTTATTCGGAAGACAGCCAGGTTCGGATCATCGGGGCCGGTCGTTCCCATATCCTTAAGCCAGGGCCTTTCTTCAAGCAGCCTGGCCTTTAAGCCTCTGTCATCGAGGAATTCGACCTCTCCGGCTACGCGCATCATTGTGCCTCCGTCCGGGAGAGGAGCCGGAGCATAGAAGCACACTTCCGTCTTGGGGTTCTGTATAAGCTGCCTGCAGACCGCTTTAGGGCTTCCGCTGTGGAAATAGAATCCCGTGTCATCCGCGAACCAGAGCATAAACCCTCGTACCCTTGGCTGGTCTCCATCAGTAGTTGCAAGATAGCAGATCGGATTCTCGTTTGCAAACCTGGTGCAGTCTATTAGTTCCATATCTTTTTTTTCCTCCTCTTGTTCGAGCCATCCGATATATGTTAGCTTGCCTGTTCGCTTCAAGTCAATCCCTATTTCCACTGAATCACAGATTTCAGGTTTTGACGATATTTGTGCAGCGGGGCGTCGGCAGCAGGACGTCAATCGCTGGTCTGGTTTAGAACTGTCGCGCGCTGGGCAGTAATAACTTCAGATATTTCGTTGGGAGGATGAGCGATGCAAGAGCCAGTGCCTGTAGAAACAATAGCCGGACCAATTGAACTCAGTGAGGCGGCGATCCGGGAGTTTGAATCAAAGCTTCGCGGCGAACTGATCGGTCCTGATGATCCAGCGTATGACACTGCCCGCAGGGTCTACAACGCTATGATCGACCGGCACCCCCGTCTGATCGCCCGCTGTGCAAACGCAGCCGATGTCATTGCCGCCGTCAACTTCGCTCGTGAGAACGATATGGCCGCCGCAATCCGCTGTGGCGGCCATAATGTCGCCGGGCTTGGCACCTGCGATGGTTGTCTTGTGATCGACTTGTCGATGATGAAGGGAATTCGTGTCGATCCCAGCGCCCGCACGGTACGCGCCGAGGGAGGATGCACCTGGGGTGACGTAGACCACGCCACGCACGCTTTCGGCCTAGCTACGCCGAGCGGGATCATCTCCACGACCGGCATCGGCGGTCTCACACTTGGCGGCGGCACGGGCAACCTCACGCGCCACTATGGCCTCACGTGCGACAATCTCCTGTCTGCCGACGTAGTGACGGCCGATGGTCGCTTTCTAACAGCAAGCGCGGACAACAACGAGGACCTCTTTTGGGCTCTTCGCGGCGGCGGAGGCAACTTCGGAGTCGTAACATCCTTCGAGTACAAATTGCACCCTGTCAGCACCGTCCTGGGAGGGCCTGTCTTCTACCCGATCGAGAAGAGCGCCGACGCCCTGCGGTTATATCGCGATTACATGGCCCAGGCGCCCGAGGAGATGAACGCCTTCTTCGGGTTCCATATCGGGCCGGAGGCGCCATTCATCCCAGAATATCTGCAGGGGGTGACGATGTGCGCCATTATATGCTGCTACTCAGGGCCAATGGACAAGGCTGAGGATGTCGCAAGGCCCATACGTGAGTTCGGGCCGCCGGCTTTGGATCTGCTCGCCCCCATGCCCTATCCGGCCCTGCAGAAGCTGTTCGATCCGCTGCTGCCGCCGGGACTGCAGCACTATTGGAAGGCCGATTTCCTGGAGGAGATCAGTGATGATGCCATAGAAGTTCACGCGAAATACGGCCCACAGGTCCCGACGGTGCAGTCAACGATGCACATTTATCCGATGGATGGAGCGGCGCATAGGGTGGGGAGAAACGAGACGGCTTTCAGCTACCGGGAAGCAAAGTTCAGTATGGTCATCCCCGCGATATATCCCGATCCAGCAGACACGCCTAAGAATATGGCCTGGGTGAGGGACTATTGGGAGTCGCTGCATCCCTACTCCGCCGGCGCGGCGTATGTGAACTTCATGATGGACGAAGGACAGGACCGAATTCGAGCAACCTACAGGGACAACTACGACCGTCTGGCGCAGATCAAGAATAAGTACGATCCAACCAACCTCTTCCGCATAAACCAGAACATAAAGCCGACTGTTTGACTTTTCCCACTCCTGAGCTTAGAATTTCATCAGAATCTAATCGAAGGAGAATCAGTCTTGCCAGGTCGGAATTTTCTTTACGCCAAAATAATGCTTCTTGTCATCATCTCGTCACTTCCATCCTCAGCCGCGCCGTCTAAAGCGGCGACATCTCAGGCTTCGAGCCCCGGGGCACAGCAGTTGAACAAAGCCATCGCACTCCAGCAGCAAGGGAAGCTCGACCAAGCTGAAGCGGAGTACCAGCTTGCGATCAAAGCAGATCCAAGGCTCCTTCCGGCCTACTTTGGACTGACCGGAATCTACCTGCAGAAGAACGAAACCGATAAAGCCATTCCCCTGCTTATCAAGATATCCCAGCTCGACCCGAAGAACCCGGCGGCTCCCATGGAGCTTGCGAGAATCTACCTTCAGAAGAACGATCTGCAGAACGCCGCGGAACAGGCGCGGAAGGCTGCGAAGCTCGATCCCAAGTCTGCTGTGCCCCAGTTCATACTCGGCGTCATAGCTGTGAGCAAGGAGGACTTTTCTGGAGGCGCCGAAAGGTTCCGAAAGGCGCTTTCTATCAAACCCGACGATGTTGCTGCAAGGCAGAATCTCGCCTACTGCTATATAAAGCTCAAGAAATATGATCTGGCGCTTGCCCAGTATGATAAGCTGATCGCGGCGAACCCAAAGGATATGCAAATGAGGCGCGCGGCGGCAAACGCGGCCGCACTTTCAGGCAACGCGAAGGCGGTAATAAAGCATCTTGAGGCTGTGCGGAAGGCTGATCCCAATGACATACCGGCCCTGCTCGGCCTGGCTGAAGCCTACGAGAGCCAGCAGAATATCCCTAAGGCCAAACAACTCCTTGAGAAGGTTCTCAAAATAGAAAAGAAGAACTTTGTAGCATCCTTCAACCTTGGCCGGTACGCATTCGTCGAAGGCGACTACAAGTCCGCCAAGGAACACTTCTACGCCGCATGCGTGGCCGATCCGAGCAATGTCGGGGCCAAGTGTAACCTCGCGCTCTCAGAGGTCCAGATCGGGCAGTTCGGCGAGGCAATCAGACACTTTAACTCCGCCCTCGAGATCGAGCCGAAGAACCGTATGGCTCTTGAGGGTCTGGCAGGCGTCTATGAACAGCAGAAGGAGTACGATAAGGCGATAGCCCAGATCAGAGTAATCGCGGAGGAGAACCCGAAGGATTCAAAGCCCGTACTCCAGATCGCCTCTCTTTATATCTCTCAAGAGAAGTACGACGAAGCCGCGGCGGAATATAAGGTTCTGCTGAATAGAGACCCCAAGAACAGAGAGGCGATGGAGGGGCTGGTCGGAATCTATCGCCGCCAGAAGAAGTACGATGAGGCCATAGCCCAGCTTCGGAAAATCGCGGACACTTTGCCTGCACAGGAGGAACCGCAGGGTCAGTTTGGATTCGCTCCGCCGTCGCCAATCGACCAGATCGCCGGCATATACATCGAACAAGGAAAGTTCGACAAGGCGATCAAGGAATACCAGGCTCTTATCGAGAAAAGCCCGAAGGACAAGAAGGCCCACCAGGGGGTAGCGCGGGTTTACGAGCAGCAGAAGAAGTATGACGAGGCTATCGCGGCGTGGAAGAAGATCCTCGATCTCGACCCGAAGGACACGGCTATGATGAATTCCATCGCGAACCTGTATGATGCGCAGGGGAAGAAGGAAGAGGCTCTGGCTCAGTACCGCGCGGCGGCAAAGGTCGATCCGAAGCTTCCATGGCCCGCTATCTCGGCGGCTCGCGTGCTCCGGTCAATGGGAAAGAAGGACGAGGCCAGGGCAGAGATCGAGGCCGCCAGCAAGTCCGATCCGAAGAACGCAGCCCCTTATATTGCTTTGGCCAGGTTCGACGAGGAGGATCAGCAGATAGGGCAGGCGATAGCGAGCTATAAAAAAGTAATCGCCTTCGATCCCAGGAACCATGAGGCTCTAACGGGGCTTGTCAGGCTGTATGAACGCGAAAAGAAGTATGACGAGGCTGTTGCTGCCCAACGGAAGCTGGTCGAGTATTATCCGCAGTTTTCCGATCCAGCGGCGGTCGGACGGCTCATTGCCAGTGCAGGACTGACGGACGAGGCGATAACCGAATACAGAGAGCAGATCAAAAGCGCAAAACCGGATCATGTGTCTCGCGTCCGTATGGCTCTTGCGAGCCTCCTCGAGGAAAACAACAAACTGGACGAAGCCCTGAAGGAGTACTCAGAGCTTGCAAAGGATTCCAAGGCCAAGCCGAACGCCGTCAGGAAGATGGCGGAGATCCACCTGAAGCAGGGGAAGAACGAGCTGGCGATTGACGAATTCAAGCAGGTGCTCGCTATCAATCCGTCCGATCCTGTTGCCATCGACCAATTGAGCGGCATCTATGCGGGGGAGAAGAAGCAGGCGGAGTGGCTGGAATACCTGAAGGGTCTGGTGGATAAGACCGAACAGGGCGCTCCGTATGACAGCTTGATGGCGGAGTACAAGAAGGCCGATAAGCTGGCGGAAGGGCTGGCGTTCATCGAATCGCTTGCCGAGAAGCGGCAGAACGACCGGGGGTTCAAGATATCGCTTGCAAAATGGACGGCTGAGGCCGGAAACCCCGAGAAGGCTGCGGAACTCTACCAGAAGATCGTCGCTGAAGATGAGCGGAACATTCTTGCTCGCAAATCTCTGGCAGATCTCTACGTCCAACTTGACAGGCGCGCAGAGGCGATCGAGCAGTATAAGAAGGTTCTCGATCAGTGGGACAATCCGATGTACCGGCTGAAATATGCGGAACTGCTTGAGAAAGAGAACAGGAACGCCGAGGCCCTGGAGGAGTACCGGAAGGTAAAGCAGCAGGACCCGGCGAACGAGGAAGCGGCCAAGGCAATCCAGCGAC